>JAQBPV010000470.1 GCA_028287345.1 Gemmatimonadota bacterium
CGCGAAAGCGGCGACCGAGCGGAATGCCCCAGTCCCGGAGATTCTTCACCTTCGCATCGACCGCCGACTGCAGATAGCTCGGATTGGTCGACATCACGCGCACCAGGTGCGCGGAGTCGCGAACGTAGTACACGGAGCAATCGAAGGCGGCGCCGAGCCACTTGTGGGCATTGAGCACGATCGAGTCCGCGCCTTCGACGCCGTCCCACATCCATCGGCACTCCGGAAGGATCATCGCGGAGCCGGCCATCGCCGCGTCGACGTGCAGCCACACACCGTGCGTCTTCGCAAGGTCCGCGATTGCCGCAACCGGATCGAGCGCAGTAGTGGTCGTCGTACCCGTCGTCGCGACGATCGCGCACGGACGGCGACCTGCGGCAACATCGGCCAGGATCGCAGCCTCGAGCGCGTCGGGCTTCATCGCGAAGTGATCGTCGACGTCGATGAAGCGCAGGTTGTCGCGACCGATGCCGGCCAGCAGTGCGGCCTTTTCCACCGAGCTGTGGCTGTGCGACGAAACGTAGACGACGAGTGGGCTCGATTCTGCCTGCAGTCCGCCGCGCGCGAGCGCGTAGTCGGTCGTCCGTTCGCGAGCGCACAGCAGCGCGACGAGCGTACTCGATGACGCGGTATCCTGTATGACACCGCTCCACGCGCTCGAAAGCCCAACCATCTGTCGCAGCCAATCGGTGACCACCTCTTCGAGCTCGCTCAGCGCGGGACTCGATTGCCACGACAGACCGATGATGCCGAGTCCCGTGCTCAGGAAGTCGCCGAGTACGCTGGCGAGTCCGCCGTTCGACGGGAAGTATCCGAAGAAGCTCGGATGCTGCCAGTGTGTGATTCCCGGAACGATGATGTCGTCGACGTCGCGGAGAACGGCGTCGAACGGCTCGGGCATCTGTGGCGGCGACGACGGAAGACTCGCCTTGATTTCGCCGGGCGTCGTGCGGGCCATCACCGGGCGCTCGCCCACTGTCTTGCGATAGTCCGCGATCCGGTCGATCATCTCGTATCCGGCGCGACGAAATTCCTCTGGATCCACCTCAGCGCTTCTCCACGCCACGCCGCCACGGCGACGGCGCTTCGCGCTCGGCAGTCGTCATGATCGCGATGTTCTCAGCGGTGAGAATCCTTGCCGTGCGATTGGCGACGCGTCGCCGGCGAACGACGAAGAAGAGCGCGATGACCAGCACCAGTGCGACGAAGCCAAGACGCACCTCGAGCATGTGCGTGAAGTGCAGTAGCCGAATCGCCGCGCCGCCAAAGGCGAGCCCGAGGTAGGCAAAGCCGAGCGACCAGAGCCAGCTGCTGATGCCGCTGCCGATCGCGTAGAGGCTTATCGGCACGCGCGCCGCACCGCAGGCGATGGGCAGCGGAAGTCTCAGGCCGTAGGCGAACCGTACCGCGAGTGACGAGCGCCACGGATGTCGTTCGACGATCGCCAGCGCGCCGTCGAGCAGCCGGCGCTTGTTCGGCCACCGCGCATGGACCCAGTCAATCCGCCAGCGGCCTACATAGTAGAGGGCAATCGAGGCGGCCCAGCTACCGAGCGCCACCGCGACGACCACCCCGAGCATGCCAGCACGTCCGTGACGGGCCGCGATCCCACCGAAAATGGGGTTCGCTTCCTCGAAGACGATGCTCGACGCGCCGAGCGCGGTGTATTTCCACAGCTTCTCGAGCCACGTCATCTCGTTGAGGTGACGTAGCGCAGGTGCGGCGGATTGCAGGATGAGCGCTAGAATACGACCATTCCTCCCTTCTCTCCTCGATGCCGACGACGGCCTCGGCAATTTACCGACTGTCGAGCCCTCCGTGAGGCAAACAATCAGGAGCCCCATGCGTCGCCAATTGCTGCCGGTCGCTCTCGCTGCACTCTTCGCGGTTCCCAGCCAGCTGTCCGCGCAACGACCCCTGCTCCTCGTTCCGCAACCGCGCGAGGCACGCGCAGAGCGCGAGATCACACTGACTCGCGGGATCGAGGTGGCGGTTCCCTCCGACTCCGAGGACGCCTTCGCGGCCCGCGATCTCCGCGACGCCCTGCGGGACGCCGGCGTTCCCATTGCGTCTGGAACGGGCAGCGCTCGCGTCGTCCTCCTCCGCTCGTCGTCCGCGGCGGGCAGGAACCTGCTCGCGAACAAGCAC
This sequence comes from Gemmatimonadota bacterium, assembly GCA_028287345.1. Taxonomy (GTDB): domain Bacteria; phylum Gemmatimonadota; class Gemmatimonadetes; order Gemmatimonadales; family Gemmatimonadaceae; genus AG11. The sequence continues at coordinate 2,149 of JAQBPV010000470.1, forward strand.
TTGGCCTTCGACCAACCCATGCGCGACGAAGGTTACGTCATCATACCTGACGGCACGATGATCACCGTCGTCGCCGCCACGGCGAGTGGCGTCTTCTATGGCGCCCAGACGGTCAAGCAGCTCGTCGTTGGCACGGGAAGGACGGCGACGCTGACCATGGCTTCGGTGCGCGACTGGCCAGCCATGGCACACAGAGGTCTGCATGACGACCTCTCGCGCGGCCCAGTACCGACACTCGACTACATGAAGCGGCAGCTCCGCACGTTCGCCGCCTACAAGATCAACACGTATTCGCCGTACTTCGAGCACACGCTCGCCTACCGTTCCACCCCGCTCTCCGCACCGCCGGGAGGCGGAATCACTCGCGAGGAGATCGCCGAGTTGGTGAGCTACGCGCGGCGCTATCACATCGACGTCGTGCCGGAGCAGGAGGCGTTCGGACACCTGCATCACGTGCTCAAGTACGAGCTCTACGCGCAGCTCGCAGAGACGCCACGTGGACACGTGCTCGCGCCAGGCCAGCCGGGCTCGATGTCGATCATCAAGCAGTGGTTCGCCGAGATCGATTCGCTGTTCCCGAGCAAGTACGTGCACATCGGCGCTGACGAGACTTTCGAGCTCGGCCGCGGACAGACGGCCGAACGCGTCAAGCGCGACAGCATCGGCCCCGTGTACCTCGGCTTCCTCTCGGACATCGTGAAGTCGATCCGGAAGCCGGGCAAGAAGTACCTGTTCTGGGGCGACATCGCCGGCAATCACCCCGACCTCGTGAAGACGTTGCCGAAGGAGATGGTCGCGGTGCCGTGGGACTACGGACCGGGTGCGAGCTACGACAAGATGATCACGCCCTTCACGCAGGCTGGCTTCGAGACGTGGGTCGCGCCTGGTGTGAGCAACTGGAATCGCGTCTATCCCAACTACAACACCGCCTTCATCAACATCCGCAACTTCGTGCGCGACGGACAGCGACTCGGTGCCACGGGCGTGCTCAACACGAGTTGGGATGACGACGGCGAGGCGCTGTTCAACCAGACGTGGGCCGGTGTGCTCTTCGGCGCCGCAGCGGGTTGGCAGGCGGGCGAGAGCAGCATCGAGAACTTCCAGAAGTCATTCGGCCGAGCGTTCTATCGCGATACGACGGGCCGCGTCGACGCCGCGGAGCGGTTGCTGATGGCGGCGCATGCGTCGCTCCAGCGTGCACGACTCGGCGAAGGCAGCGACGCCTTGTTCTGGCGAGATCCGTTCAGCGCCGATGGGCTGATCTCGTCGGAGCAGATTCGCCCGCTGTCGCACGATGTGCGCGTGGCTGCGGAGTCGGCGCTCGTCTACGTCGGGCAGCTTCGCGCTGCTGGACCAGTCGTGAACTCTGACGCGCTTGCCGCACTCGAGCTCGGTGCGCGTCGGTTCGATCTCATAGGAATGAAGTTCCAGTTCGCCGACGATGTGCGTCGCTCCTATTCGAACGCTGCCGACACCAGCCGCCGGGACACGAATCGCGAGTTGAGCGATATCTCGGGCATCAACGGACGTCTGCAGGATCTCCGCGACGGGTACACGCTCACGAAGGAATTGTACGAGGCCGCGTGGCGACGCGAGAATCGTCCGTATTGGCTCGGCAACGTGACGGTGAAATTCGATCTCGCGGCGCAGCTGTGGCAGTCACGGGCGGACAAGTTCGCGCAGGCACGCTCGGAGTACAGCCGTACGCGGAAGTTGCCACCGGGTGAGTCGATTGGTTTTCCGCCGGCGCCAGTGGTTCCTCCGCTGGTTCCGTGAGTGCGGAAGTGCGGAAGTGCGGAAGTGCGGAAGCGCACAACTGCCTGACACGGATGAACTCACGCGGATTACTGCCGGATTTACACGGATACTGCCTCGGGCAAGCAATAGCGCGCCGCCGAGACATCAAAGCAAGTGGTCATTCTGTACGATGATGCCCGTCAGGGCGGTGTGTGGCATAGCAGTATCCGTGAAAATCCGGCAGTTATCCGTGTGAGTTCATCCGTGTCGAGCAGTTGATCTTCTGTTGTTGATCTTCTGTTGTTGATCTTCTGTAGTTGATCTTCCGCCGTTCTGACCGGACATCCGCGCAGATGTGCTATCTTGCGTCGCCCCACAGAAGCACGGCGGCAAGGCCAATGAAGAGCAGAACGAGGCACCCGCATCCGGGATTGCGCGGCACCCAATTGGGGAGTCGTGGCATGACGTCAAGATAGCGACGACGACTGAACCTTCCGACTCACATCGCATGTTCGACGAGAACTATTTCCGCACTTCCCTGCAACGCGACGTCGAAGCAACAGGCGGACGCCCGGTCGTCGAGATTCAACTGCTGAGCGGTCACGCCCATCGCGTGCGCTCGGTCGTCGAGATCAATGCCGGCAGCGTCACGCTCGAGACCTACCTCGCCAAGGGCGACCTCGCGCACGAGCGTCCCCGATTCGGGGAGCCGCACCGCGACGGTGTCGACAGCGAAGTCTTCCGCGCCGTCATCGCCTACGAGAGCATCGCCGCCGTCATCTTCGATCCGACGCAGATGCAGGCACGCGTTCGGCCGGGCTTCGCCAGCAGTTGAAGTTCGAGTCGGTGGATGAGCTCGGGCGCATCGTCGTCGTCGCCGCGGGGTTCGCGCTGTGGAAGGGCGGGCGATGCATCGCCGCCGCGCGCTGGGCCGACATTCGCCGCATCACCGCGCGTCGCACCGAGAGCACCACCGATGCACTTCGCCTGCACGTCCAGCTCGCCGATGAGACACTCCTCGAGTTTCACGAAAAGGCTCCGGGCTTCGACGCCTTTCTCGACCGCGCCTCAGTCACGCTGGCTGGCCTGCTCACCTTTGCGGCCTGGCATCCGAAGCTCATGCTGTCACCGCCCGCCGAAGCGGGCTTTGTGATCTTCGAACGGCCCGCACCACGACGCTGACACCTCATCAGCACACCTTGCGAACGCCATGAGACTTCGAGCCCTTCTCGCGCTGCCGCTATTTGTCGCCACACCCATCGCCGCGCAGAATGCCAACGCCCCTGGCGTCGTCGGCGATTACGTCATCCGCAACTTCAAGTTCGCCAGCGGCGAAACACTGCCCGAGCTCCGCATCCACTACCGGACACTCGGCCAACCTCGGCGCGACGCGAATGGCGTCGTTCGCAACGCCGTGCTCATCATGCATGGCACCACGGGATCGGGCAGCCAGTTTCTCTCGCCCATCTTCGCCAACGAGTTGTACGGTGCCGGCCAGCCGCTCGACACCACTTCACATTACGTCATCCTTCCCGATGGCATCGGACACGGCTTGTCGAGCCGGCCCAGTGAGGGACTGCACGCGAAGTTTCCGCACTACGACTACGACGACATGGTCGAAGCGGACCATCGCCTGCTCACGGAAAAACTCGGCGTCACTCACTTGCGCCTCGTGATGGGGACGTCGATGGGTGGCATGCACAGTTGGGTGTTCGCGGAGAAGTATCCCGATTTCATGGATGGTGTCGTGCCGCTCGCGAGCGTGCCGACGGAAATCGGCGGTCGCAATCGCATGATCCGCCGCATGGCCATGGATGACATCCGGATGGACCCGGCATGGAAGAACGGCGAGTACACGTCCACGCCTCCCGGGCTGCGCGGCGCGCTGCAACTGCTGTACGTCATGAGTAGTGCGCCGCTCGTGCAGCATCGTGATGCGCCGTCGCGCGATTCCGCGGATGCAGTGATCAATCGCTTCCTCGACGGCCGCATGCGCAATACGGATGCGAATGACTTTCTCTACGCCTTCGACGCCTCGCGCGACTACAATCCCGAGCCGATGCTGCCGCGGATCAAGGCGCCGCTGCTCGCCATCAACTCCGCCGACGACCAAGTCAATCCGCCGGAGCTCGGGATCATCGAGCGGCTGATCACCAAGGTGCCGAACGGGAAGTTCATCATGCTGCCGATCACGCCGGCCACGCGCGGTCACGGTACGCACACCGTCGCCGCGATCTGGAAAGCGCCGTTCGCGAAGTTTCTCGACTCGCTGCCGAAGCTGCCAGCGCTGCACTAGTGGACGCGCGCCAGTGTGCGCCGCAGAGGCATCGCTACGTTGATTCGGCTTCTCCTCCAACCTCATTCACATGCGATTCAAATTCGGTGGCCTGCTTGGCCTCGTCGCATTGGGCGGCGCGTGTGGTGGCGGTCGTGAAGCGCACGTGCAGAAACTCGCCGACTACTACGCGCCCGGCATCGTGCTGGGATCAGCGATGTCTGGCGCCGTAAAGGCGAGCCATCCCTTCGAGCCGCTGCCCATTCCCGGCTATATCGACAGTGCATATGTCGGCCCGGATGGCGTCCACGTGCTCGGCGTCTTTCTCAATGGGTCGAATGCGCGAAGGACCGACAAGGCAACTGTCAGCTACGTGACTTTGGGGTTGCCGACGCATAGCGCATTCAGCAAGGTGCTTGCGCACGTCACGAAGGAGCTGGGCAAGCCGACACGCGACGTGTGCGTTGGGAACGATGCCCGCTCTGCGGTTCGCATCCTCGCGTGGGACGCCTCGCACGGCAAAGGCGTGTTGCTTCAGGGCGCACCGAGTTCATGGACTTCGACAGATGAAGCCGATGAGCTTTCGACGAGGGTCAACGCGTTGAGTCTCGACGCGGTCATCGACCTGGGACCCGCCACGCATCAGGCGTGTCCGGCGGAGTGACTGCGCGGAGGTAGGCCCCGCTCTTGCTCCACTGGGTCCGTATGACTGTTCCATCGTACTCGTCGCGTTTCGCAATTCTGCTCGTGTTGCTGGCCACGGCGTGCAAGATCGAGGACGGGCCACCCAAGCCCACTGACTCCGCGATCGGCGCGCCGCCGCCGGCTCCGGCATCGCCCATTGCCGACAAGTCACTGCGCCCTGCCGCTGACGTCGCGGACCCTGCCACGACGGTGCGCGGAACGCCTTCGGCAGTCGTCGATGCGCTCAAGGGCGATACCGCCTCGTCGCTGACGCAGGTCGACACCGCGTTCGTCTTTCGCGCGACGGAGCCAGACCTCGTCGTGCTGCAGCGCGAGCTCGCCATCCCCGTCGCTGGCGTCACCGCCTCGGCGCTCTACGACACCTACGCCGAGCTGCGCGGTGGCACTCGACCACACGAAGCGCTCGACATCCTCGCCCCGCGCGGCACACCGGTCCTCTCGGCGGCGAATGGCCGAGTGCTCAAGCTGTTCGACAGCAAGGCCGGTGGATTGATGGTCTACGCCGCCGATTCCTCCGAGCGGTTCATCCTGATGTACGGTCACCTCGACGCCTATGCGCCGGGACTCGCCGAGGGCCAGAAGCTCGAGCGCGGACAGCAGATCGGAGTCGTCGGCACGACAGGCAATGCGCCAGCGGGAACGCCGCACCTGCACTTCGCGATCGCCCGCTCCAACGACATGAAGCAGTGGTGGAAGGGCGCGCCGGTGAATCCGTTCCCGCTTTTCAGACCTTGATCCTGCTTCCCACTCTGAGGCGAACGCGAACGAAGAGAACTCGAATTCAAGAGAATTGACAAAGAATTAAGCGAGATGTCCGATCGGAGTGACAACGAATAGTCATCACCGCACGGGCGGCTTTTCACTGAATTCGGACTTCATCGCGTCGAACACCCGCAGCACTTCGAGGATCGGTCGCGGCACGTGGTCTGACTTCAGGTAGACCCAACCCTGCTCGCGATACAGGCGCTGCCCGCGAATGCGCGCCCACGCGAAGCGCTTCGAGCGCATGTCGGCCGCAATGGCGACATACGGCACCAGCGCGATGCCCAGGCCGCTCGCCACCATCGCCTTGATGATCTCCACGCTCTCCGTCTCCATGGCGACGTTCATCGGCATCTGCTGCTCGGCGAAGAACTGATCGACGAGTATCCGCGTGTTCGAGCCGGGCTCGAACAGCACGAGCGGGTGATCGGCCAGGCTCTGCGCTTCGATCACGTGTTGTTGCGTGAGCGGATGCTTCGGCGCCGTGACGACGACCAGCTCTTCACGGATGGCCGAGCGCACCTCCATGTCCGTGCCCGCAATGGGCAGCGTGAGTAGCGCGAGATCGAGCTGGTGATTGCGCAGCAGCTGGAGCACGGCGGTCGTGCTTCCAGTCTTCACCAGGAGATCGACGTCCTTGTGCTGCGCACGGAACCGTTTGAGGAGCTGCGGTAGGACGTAGAGGCACACCGTACCTCCGCCGGCAATGCGGAGTTGGCCGCGCTTCAGCTTCTGTGTCTCCGAGATCTCCCAGACCGCCTCGCGGATGTCACGATGGATGCGGTTGGCCGTCCTGAGGAGCAGCTCGCCCTCGGCCGTGAGCGTCACGCCCTTCACAGACCGGTGCAGCAGCGGTCCGCCCAGCTCGCTCTCGAGTAGCTGGAGCTGCCGACTCACCGCCGACTGCGAGACGTGCAGCCTCACCGCGGCCCGGGTGAACGAGCCCTCCTCGGCCACCGCGCGAAACATCTCCAGCTGTCGGACGTCCATGCCCGGAGTTTATGGGGACCGCCGGAAATTGTCCATGCGATTTGGGCATGGGATGCATCTGTAAATTGTGTTGGACGCATGACCCCGACGTAGCGATCATCCGGTGTCGGAGGAATGCGGATGGGTGCAATGGACGAGACGGAGACAGAGACTCGCGGCTTTCCCGAAGCGGTGAAGGACGCTTGCGGGGTCGGGCTGCTGGCCGACATCCAAGGGCGGCCGAGCCGAGCGTTGCTCACGCAGGCGCTCGACGCGCTCGCGCGTATGGCCCATCGTGGCGCCATCGACGCCGACGGACGCACGGGCGACGGCGCCGGCATCATGACACAAATCCCGTTCGAGATGCTTCGGCCCGACGTCGAAGCACTCGGCCTCGATTGCGCGCCCGGCGCACTCGCCGTGGGGTTGGTGTTCCTGCCGGAAGACGAGCTGGCCGCGAGCACCGCCCGCGGACTCGTCGAGCTCGTGCTGGCGGAATGTGGGCTCATGACCTGTCGCTGGCGCAATGTGCCCATCGACGAATCGGCATTGGGTGCCGTGGCGCTTCGCACGCGGCCGCGTCTCGCGCATGCGCTGGTGCCCTGCCCGGCTGGCCTGCCTGCCGACACCTTCGAGGCGCAGCTCATCACCGCTCGGCGATCCATCGAACTGCGCGCGCAATACGCCGGCCTCGACGAGCTCTACGTCGCGTCGCTCAGCCATCGCACGCTCGTGTACAAGGCGCTCGTGCGAGCGACCGACCTCGCCGCGTGCTTCCCCGATCTGCGCAATCCGGCGTTCGAGACCGCATTCGCGCTGTTCCACCAGCGCTTCAGCACGAACACCGCGCCATCGTGGCGCATGACGCAGCCTTTCCGTCTCGTCGCGCACAACGGTGAGATCAACACCATCGATGGCAATCGGCGGTGGATGCGCGCGCGCGCCACGCAGCTCTCGTCTTTCGTCGACCGCAAGAGAAGCCCGCTCGGCGGCGTGCGCATGGTGCCCGGCACCAGCGACTCCGCGAGCTTCGACGACGCGCTCACGTCCGTCACCGCGGCTGGACGCGGACTCGCGCATGGCATGACGCTCCTTATGCCGCCCGCGTGGGAATCCGACACCGAGCTGCCGGCGGAAGTGCGCTCGTTCTTCGACTATCAGGCATCGCTCATGGAGCCGTGGGACGGTCCGGCGCTCGTCGTCTTCAGCGACGGTCGCGTGGTCGGGGCCGCCCTCGATCGCAACGGACTGCGCCCAGCGCGCTACCTCGTGACGACGAACGATCTCGTGCTCGTCTCGTCGGAGGTCGGTGTGCTCGACATCGACGTCGCGCGCGTGGTCCGCCGCGGCCGCCTCGGCCCTGGCGATCTGCTCATCGTCGACATGGAGCGCCGGACGGTTCTCGAGCGCGCGGCTGTGCATCGCGAGCTTGCACGTCGTCTGCCGTATGCCGAGTGGATCGCGCATCGCCGCACGACGCTCGCGCAGGTGCACGAGAGAACTGCAGAAGCGGGTCACTCGGCGTCAGAGACAGACGTGCGCGCATTGCGCGCCATGGGCTGCACGCGCGAGGAGCTGCTCCTCGTGCTCGGACCCATGTACTCCGAGGGTATCGAGCCACTTGGCTCCATGGGCGACGACTCGCCGCTCGCCGTTCTGTCGACGCAGCCGCGGTCACTGTTCTCGTACTTCCGGCAGCGGTTCGCGCAGGTCACCAATCCGCCCATCGACTCGCTGCGCGAAGGCCTCGCGATGTCGCTCGACGTCCGCTTGGGCGTCGCGGGCGCGCTCCTCGTCGACGGGCCGCTCGGCGGATCACACGTGTTTCTCGACGACCCCGTTCTCGAGCCTCACGACGTGCGCGCTCTGCTCGCCTATCGCCACGATGACTGGCAACCGTACCGACTCAGCCTTGTCTTCCCGGCGAACGAGGGTGCACAGGGCTTCGCGGTTGCCCTCGACGATCTCGTCGCCGAGGCAGATCGCGTGGTGCGCACCGGTGTGTCGTGTCTCGTGCTCAGCGACGACGGCGTCGACGCCACCAAGTGCGCCATCCCCACACTGCTGGCTGCCGCTGCGGTGCACCAGCATCTCATTCGCGCCGGGCTGCGGCTGCGCGTCAGCATTGTCGTCGACAGCGGCGACGCGCGCGACGAGCACGCACTCGCAGCACTCCTCGGCTTTGGCGCCGATGCGATCTGTCCTCGTCTCGCCTACGACGCCATCGCGTACGCGTGCAGCCAGTCGGCCTCCACTGCCGACGCCGATCCGTCCGTCGCGCGCGCGCGATATCGGTCTGCCCTCACGAAGGGATTGCGGAAGATCCTCGCCAAGATGGGCGTCTCGACGCTTCGCTCGTATCGCGGCGCTGGTCTCTTCGAGGCCATTGGTATCGCTGACGACGTCATCGCGCGGCACTTCACGGGTACGCCGTCGAGCGTGGGTGGTATCGGCATCCCCGAGATCGCTGCTGAGACACTCGTGCGCCATCGCGCCGCATTCGCTGCCGAGGCACCCGCGCTGGAGGATGGCGGATGGCATCGCTTTCGAAAGGACGGCGAAGCGCACGCCTACGAGCCGCGAGTGATCAAGGCGCTGCACACGGCCATCAAGACGGGCACGAAGCTCGACTATCGCGCGTACTCCGATCTCGTGCACGCACGCGCGCCCCTCGCGCTGCGCGACCTCATGGAGTTCAAGCTCGGCGAACCCATTCCACTCGTCGAAGTCGAATCGGTCGAAGACATCCTGCCACGCTTCATGAGCGCGGCGATGTCGCTCGGCTCGCTGTCGCCCGAAGCACAGCAGACCATCGCTATCGCGATGAACCGCATCGGCGCGCGCAGCAACAGCGGCGAGGGTGGGGAGCCGCACGAGCTGCATTGGAAGCCGGCACCGGGATCGGAACGGGCCAGTGCTCGCATCAAGCAGGTGGCGTCGGGCCGTTTTGGCGTGACCGCAGCGTATCTCATGTCCGCCGACCAGCTGCAGATCAAGATGGCGCAGGGCTCCAAGCCCGGCGAAGGTGGACAGATTCCCGGCACGAAGGTGACGGAGCACATCGCGCGCGTGCGGCACGCCGTCGCGGGCACGACGCTCATCTCCCCACCGCCGCATCACGACATCTACAGCATCGAAGATCTCGCGCAGCTCATCTACGATCTCAAGAGCGTGAACCCCGCAGCGTCGGTGAGCGTCAAGCTCGTCTCGTCAGCGGGTATCGGAACCATCGCGGTGGGCGTGGCCAAGGCGCACGCCGATGCCATCCAGGTCAGCGGACACGATGGCGGCACGGGCGCGTCGCCGCGTGGATCGATCAAGAACGCGGGCACACCGTGGGAGCTCGGCTTGAGCGAGACACAGCAGGCGCTCGTTCGCGGCGGGCTGCGCGGACGCGTGCGACTGCAGGTGGACGGCGGACTCAAGACCGGTCGCGACGTCGTCATCGCTGCGATGCTCGGCGCAGAGGAATACGGCTTCGGGACGGCGGCACTCGTCGCCGCGGGCTGCGTGATGGCGCGCCAATGCCATCTCAACACCTGCCCGGCCGGCATCGCCACGCAGCGTGAAGACCTCCGCAAGAAATTCACGGGTACGCCGGAAGACGTCATCAAGTTCTTCGTCGCCGTCGCCGAGGAAGTGCGTGAGATCCTCGCGTTGATCGGCGTGCCTCGCATCGCTGACCTCGTCGGCCGTACAGACCTGCTCGAGCAGCGCATTCCGGCTGATGGGAAGGCGAGCACAATGAACCTCGATCGCGTATTGCATCTGATCGCCACGGACGGACCGCGCAGTCGTACGCAGCCGCGCAACGAACCGCCGCGCACGGGCACCGGCATCGACGAGCGTGTGCTGCGCGAGTTGCGCATCGAGAACGGCCGGATCACGCCCGTCGAGCTGCTGCTGCCGATCAGCAATGCCGATCGTGCCGTTGGTGCGCGCGTCGCCGGGCAGATCGTTGCGTGGACCAACGGCGGACATGCGCCATCACGCGTGGTGCAACTGCACTTCCGTGGTTCAGCGGGTCAGAGCTTCGGCGCATTCTGCGTCGACGGCATGCGTCTCGTCGTTGACGGTGAAGCGAACGACTACGTCGGCAAGGGGATGTCGGGCGGCGAGATCGTCGTGCGACCGACCACCTCTGCCCGACGCCACGCGGAAGAGGACGTCATCGCCGGCAACACCGTGCTCTATGGCGCCACGGGCGGCTTCGCGTATCTCGCCGGCCGCGTCGGCGAGCGATTCGCGGTGCGCAACAGCGGTGCAATTGCCGTCGCGGAGGGTGCCGGTGATCATGCCGCCGAGTACATGACCGCTGGCGGCGTCGTCATCCTCGGGCCCACCGGGCGCAATCTCGGCGCGGGCATGACGGGCGGCGTGCTCTTCGCGCTCGCGTCGGAGGACGTACTCGCCACTCGCATCCACAGCGACTGGGTGTGCGTAGAGCAGGGCCTCGCGGCCGCGGAGGAGTCGTGGGTTCGTGAGCTTCTCGTGCGACACATCCAGGCCACGGGCAGCAAGCTGGCCGAGCGACTGCATCTGGACTGGGCGACGACGCGGCATCGCTTTCACCGCGTCTCGCCCGTGGGCGCCACGCGCGCCGACGGCTCGCGCCTGCTACCGCTGCTCTCTCGCGCCGATCCCGTCGTTCCAGTGCGACCGATGCCGGTACGTCAGGTCAGCGTCGCAACCTCGGCCCGAAGCGCGCCCTCCTCACTCGTCTGAGCAGCACCATCACGACGACGACCGTGAGCACGGTCCAGACGCCCGTAAAGAGCGTCTTCGTCTTCGGCTCGGCATTCTTGACGATGTAGTAATAGCCGAGCATCGCTACGGTATCGAGCGCTCCGACGCCCAGCACCAGGTGGAGCGTCGCGCGCCGCATGGCGGCGCGCTTCGCTGTTTGTGCGTCGTCGCTCAGGCTTGCGTCTTCGTTGGCCACGTCAGTCGCCCATGGCGGGAAGCGCACCCTTCGGCACCGGATGCTCCGCGGTG
>JAQBPV010000505.1 GCA_028287345.1 Gemmatimonadota bacterium
ACGCTGCCGAGCACGGCGCCGATGATGTTGCCGCCGTAGAAGAAGCCGAGCCACGACACACCGCGGCGCGACGACTCGACCCATCGTGCGATCGCGGGCAGCGTCGCGCCCATGAGCACCGTCGGCGGAAGGAGGCAGAGCGCCGCAACGACGCCACGCATGATCACCGCGCCCAGTCCATGGCCGATGACGGGTGAGTAGAGCTTGCCGATGAGTGGAATGGCGAACAGCTCGAGCACGCCGATGATGCCGATCGTCAGCTCGAGGGCGGCGTAGATGCGAAGTGGATGTCGAGTGGTAGGAACGAATCGCGGCAGCGCGAGGCTGCCGATGCACATGCCACCCATGTACGTCGCCAGCAGGACGCCGATGGAAATCGCGGACGAACCCACCACCAGCTCGAGCAGCTGGAACCACACCACTTCATAGATGAGGGCGCACGCCCCGCTGCCGACGAAGAGCAGGAGTAGCAGGGGCAGCAGCGGAGGTGATGTATCGGAAGACGGAACGATCGGCGACGGACGTCGGGGCATACGCTGGGTGCGGGATGAAAAGATCAACAACAAAAAGAGAGAGCAACGAGCTCGAGCTCGAGTGGTGAGCTATCAGCCGGAGCGCGAGCGTGAGCGTAAGCCTCCAGCAATGAGCAAGTCGGAGCTCTAGCTCGAGCTCAGAGCCGAAGCTCGAGCTCTGATATGCTCAATGCTGGAGGCTTCACGCTCACGCTCATGCTCCCGGCTGACGGCTCAACCTCGAGCTCGAGCTCATGCTCATGTCAAGTGGCCAACACTGCAGCCAACCGTTGCAACACCGAAGAAAGATCCGGCATGTCCGACAACACCTGCGCATTCGGATCGACCCCCAACTTCTCCATCCGCTCGATCGCCGTCTTGATCGTATAGTCGCGCGGATCCAGCGACGAATTCACCTCATCCCACAACAGCGGCATCGACACCGTCGCACCAGGCAGCGGACGCACGCTGAACGGCGCCACGATCGTCTGACCCGTGCGGTTCTGCAGATAGTCGAGGTACACCTTGTCACCGCGCTTCGTCACATGGCGTGTGATCGTGCCGATGTCGCCCACCTCCTTCAGCACCACGCGCGCCAGCAGCTCACCCAGTGTGCGCGACTGCGCGTACGTGCACTGTCGGCCCAGCGGCAGCAGGATATGCAGCCCCGTCTTGCCCGTCGTTTTCACGTAGTGCGGCAGTTCGATCTTCTCGCACAGCTTGCGCAGGACGATCGCCGTGCGAATGACATCCGAGAACGGCGCCTCCTTCGGGTCGAGATCGATGACGCACCAATCCGGCAGCTCGAGCGACCCCACGCTGCTCGCCCACATGTGCATCGGAATCGAGCCGAGGTTCGCGACGTACAGCAGTGACTCGAGATCATCGCAGACGAAGTAGTTGATCTCGCGCTGCGTGTCCTCACTCCAGATGGGCACCGTGCGAATCCACTGCGGCGCGAATTCCGGCGCATCCTTCTGATAGAACGACTTCCCGTCGATGCCATCGGGGAAGCGCGTCAGCACCATCGGCCGCTCGCGGAGATACGGCAGCATCCACGGCGAGATGGCGCGATAGTAGTCGATCAGGTCGCCCTTGGTGTAGCCGTCGGCAGGCCAGTAGACCTTCTTCAGGTTGGAGAACGTGATGGCCTTGTCGGCTTCCTTCTTCAGGATGGGCGCGTCGACGAGCGGATCCCTCTCTTCGCTCGGAACGACAACCTGTTCGACAACATCGACGTCCTCCTGCGCCGAGATGTGTTCGCCCCAACCCTGACGATCGCAGTCGCGCGGACTCTTGTCCGGCCGGAGTCGCATGAAGGTCGGATGCCGCAACAGACCATCGGGCGTCCACTCGCGAAAGCGCACTTCGCACACATGAACGGGATCGACCCACGTCGTCGTCTTCGTCTCCGGAATGGAACTCGACGGCAACGGCGCCGCACCTGGCGAGGGAACCACGCCCTCGCACGGAGGCGTCGCGCGAATGAGCGGCTCGAGCATCGCGTGGATCTCCGCCAACTTCTTCTCGTCGAACCCCGTGCCCGCTCGACCCGCATACACGAGCGTGCCGTCGACCATGTCGCCAAGCTGCAGCGCGCCGAACGAGCTGCGATTCTTCTTCGGCGCGGTGAAGCCGACGATGACGAAGTCCGCCGTGCGGTCCGTCTTCATCTTCAACCACTTGTCGCTTCGGCCGCCGCGATACGGAGTGTCGGCCTTCTTCGCGATGATGCCCTCGAGCCCCATCTTCTCGACCTGTGCGAGGAACCGCTCCCCATCGCGCTCGATGTGGTCGAGCGCGCGGATGATGCCGAGCTTCGGAAATGCGCTCAGCAGCAGCGCCTTCCGCTGCACGACGGTGAGAGGCCGAAGATCGAAGTCCTCGAAGGCAAGGAAGTCGAAGGCGAAATACGTCGCCGACAGCTCGACCGAGGCGCGCTTCACATCCAGCGGCGACGACAGACGCCCGCGTCGCTGAAGACGCGAGAAGCTCGGACGTCCTTGGCTGTCGAGCACCACGACCTCACCATCGATGATGCACTCGGCATACGGCAGCGCGCGGACAGCTCGCGCAACTTCGGGAAACACCGCCGTGTAGTCGTTGCCGTTGCGCGTCATCAAGAGCACTTCGTTGTTCCGCTTGCTCGCGATCAGTCGATACCCGTCGAGCTTGAGCTCGAACACCCACCCGTCGCGCGTGAACGCGCCCTGGTCGTACGGCTCGGCCAACATCGCCTCGACCTTCAGCGGGTCGACTCGGATTCTCGGCGCGCCCGATGCCTCTACGGCGGCGCGGACCGAGCTCGCCGGGCTCTTTCCCGCCTTGACGTCTTCGACGGTGAGGCCCGACAGCACGGACGTCTCGGGGAAGACGTCGCCCGGAACGGCGACATAGGCGTCGCGCTCCTTGATGAGCAGCCACTCGCGCTCGCTCTTCTTGATCTTCACGAGCGTCCACTTGCCATGCAGCTTGTGGCCGCGAAGCTCGAACAGGAGCTTCCCCTTCTCGAGTCCTTCGCGCCAATCCTCGAGGGCGATCCACTCGCCGCGATCCCAGACGATGATGCCGCCCGCACCATAGTTGCCGGCGGGGATGATGCCCTCGAAGTCGCCGTACTCGAGCGGGTGGTCCTCGACCTTCACGGCCAGCCGCTTGTCGTTCATGTCGTACGACGGGCCCTTCGGCACGGCCCACGACCGCAGCACGCCCTCCATCTCGAGGCGGAGGTCGAAGTGCAGGTGGCTCGCGGCATGCTTGTGCACGACGAACAGCCGCCCGTCAGCGGCCGAATCTGCACCGCCCATCGGCTCCGGTGTAGAGTCCTGCGACCGCTTGGCGCGGTACAGACTCAGGTTGTCGTCTTTGGGATGATCGGGCACGCGAGGACGGACTGTCGTGGACGACGGAACTTCGGACGACGGAAGTTCAACCGAAGGGGAACGGATCTGACGGAAACGGCCGGATAACGGCCGGATCAAACCTCGGGATGCACCAACCCGCAGCCGAGAATGTACAAGAGTGAGCTTGGAATTCTTTCTTGCTGTCGGGCCAGCATTGGCGCGCCGAGGCCGGCTCGAGGTTTGATCCGGGCAGTTGTCCGTCAAATCAGTCCAATCCGCTCCCTTCGGTTTATTTCACTCTCCGCGAGTGGTAGTCGGTCAAGGCGCATCCCATTGGACCACACGATACGCCAATCCTTGTTCGGACACGCGTTCGACCCCTAATATCCAGCATCCCCCATCCCGGTCTTCGCGCCATGCCTGCTCGTTCCATCGGCAACGCCACCA
>JAQBPV010000479.1 GCA_028287345.1 Gemmatimonadota bacterium
CCGAGTACGCTCGAGAGCGTGATGACGACGAGGAACGTTGCGCCGGCGAGGTTGAGCCGAATGAGCCGAGCGGGCGTGTCGAGCGCCTTGTTGAGCAGCACCTTGTCGATGATGAACCGCATGAACAGCGGCTCGACCATCTGGATGCCCGCGGCAATGAGCGCGAAGGTGAACACCACGCCAATGCGATAGCGATGTGGCCACAGCCAGCGGACGTATTCGCGAAGATATTCGCGACGCTTGCCACGAAGGATGCCCTTCGGCTCTGCTGCGATGGCTGCTGCGCCTGCGGCCGGCGCCTCGACGACGGCCTTCTTCCCAGCAGCCGCTTCCGCGGCGTCGTCGAGGCGGCCGTGCTTGTAGTCCTCGACGAACTCGCGATACCGTTGGCGCGACGAGCTGGGATGTGTCATGACTCTCGGAAGCTAACGCTGCCATGGACGTTTTGCGTTCCGCGGCGCACCGTTAGCGCATGACCGACCTACGCGACCAGCTGCAGCGCACACTGGGCGACTCCTACACGCTGGAGAACGAGCTCACGGGCGGCGGAATGGCGCGCGTTTTCGTGGCCGAGGAACATCGGCTGCACCGGAAGGTGGTCGTGAAGGTGCTGGTGCAAGGACTCATGGAGGGCATCAGCGCCGAACGCTTCGAGCGCGAGATCCAGTTGGCCGCTCGGCTCCAGCATCCGAACATCGTACCGCTGATCGCCGCGGGTGAGACCGAAGGGCTGTCGTACTTCACGATGCCGTACATCCGTGGAGAATCGCTGCGACAGCGCCTCGCTGCCGGGCCGATTTCGGTACCGGACGCTCTGCGGATGCTCAACGACCTCGCGCAGGCGCTTGCCTACGCGCACGACGAAGGCATCGTCCATCGGGACATCAAGCCGGACAACGTGCTGCTCACGTCCGGCGCGGCCGTCGTTACGGACTTCGGCATCGCGAAGGCGGTGAGCGATGCGAGAACGACACGCGCGGAGCAAGTGGGGCATGGCGCCACGCTCACGCAGGAAGGCACGAGCCTCGGCACGCCGGCGTATATGGCACCCGAGCAGGTCGGCGGCGAGCACATCGACGCGCGGACGGACATCTACAGCTGGGGCCTGCTGGCGTATGAGCTGCTCGCTGGCCGGCATCCCTTCGCGGACCGCACGACGGCGTCGCAGTTGATGAGCGCACAGCTCGCACAGGAGCCCGCCGATCTCGCCGCGCTGCGACCTGGCCTTTCGCCCCATCTCGCGCGGCTCGTGATGCGCTGCCTCGAGAAGGAGCCGGATCGGCGACCGTCGTCCGCGAGAGAGTTGATCGGCGTGCTCACGGGCATCGCGTCGGGTGCGAACGACACGGTCCGTCGTCCGCGGCGCTCCACGCGGCTCGTCATTGGCGCCATCGTCGCCGTGCTGATTGGTGGCGTCGCGTGGGCGGCATATGCGCGGTATGCGAGTGCGAACGCGATTCGCTCCCTCGCCGTTCTTCCGTTCGAAACCGTCGGAGGAGATTCTACCGACGCGTACCTCGCGCAGGGCATCGCGGACGAGCTCAAGGTGACGCTCGGCAAACTGCATGGCGTTCACGTCGCACCGCGGATCTCGGGCGCCGTCATTCGTGCCCGGGGTCTCACGACGCGGGACATCGCACGCACGCTCGACGTTCAGGGTGTACTCTCGGGCACCGTGCGACGCGCGGGCGATCGACTTCGTGTCACCGCAGAGCTGACGGACGCTCGTGACGGAAGCGTCGTGTGGACCGATGAGTTCGAGGAGAATCGCACGGACATCTTCGCGGTGGAAGACCGCATCACACGCGCTATCGTGTCCGCGTTGCGCTTGCGGCTCGGCGGTGATGCGGCGGGTATCATCTCCACGCGACGCACGGCAGACGCCGAGGCGCATGACCTCTATCTTCGCGGACGTTACTTCTGGAGTCTGCGCAGCGAAGCAGGAATCAAGCGAGCTATCGAATACTTCCAACAGGCGGTGGCGCGCGACCCGGAGTACGTCGCGGCGATCAGTGGCATGGCCGACGCCTACGCCGTGAGCGCGTGGTACAGCTACGTGCCGCCCGCGGAAGGCTATGGACGTGCGAAGGAGCTGGCTCGTCAGGCGATCCGACTCGACAGCCTGCTCACCGAGCCGCACGCGTCGTTGGGCTATGTCGCGCTGTACTACGATTGGGATTGGCCGGAGGCCAACCGCCAATTTCGGCGCGCGATCCAGCTGGACAGCACGTATCCGACAGCGCACCAGTGGTACGGCAACTATCTCGTGGCGATGAACCAACCGACCGAAGCCGTCGCCGCACTTCGCCACAGCGAGCGACTGGATCCATTGAATCGCGTCGCGGTAGGCGCTGTGTGCTGGGGTCAGTACATGCTGCGCGAGTATCAGCCGGCGGTGACGCAGTGCAACAAGGCGCTCGACCTGGACTCCACTTTCGCGGTGGCAAAGCTGTGGCGCGGTCAGTCGTCGACGATGCTGGGCGACACGGTCGCCGCGCTCCGCGATCTCGATGCAGCCGTGCGGTTGTCGGGCCGGAGCGGCGTGTCGGTCGCGGCGCTGGCGTATGCGCAGGCGCGCGCGGGACGAGCGGCCGCCGCACGTGCGCTGCTGACGGAGCTCACGTCGCCCGGCCTGCGTTACGCGCCCTCGTACGAGATCGCATTGGTCTACGCCGCATTAGGCGATTCGAAGACGGCGTTCGATTGGCTCGACCGCGCGTTTCGCGAACGCGCGCATTCCATCGCGTTGCTGCGGGTCGATCCGGCGCTGGATCCTCTTCGAAGCGACCCGCGATTCGACGCACTGCTCGCGCGGGCCGGCGCGCGCTGACGATCGCGCTACGCGCGCATGTGCGCCTTGAGAAACGATCCGGTGTACGACTTCTTGCACGCCGCGATGTCCTCCGGCGTTCCGACGGCCACGACCTCTCCGCCGGCATGTCCGCCCTCGGGGCCGAGATCGATGACGTGATCCGCGGTCTTGATGACGTCGAGGTGATGCTCGATCAGCAACACCGTGTGTCCTGCGTCGACCAAACGGTTCAAGGATTCGAGCAAGCGAACCACGTCCGCGAGATGAAGGCCGGTCGTCGGCTCGTCGAGGATGTACACTGTATGCTTCGACTTCTGCAGCTTGCTCAACTCCGCAGCGATCTTGACGCGCTGGGCCTCGCCGCCGGAGAGCGTCGTCGACGATTGGCCAAGCGTGAGGTAGCCGAGGCCGAGCTCGTTGAGCACTTCGATCTTGCGACCGATCGCTGACTCGGTGGCGAAGAAGCCGACGCCCTCTTCGACGGACATGTTGAGCACATCGTCGATCGTCTTGCCGCGGACAGTCACCTCGAGTGTCTCGCTGTTGAAGCGAGCGCCCTTGCACGCGCCGCACGTGACCTCCACGTCGGGCATGAAGTACATCTGGGTAGTGATCGACCCTTCGCCCTGACACTCCTCGCAGCGGCCGCCCTTGACGTTGAAGCTGAAGCGGCCGGCCTTGTACTCGCGCTCCACGGAGAGCGGCGCCTGTGTGAACAGGTCGCGGATGTTGTCGTAGAAGCCGATGTACGTCGCCGGGTTCGAGCGGCTGTTCCGTCCGATCGGCGACTGGTCGATGCTCACGACCTTGTGTACGTGCTCGGTGCCGTCGACGCCAACATGTTCGCCGGGCAACGTGCGCGTGTCCACGAGCCGCTTCCACAGCGCCTTGAAGAGGATGTCGTTGACGAGCGTGCTCTTTCCCGAGCCCGACGCGCCGGTAATCGCGATCAGCT
>JAQBPV010000146.1 GCA_028287345.1 Gemmatimonadota bacterium
ATCTCGTGCGCATACAGCGACGGCTGGAAGTCGCTGCCGACGAACGGCGGCGCCACGATGTCGACATGCGAGTTGCTGTGCTCGAGCCCCGAGTAGCCCTGCGTCGTCGAGTCGACGATCTGCATCAGCGTGTAGGCATCCCACGGCAGCTCGCCGAAGATGTTGAACTCCGCCGGGACGATCCGCTTCAGCTGCTGCCACGCCGTCGCACGCGCTTCGCCCGCAACGCTGCCGACGGGATATGTGGCGTAGCGGAAGGTCTTGCCCGAGATCGTCGCGCTGTCGAGATCGAAGTTGCCGACGAACACCGGCATGTCGACGAGGTCGTGATAGTTCGACGACTTATACGTCCGCGCCGTCCCCGTCGACGTCATGCCCGTCGCGATCTTGTACGACGGATCGGTCTTGACTAGCACCGTGGACGCAAAATCCTTCGAGCGGCCCTCCGGATACATGAAGAGGTTGGTGCCGTTGAACAGCGCGAAGTCGGGACGCGTCCACGCCATCGCGTTGTCGAGCGAGTCCGCCGCATAGTCGAATGCCACGATGATACGACCGCCCTTTGCCGGACGCACGCGCCAGGTGTCGAAGTCCAGCTTGTCCCAGCGCAGCGGTATCCCCTCCTGCGTCGGCCGGAAATTGCTCACGTTCCGCGCGAAGTTGCTGATCTCATAGGCACCCGGCGTCCACGCAGGGAGCGAGAGCACCACGGTTGCATCGCTGGCGATGTCGAACGACATCGCGACACCCAGCTTCTGGGCGGCAAGCGAGGCGTTGTCGGCGGTGACCTCGTAGCGGATCGCAATCACGGGCGCGGAGACCATCGAGTCCGGCGTGGCGCGCTGGGCGTCGATGGGCGTGAGGGCCAGCGCCAGAACGAGCGGAACCCCGGTGAGCGGCAGTCGGGACATCATACGGGGGGGCACGGGGGGCGGGTGAGGCGATGTGTGAGAAACGCGACGACGTGCGTCTCCTGTCGGGATCGCACTCGGCGATTCAACAGATGTTCAATAATTACGACCCGGAGCCGTCATGCGAAAGCACAATAATCCTCTGGCCCGGCGCCGCGCGTTTGTGAGCGGCGCCATCGTTCTCGCCATCGTCGCCTGCGACAGCGGGACCCGCACGGACGTCGCGAGCCCCACCGCGTCAGTCGCCCTTAGTAGCCAGGTGGGCGCGTCCAGGGACGAAGGACGGCGCGTGGCCATCGCGGACAACGCGGCGCCGACTGCCGCGCCGGCTCGGGAGGGCACCGCAACTGCCACCGAAGACATCCGCTTCGCCAACGAGGCCGCCGGCGCGATGCTCATCCGCCATGGCGAGGCGTCACTCGAGGTCACTCGTCTCGATGACGCGCTCGCGGCGGTTCGTCAGAGCGCCTCGCAGTTTGGCGGCTTCGTCGCCAATACATCGATCCGGAACGGCAAGGAGGAGCATCCGTCCGCAACGATCCAGCTTCGCGTGCCCTCCGCGCAGTTCGACGGGCTCCTCGCAACACTCGGCACGGTGGGCAAGGTTGAGACGGTCACCGCCAACGTGCAGGACGTCGGCGAGGAGTACGTCGACATGGGCGCTCGCGCGACGAATGCTCGCCGGATGGAGGCGCGCCTGATCGAGATGCTCGCGACGCGCACCGGAAAGCTCGCAGACGTGCTGACGGTGGAGCAGGAGCTTCGGCGCGTGCGGGAGGAGATTGAGCGATACGAAGCGCGCATCCGCTTCCTCGAGAAGCATGCGTCGGTGAGCTCCCTCGACATCACGCTGCACGAACCGCTCGCACTCATCAACCGCCCGCGTCCGGGACCGATCGTCGTCGCCATCGGCCTTGCCTGGGAGCGGACGCTTGGCGTCATCGCCTGGTGCATCGCGTCGCTCGGCATCATCGTGCCGTTCGGAGTGTTGGTCTGCCTCGGCGTGATGCTGTATCGGTGGATGCAGGTGCCGCGCTTCCGCGAGGAATAGCGTCTGCAGAGCGGGACGGAATCGAAGTCCATGGCATTCCATCACTTCCGGTCGTATGATGGCGGGAGAGCGAGCTGAGGCTGACGCCGGCTGCGCTACCAGGGTCCTGTTCTTGACTGTTCCGCTGTACCTGATGGCGCGCCGCGTACGCGGCGTGATTGGCCAACGACAACCTTCCGGCGCCCACGCACTTCGCCGGAAAGGGGGAACGATGGGCAAGCTCTGGATGCGTCGGGCGGCACGAGTGGCAGTCATGTTCGCCATCGGTGTACCGCTCGTCGCGCAGGCGCAGACGACCACGCTCGTCGGCCTCATTCGCGATTCCACTGGCCATGGCATTCCCGGAGTCGAAGTCTGGCTCCGCGGATCGGATCTCTTTACGCACACCAACGACGCCGGTGGCTTTCGCATCCCGAATTCGCCGGTGGGCGCAGTGAAGGTCAGCGTTCGCCGTATGGGCTTCGAGCAGACTACGGTCGACCTCAACCTGCGCGCCGGCCAGACGGATTCGCTCATCGTCGCGCTCAGCGCCATCGCCGCGACCCTGCCCGGCGTGCTCGTGGAAGACGAAGCGATGACGCGCTCGAAGCGACTCCTCGCCGGCTTCTGGGAACGGCGATCACGCGGCTTCGGGCACTTCTACACGCGAGCACAGATCGAGGAGCGCGAGGCCCACGACTTCGCCGACATCGTGCGGATGACGCCGGGCATCAGCGTCCTCAACGTGAATGGTCGGAAGGTGATTCGATTCTCGCGCAGCCCCGGCATTCGCGGCGATTGCCCGCCGCAATACTGGGTCGACGGCATGCGCGTGGAGAATGCGTCGCCCGACGAGTTTCCACCCCAGGACGTCGAGGCCATCGAGCTTTACGCCGGCAGCGCGACGATCCCGCCACAGTTTGCGCCGAGGATTCAGACGATACGGACGCAGACGTGCGGTGCGGTGGTGATCTGGACTCGTCTCCCCGGCACCTGAGTCGCACCCGAGGTCAACCGAAGGGAACGGATTCACGGATTGAACGGATCAAGGCCGGATCAACCAGCACTTCTGGTTCTATCCGGCCTTTATCCGTGCTCCCCGTGCAATCCGTGAAATCCGTTACCCTTGCTTTTGTTCTTGTTGGACGTGCCGCAACTTTGGAATTCCCTCATCCAAGACAATGTCTCGATCGGTTTTTCTCGCGCTACTCATCGCGGCGCCAGTCTCTGCGCAGTCCGTCAGATCCGCCGAGCTGATAGTCACCAACGCCCGCATCTACACCGTCGACGATACGCGTCCCGTGGTTGCCGCTCTCGCCGTGCGCGATGGACGCATCGCCTTCGCTGGCTCGGCCCGCGAAGCGATGGCGCTGAAAGGCGCGAATACGAAAATGCTCGACCTCGGCGGACGGACGGTCATCCCTGGCATGGTCGACGCACACGCGCACCTGCTCGGACTCGGCCAGTCACTCCAGACCGTCAACCTTGTCGGCACCAAGTCGTACGACGAGGTGATCGCGCGCGTCGTCGCCCGCGCGAAGAATGTTCCGGCTGGCCAGTGGATCATCGGGCGCGGATGGGACCAGAACCAGTGGGGCGACACGCGGTTCCCGACACACGACGCGCTCACGCGTGCGCTGCCGAACAATCCGGTCTACCTCGAGCGCATCGACGGACACGCGCAGCTCGCGAATGCCGCTGCGATGAAGGCGGCTTCGGTAACGGTTGCCACGAAAGACCCGAGCGGCGGCAAGATTCTGCGCACCGCCTCAGGCGAGCCGACCGGCGTGTTCGTCGACAACGCGACGGAGCTCGTCGAGCGGTCGATTCCCAGGAGCACACCCGAGGAGACGCGAAAAGCCATTCGCGCCGCCATCGCCGAATCGCAGCACTGGGGACTCACCGGCTTGCACGACGCCGGCGAATCGCGCGCCACGATCGATCTCCTCGAAGAGATGGCCAAGGCGGGCGAATTCAACTTCCGTCTTTACGTCATGATCAGCGACGACTCCGCCGCCGTCGCGCACTATCTCGCTCGCGGCCCGCAGAGTGCGCTTTACGACAACCGTCTCTGGCTCCGCTCGTTCAAGCTTTACGCCGATGGGGCACTTGGCTCACGTGGCGCGGCGTTGCTCGAACCGTACAGCGATGACCCGAACAACAAGGGTCTGCTGTTGTCCGCACCGGCGCACATTCAGGAGGTCGCGGTTCGCGCGCTCAAGGCCGGCTTCCAGGTGAACACGCACGCCATCGGCGACCGCGGAAACCGCGTCGTGCTCGATGCGTACGATGCGGCACTCAAGCTTCAGCCGGCGGCCGATCACCGCTTCCGTGTGGAGCACGCGCAGATCCTCAACCACGACGACATTCCCCGCTTCGCGCAGCTCGGCGTCATTCCGTCAATGCAGGCCGTCCATCAGACGAGCGACATGTACTGGGCCGGCAGCCGGCTCGGGCAGGGACGTCTGCTTGGTGCGTACGCGTGGCGCTCGCTCCTCGAGTCGGGCGTCGTCATTCCGAATGGCAGCGATTTTCCCGTCGAGGCCGTGAATCCGCTGCTCAGCTTTCACAGCGCCGTCGCTCGGCAGGACGCGGAGAATTGGCCGTCGGGCGGGTGGATGCCGGAGCAACGGATGACGCGCGAGGAGGCGCTCAAGAGCATGACCATCTGGCCTGCCTTTGCCGCGTTCCAGGAGTCGGTCATGGGTTCGCTCTCCGTCGGGAAGCTGGCCGATTTCGTGGTGCTGGATCGCGACATCATGACCGTTGCCGACCGCGACATTCTCGGCACGAACGTGGTTGCGACGTATATTGGGGGGAAGCCGGTGTACGAGCGGGCGGCGCAGCCCTGAGCTCCGTACACCGCGCTCTTTCATGGGCGAGGTGCGCATGGTATCCCAACGTCCGGCAGACGCAGAGGGCCGCGTTGCCGGCGAGACGGTCCGGTATCTTTGGCTGACGCCCGAGCGCCAGACGCAACTGCGCGGCGTGTTGCTCGGCATCACGCTGTTCTTCGGGCTCGTCGTGTGGGTGTGGCACTCCCTCGGCGCCACGGGTCCGCATGGCATCGACCTGATTCGCAAGCTGCGCATCGTCGGGATCATGACGTGGCTGTACGCACTCGTGCAGCTCATCGACATCCGCTTCTTCCGCAGCGCCGCGGCGCGAAAGCGCCGCATCGCGATGGGAATTCCCGACAGCCTCATCGCGTGGTTGTTCGGTCAGATGATCGCGTGGTTCGGGATCATCTACTACGGATTCACGGAAGACCCTCGCTGGTACATCGCGGGGCTGGTCGCACTGCTGCTCACGTTCGCAGCCTTTCCCGTGCGAAGGAACGACTAAACCGTCAACGCTCAGTACTGAAGGCAGTATTGAAGACCAGTGCGATCGTACTCAGTACTTTTAGCATGCAAGTATCGAGTACCACGAGGTGTCGTGCGGACGAAGCCGGCAAGCCATTCAGCATTTTTCCAGTCGGCACGTAGTGATACTCGCTACTGCCTTACTCGAGTGCCGGGTACGATCGTACTGGCCTTCAATACTATTTTCCGTACTGCTTTCGAATGAATCGCATCATCTCTCTCCTTCCGGCGGGTACGGAGATCATCGCCGCACTCGGCGCACTCGACCAACTCGTCGCCATCACGCATGAATGCGACTACCCGCCCGAGGTGGCGCGCCTGCCGCGCGTCACCGCGAGCTCGATCGATCGCGACGCTTCTTCCGCCGAGATTGACGAAGGAGTACGGCGTATCGCCGCGTCAGGGTTGCCGATGTTCGCAATGGACGCGGATGACGTCGTACGTCTCGCACCCACTGTGATCCTCACGCAGGCGCTGTGCGAGGTGTGCGCGGTGAGCGAGGGCGACGTCCGCGACATCGCGCAGCTTCTGTCCCCAGCACCGCAGATCGTTCCGCTCGGCGGCACGACGCTCGACGGCGTGTGGGCGGACATCGGCAACATCGGCAAGGCGATTGGCCAGTCTGATCGCGCCGGCGCGTTGCTCGAGTCGATCAGCACGCGGCTGCTGCTCGTGCATCAGGCACTCAAGCGCGCAGGTGCGCGGCGGCCGCGCGTCGCGGTCATCGAGTGGCTCGATCCGCTCTATTCCGCCGGACACTGGACGCCGAACGTCGTTCGCCGCGCCGGTGGCATCGACGCGATCGCCGAGCCGGGTGCGCATTCCGTGCGGATGACGGTGGAGCAAGTGCGTGACGCCGCGCCGGAGCTGTTGCTGTTCGCGCCATGCGGCTTCGACGTGGAGCGCGCGGAACGTGAATCCAATGCGCTGCTTGCAACCGACGAATGGGCATGGGCGCGCGATATCGAGGCGTGGGCGATTGATGGCAATGCGCTCACGAGCCGGCCCGGCCCGCGGTTGGCCGATGCGGTGGAGACCATCGCCGCGATCATCGCGCCGACGCTCTTCTCCGCAGCCCCTGCTCACTATGCGCGGAAGCTCGCTTTTCCGCCCGCGCGGCTTGGTCGTGCTCCCGGGATCGTCAGCAGCGCCACGAGCGCGCCCGCTGCGCACAGCCCTGCGCTGATCCACATCCCGCGCGTGAACCCGCGTGACAGCTGGCCAGCCTGAAGCGCATTCGCGCCCGATATGCCGGCCGCGAGGGGAATGATCGCCGTCGCGAGCAGACCGGCCAGTCGCGATACCGCATTGTTCACGGCCGACGCCACACCCACACGCTCCGATGGAACCGCCGACAACACCGCCGACGTCAGCGGCGCCACGAAGACCGACAGTCCCAGCCCGAACACGATGATTGCTGGAAGCACGCTCGCCACGTAGCTCCCGCCGTGATGCACGCGCGTAAAGAGCGCCATGCCGGCAGCGGCGGTCAGTGCGCCGAACATCATCGGCAAACGCGCGCCGATTCGCGAAGCGAGGCGGCCCGCATACGGGGAGACGACGAGCATCAGTGCATTGATCGGCAGCAGCGACGCGCCGGCCTTGAGCGCGCTGTAGCCGAGGACGTTCTGCAGCTCGAGCATGAGCAGAAGGAACAGCGCGGAGAGTGCCGCGTAGACGAGCAGCGTCGTGAGGTTGGCGCCAGTGAACTGTCGCGACGCGAACACGTCGAGTGGCAGCAGTGGTGACGCGCTCCGGCGCTCCACGAGCAGAAACGCGACGATGAGTGCGATGCCACCGATCAATGCCGTGAGCACCAGTGGACTCGTGAATCCGCTGTCAGGTCCCGCGGTGAGCCCGCCGATCAATCCAGCGAGACCGAGCGTGATGAGGATCGGTCCAATGACGTCCTGCTTGGCACTGCCCGCGTTGGAAGCACCGTCGACCACGGAGCGATGCGCGATCAGCGCAGCACCGAGTCCGAATGGCGCAACAGCAGCGAACACCCATCGCCACGAGAAGCTGTCGACGAGCCAGCCGCCAGCGAGTGGACCGATGGACGTCGATACGGCTGACCAGGCAGCCCACTGTCCGATCGCTGCACCTCGATCCTCGCCCTCGAACGCCGCCTCGAGCATCGAGAGGCTGTTCGGCACCAGCAGTGCGCCGGCCACGCCCTGCGCCAATCGGCAGGCCACGAGCACGATGGCAGTCGGTGCGAATGCACACGCCACCGACGCGGTGGCGAAGCCGAGGGCGCCGAGCGTGAATACCCGCGAACGACCGTGGCGGTCGCCAAGTGCGCCACCGAGCAGCATCAATGCGCTCAGGGTGAGCAGGTAGGCGTTCATCACCCACTGCAGGCCGGCGATGCCGAGGTGCAGGTCGCGCGCGATGGACGGCAGCGCGACGCTCACGACGGTGCCCTCGAGGAACACCGCGCCCGATCCGAGCACGGCTCCCGCGACGACCCAGCGTCCCTGTGCCGAGGCGAGCTTCATGTCGGCATTACGCCGTGAACCAGATCCTCGCGGAGACGAGCAGCAGGAAGACCGCGAACGACTTCTTGGCCGTCGCCGGATTGAGCGACAGGCCCACGCGCGCGCCGAAGTACGCGCCGGCGAAGAGTCCCAGCGCGATGAGCAGCGACGCCGTCACGTTCACGTGGCCATTTTTGTAGTACTGCCACGCACCCAGTGCACCAACGGGCAGCAGCAGCGCGCCGAGCGACGTGCCAGTCGCGGTTGACGGCTCCATCTTGGCGAAGAACAGCAGCGCCGGCACGATGACGATGCCGCCCCCGAGACCGAAAAGTCCCGAAAGGAGGCCGGCGGCCAGCCCGATCGCGAGAAAGACGAATTGCATGAGAGCTGTGGGTGAAGGAAGGCAACCAATCCGGCCCGAAAGCTAACCGCTCTGGCTGCGCTGATTTGCACTTTCGTGATGCCGTGGCGTCGGATAGGATTCGTGCTCACCCCTATACCTGCCACGATGATCAGCCCGTCCTCGCTCACCTTCCTCAAGCGCCTGCTCGACACCCCTGCCCCTTCAGGGTTCGAGACAGCCGCGGCCCGCACGTGGCGCACGGAGGCAGAAACATTCGCCGCCAAGGTCACGGTGGACGTGGCGGGGAACAGCATGGCCGAGGTGAATCCAGGCGGCTATCCCACGATCATGCTCGATGGTCACATCGACGAGATCGGCGTCATCGTCCAGTACATCGACGACGACGGGTACATCTACATCGCGCCCATCGGCGGCTGGGACCCGCAGGTGCTCGTCGGCCAGCGCATCCGCTTTCTCGGCAACGAGGGTGACGTGCTCGGCGTGGTGGGCAAGAAGCCCATTCACCTCATGAAATCGGAAGATCGCGAGCACGCCAGCAAGTTCAGCGACCTCTGGGTGGACATTGGCGCTTCCAAGCGCGACGAGGCGGAGAAGCGGCTCAGCATCGGCGACCCGGGAGTGATCGACTCGCGCACGCTCGACTTCCCGAATGACCGTCTGGTGTCCCGCTCCATCGACGACCGCATCGGTGCGTTCATCGTGCTCGAGGCGCTGCGTCGCTATGCAGAGAAGCCGGGTGCGGCGCGGGTGGTCGCCGCGGCGACGACGCAAGAGGAGATCGCATGGCACGGCGGCGGGGCGCTGGTGTGCGCGCACTGCATCAATCCGCAGGTGGCGCTCGTGGTGGACGTCACCTTCGCCACCGATCATCCGAACATCGACAAGAAGGAGATCGGCGAGCACAAGATGGGTGGTGGGCCGATCATCAGCCGCGGGGCGCTCATCTCGCCGGTGGTGCACCGCATCCTCCGCGAAGCGGCGAAGACGCACGACATCGCCCACGCCGTGCACGCCGTTGGGCGCGACACGTCCACCAATGCCGACGCGATTCACATCGCGCGTGAGGGCGTGGCCACGGGTCTGGTCTCCATCCCGAATCGGTACATGCATTCGCCGAATGAGATGGTATCGCTCGCAGACGTGGACAACGCTGCGACGTTGATCGCCGAGTTTTGCCGGGCCATCACGCGCGAAACGGACTTTACCGCCCGGTAGGGCGAGCCCGCGCAACAATGTTTGCGTAGTCCGTGCAACAGGTCGCGAGCATGCTGCATGGGTGCGCGCGAATGAGCGCCTGATCGCACGGCGCCACGAATGGCTAAGAGCAAGAGCCGCAACTATTTGCGCCTCATTGACGCTTTGGAGCTCCGCCGAGCGGCAAAGCGCACGCGGATTGCTACTGCGCACCGCATCGCCCCCTCGAGTACTCGTCGCCCCCCCACTCGATCGGACTGATCATTCACGGCCCCCTCACCCCCAAAGGTCCGAATGAAGATGCTCTCGAAAGCCGTCGGTGTCCTCGCCTTGATCGCCATGCTCGCTCCAGGCGCAGCCAGCGCCCAGACGCCTCCGGCGAACACCGGCGCCACGGGCAACGTCAACGGAGTTTTCCAGGACGCACTCTGGCAGGTCTCCACCAACGGCGGCACCACATGGAGTCAGGCGTATCAGGTCCAGAGCCCACCCGGTGCCTGGCAGACCGCGACACCAGCGTATTCCTGGATCTCCGCCACCTCGAGTGGTACGGGCGGCGGCGGCGATTACTATTTCCGCACGCTGTTCGACCTGTCGGGCTACGATCCCACCACGGCGGTCATGACCTTTCAGTGTGCCATCGACAATTTTCCGGCGCAGGCTGGCGGGTACTACAGCCTGAACGGCGGCGCATACGGCGGGTCCTGCGGCAACCAGCCCTCCTATCAGTTCACCGGCGTGAACACGGTGAACAGTGGCTTCACGGGCGGTATCAACAGCCTCGTCTTCCACGTCACGGGTGATGCGGTCACCGATGGTCTCGTCGTCGGCGACATGGGTCTTTCGGCATCGGCGGTCACGGCGACACCTGAGCCGGCGAGTATGGTCCTGGTCGCGACTGGATTGCTCGGCGTTCTCGGCGTGGCTCGCCGCCGCCGCGCGTAATCAGGAAATCGCGGGGCGCTCGCTCGTCGGGCGCCTCGTGATGCGCGATATCGCCTGCTTGGCCGCGTCGCGCACCTGCGCATCCTTGTCGGACTGCAGCGCGCGAATTGCGTCCGTCGCCTCCAGCGTCCGTGCTTCCGACAGCCCGTGCACCGACGCGACGCGAAACTCCGTCGTCTTCCGCTTGAACAACCCGCGCTCGACTTCGGCGCCCTTGATCAGGCGCTGAACCGCCTCCGGCGTTCCGACCTTGCCCAGCGCGAGCAGGAAAGCCGCCTGCACATGTTCGTCCTTCTCGGCATCGAGCGCCTGAAGCAGCGTCGCCGTCGAGCGGCCATCCTTGCGCGTCACGAGCGCCGCCGCCGCCTCGGCTCGCATGTCGGGCGCGCCATCCGCGAGACCCGCCTGAATGGCCTGCATCGCTCGCACGGTACCCATTCGCATCAGGGCACCGGTCACGGCGCGACGCACTCGCTCGTCGTCGTGCTTGAGGAGGTCCGTGAGTGGTTTCTCCGCTTCGCGCACCTGCATTTCGCCGAGCATCTCGGCCGCGTTGCGCACCACGAACCACTGTGGATCGCTGAGCATGTGCAGTAGCGACGCCACTCCCGCCTTGAGCTGGACGAGCGCGCCGAAGTAGACGTGGCGGTCGCGCTGATGCGACACGGTGCCGATCTGCTCGATCAGTGCGTCCGCGCCGTGCTCGCCCGCGCGGGCGAGAATCGCGACGAATTCCTCACGCCGCGCCGGCTGCAGCGCGAGTTGCGATGCCACACACCGCAGCGACTCGGACTTCGAGAGCCGCCGCATCGACTGCGCGATGATGCGCTTGGATTCCGGATCCGCGACGGCGGCTTCGCGACGCAGCATTCGGGACATGATCTCGCTCACCACGGACGACCGACGCTCTTTCGTCGCCAGTTCGGCGAGCAGCACGAGGTCATCGAGCAGGTCGGCGATCGACGCCGGATCCATTGCAATGTCGAGCTTCTTGAGCAGTTCGTCGTAGGTCTCGGTCGGCGTCCGCGGCGCGGCGAACTGCGCGAACAGGCCGCCGCCATCGTGTGCCTTGCTGGGCGTAGGGATCGACGGCATCGACCGCGGCGTCGCCTTCGCACGCGCCTCGGCGAGCGGGTCGTCGAGGACGTCGCCGAACTCCATCTCCGGCATCGACAGCCCCTGCGACATTCGCGGCTTGGCCGCGAAGCGCACCGTGGTGGCGCCGAGGGCGAGCCGTTGCGCTTCTGCTGCGGCGCCGCCGTCGTCGAGCGTCGGCATGCCGGCAATGATCCGCGCGACGCCGAGCATGTGGGCGGCGGCGGCGTTCGCGTCGACCGTGATCATGGCCAACCCGTGCAACTTCATCTGCTTCGCGACGTCCGTCACTCCCGTGAGCGCGAAGGGCACGACCTCGCCGTTGACCTGCACCGAGTCAGGGTGGAGCGAGAGGTTCAGCGTGCCGTCCTTGGCCAGCGTGACCATTGCGCGCAGCGCGACCTTCTGCTCGTCAGTGTTGGCGGGCTCGTGTAGCACCAGCCAGACGAGCTGCGCAAAGTGGCGAGCGAAGATGAGCGAGTGTTCCATTGACTCCGTGTCCAATTAGCATTCGGCACATCACCTTTCAACGTACCATGATGCGCTTTTTTCAGTCCCTGAGTCGCGGCGGCGCCGCCGCGCTGCTTCTCATTGCCGGATGCAAGACCGCCGAAACCGGCGAACCGCCCAAACCGCTTTCTGCGGACGCAGATCGGATCCATCGCGATATCGCCTGGCTGGCAGACGATCAGCGCGAGGGCCGGGGCACGGGAACGGCCGGAAATGACAGTGCCGCCGCCTACATCGCCCGCCGGGACGAAGCACTCGGCCTCACGCAGATCGTTCCCGGAACGTATCTCCAGCGCTTCACCGCCCGAAGTGCCGAGATGGCCCATGAGGGACATCCGGAAGGCGTGCCTTCGCAGAATGTCGTCGCGATGGTGCCGGGCACTGACCCGGCACTCCGGAATCAGTACATCGTGATCGGCGCGCACTTCGACCACCTCGGCCGCTCCAGCGCGCACGCGAGCGACCCTGACGCGAAGGACGCCATTCGTAACGGCGCCGACGACAACGCCTCGGGCACTGCCGCGGTGATGGAGCTCGCGCGACAGTTTGCCGCCAGGCCGGCCAGGCGCTCGATCGTCTTCGCCAGCTTTACAGGGGAAGAACTCGGCCTCCTTGGCTCGCAGTGGTTCGTCGAGCACTCACCTGTGCCGGTGGACAGCATCGTCGCCATGGTGAACTTCGACATGATCGGCCGCCTGCGGAACGACAAGCTGATCGTGTATGGCGTCGCCACGGCGAAGGAGCTTCCCGCCATCGTCGCCGCGGCCAACGTCGAGCCGAAGCTAGTCGTCAGCGCGGTGGGCGACGGCTTTGGTCCGTCCGATCACAGCTCGTTCTATACGAAGGGCATTCCCGTCCTGCACTTCTTTACCGACCTGCACGACGACTACCACAAGGCCACCGACGACGCGCCGAAGATCAACGCTGTAGGTGAGGGGCGGATCGTCGGCATGGCGGAACGGGTGGTGCGCGCCATCGCCGATCGTCCCACGCGCATGAGCGTCGTTCGCTCGGCCGCGCCCGTGGGGTCGGCGGGCAGTCGCGAGGGATCGAACACGTATCTCGGCTCCATTCCCGACATGAGTGCCGGCGACGTTCCCGGTCTCAAGCTAAGCGGCGTGCGGGCGGGCAGTCCGGCGGCGCTCGGCGGATTGGAGGCTGGTGACGTCATCGTGAACTTCGGCGGCAAGCCGGTGACGGATCTCTACAGCTATACGGATGCGCTCTACGCCCACAAGCCGGGCGACACGGTGAGCGTGACGTATCTGCGTCGCGGAGAGCGGCGTTCGACGATGGTGACGTTGGGCAAGCGAGGGCAGTAAGCAACGAAACCTTGCCGCTCACCGTCTGGTCGTCAGCGCGCTACACCTTTCCGCTTCCCGCGGGGCATCGCTTCCCCGTCGAGAAGTACGCGATGCTGCGCGACCGTGTGATCGAGGAAGGGATCGTGTCGCCGGGACGAGTGATGGTGCCGCCGGCGGCGCGCGACGACGAGCTTCTCCTCGTGCACGAAGCTGACTTCGTCGCACGCTACGGTTCGGGACGGCTGACGCCGCAGGAAGAGCGGGTGATCGGTCTTCCGTGGTCGCCCGAGCTCGTGGAGCGATCGCGGCGAGCAGCGGGAGGCACCATCGCTGCGGCGCGGCATGCCTTGGCATTCGGCGTCGCGATGAACCTCGCGGGCGGAACGCATCACGCCTTCGCCGATCACGGTGAGGGGTTCTGCGTCTTTAACGACGTGGCGGTGTCGATTCGTGTATTGCAGCGCGATGGCCTCATTCGGCGCGCAGCGGTGGTCGACCTCGACGTGCACCAGGGGAACGGCACGCACTCGATCTTCGCGAACGACGACAGTGTCTTCACGTTCAGCATGCATGGCGGGAAGAACTTTCCTTTCCACAAGGTGGCGGGCACGCTCGACGTCGAACTGAGTGACCGCATGGGCGACGAGGAGTATCTCACACTGCTCACCGCTGCGCTGCCCGGCGTGCTGGCGGCTGCTGCGCCGGATCTCGTGTTCTACATCGCGGGCGCCGATCCGCACGAAGGTGACGCGCTCGGCCGGCTGTCGCTCACGTTCGAAGGTCTGGCCCGGCGCGACGCGTTCGTCATCTCGCAGTGTCGCGAAGTGGGCTTGCCGATCGTGATCACGATTGGTGGCGGCTATGGAAAGCGGATTGAGGACACGGTGAAGATCCACGCCGAGACGGCACGCATCGCGGCGTCGTTCACTTGAGTTCTCATAGGGACGAGGGACCTGCTTTTCCGCCTTGGGATGCGAAGCTGCGCACCTCCGCAATCCGCCGCTCGAGGTACCGCCGCTGCGAGCCCTGCGACGTCAGCGCCAGCGCCGAGCCATATGCGTCGAGCGCATCGTCCCATCGGCCGAGCCTCCGCAGCAGGTCGGCGCGCGCCGAATAGACGAGCTGATAGCTATCCAGCTCTCCGCGAGCCATCAGCGCATCGATCAACGCCAATCCACGCTCGGCACCTTCGCTCATCGCGATGGCGACGGCGCGATTGAGCTCCACCACCGGCGACGGCTGCGCGCGAAGGAGCACGTCGTATAGGCCGGCAATCTGTCGCCAGTCCGTCTCGTCGGCGCGCGCGGCTTCGGCGTGTACCGCACCGATTGCCGCTTGCAATGTGTACGGACCGAATCGCCCCGAGCGCAGCGCACGTTCGGTGAGTGCGATTCCCTCGCGAATCTGGTCGGCGTTCCACTGCGAGCGATCCTGTTCGTCCAGCACGATCATCTCGCCATCACCGCTGCTGCGCGCCGCACGACGCGAATCGTGCAGCAGCATCAGCGCCAGCAGTCCCTCTGTTTCCGGTTCAGGAATCAGCTCCACCAGCAGCCTGCCGAGGCGGATCGCTTCGCTGCACAGATCGGCGCGCGTGAGCGTTTCGCCGAAGCTCGCCGTGTAGCCTTCGTTGAAAATGAGATACAGCACGGCGAGCACCACATCGAGTCGCTCCGGAAGCTCCTTCGCCGACGGAATCTCGTACGGGATGCGGGCGTCGCGAATCTTGTTCTTCGCACGCACGATCCGCTGCGCGAGTGTCGGCGCGGGCAGTAGGAAGGCACGCGCGATCTCTTCCGTGGTCAGGTTGCCCACCGTGCGCAGCGTGAGCGCCACCTGCGCATCCGGTGCGAGTGCCGGGTGACAGCAGGTGAAGATCAGTCGAAGCCGGTCGTCGCCGATGTCGTGATCGCTGAAATTCGTTTCGGCACCAACGTCTGAGAGCTCCCGTGCAAGCTCGTCACGCCGAGAGTCGAAGTTCGTCTGGCGCCGTCGCTTGTCGATCGCCTTGAACCGCCCCGTGCTCACCAGCCACGCTACAGGATTGGCTGGAACTCCATCGCTCGGCCATCGCTCCATTGCGACGACGAACGCGTCGTGCAACGCCTCTTCCGCCGCGTCGAAGTCTCCGAGCAGGCGGATGAGCGTCGCGAGCACGCGGCGCGAGTCGGTCCGGTAGATGTCCTCCACCTCGGCCTTCGCGTCATTCGGTGTATCGGACATCGGACCTCTCGCGCGCGCGTCGCTTGCCGACTACATGCCTGTGGTGTCCATGATCGGCCGCACCTCGATGGAGCCGGTGGCCGCGCCGGGAATGCGCGACGCCACCTGGATGGCATCGTTCAGGTCCTTCGCTTCGATGAGATAGAAGCCACCGAGCTGCTCCTTCGTCTCGGCGAACGGACCATCCGTCGTCGAGACTTTGCCGTTCCGCAGGCGCACCGTGCTGGCGGTCTGCGTCGGCTGCAGTGCCTCGCCGGCGAGCATGTGGCCGCTCGCCTGGATGTCCCGGGTGTAGGTGCCGTAAGCCGACGAAATCTTTCCGTTCTCGTCCTGGCTTCGCTTGGTCCAGTTGCTCTCGTCCTCATAGATCAGGCAGAGGTATTTCATCGTTTTCTCCAGAGGGGTTTGTGTGCTGCTCTGACCATAGTCGAACGGAGCCGAGGGAAATCGACAGGTGGTCGGGAACCAGCGCAACTCACAACCCTTTTCGCTCGTAGGGGTGTCTATTCGCGAGACCCCTCGATGGTTCACGCGGCGTTGTTTCCCACCGACCCCGTCCACGTGCGTTCTTTTTTCCGCTCAGCGTTCGCCAGCTCGCTGTCGCTTTCACTGCTCGCTGCTGCCGCACAGGCGCAGCGACCAACCGATACCTCGGTCGTTCGGTCCACGCATGTGGTCGCGGTGCCCAGCGCGACGGCTGCGCCACGGCTCGGCCCCATCAAGATCGACGGCCGAATCGATGAAGAGGCGTGGAGCAAGGCGACTCCCATCACCGATTTCACCCAGATCGATCCCGAAGAGGGCAAGCCGGGCACGCAGCGTACCGAGGTGCGCTTCCTCTACGACGACGCCGCGCTCTACGTCGCGGCGCGGATGTTCGACACCGCAGGCCCGAGCGGGATCACCACGCGCCTCGTGCGCCGCGATG
>JAQBPV010000028.1 GCA_028287345.1 Gemmatimonadota bacterium
GTGACGCTCGCACCCATGTCGGTCCGTCAGATGCCACGTGAAGGAGTATGCTGCATTCCCCTTACGTCACAGGAACGCATCGCCGAACTCGTGCTCGTCTGTGCCAAACAGCGCGTCTCGAGCGCCACGTCATCCTTCATTGCGATTGCGCATGCTACGGCGCGCTCATCGCGGCAGACCTGACGGAACTGTCATCGCTCGGCGTATCCTGCCCGCCGAGCTGTCAGTCCCGCTGATTCTACTTCCCGAGCGGCGGAAACGCGGGCACCGGCTCCTTGATCCGCAGCACGACTCCCTGCTTCACGCGCAACCCGATTCGCGACGTGTTTCCGAAGTCGGCGATCGGATCACCGTCCAGCGCGAGGAAGCTCGCCTCGTAGCCGGGACGTAGCTCACCGATGTGACGCAGCGGGAAGATGGATTGCGGCGTCGTCACCGCCCACGCGACCAGCATCTCCGCCGGTGTGAACAGGCCCATCTTGACGAGGTCCTGCGCCTCGGGTGCAGACGTCTGACGGAATTGATCGCTGCCGATGAGGATCGGCACGCCATGCTGGCGCAGTAACGCGAGATTCGGGCGGATGACGTCACGAATGAGCACGTCGCGCTGCTTTGCGTATTCGTCTTCGCGCAGCCAGCCGAGCGTCGTCATCACACGCACATGATGCTGGGCGGATGCGATGGCATCGGCCTCGGTGATCTTGAATGCGGCAAGTCCGAGCTTCTCGTCGTAACCAGT
Organism: Gemmatimonadota bacterium; assembly: GCA_028287345.1. Taxonomy (GTDB): domain Bacteria; phylum Gemmatimonadota; class Gemmatimonadetes; order Gemmatimonadales; family Gemmatimonadaceae; genus AG11. The sequence continues at coordinate 740 of JAQBPV010000028.1, forward strand.
ACCGGGAAAATGCGCGATGAGATCGACCCCACCATTCACCGCGTTGCGAAAGTCCGCTGCGGTATAGATGTGCGCCGATACCTTCAGTCCTGCCGCATGCGCGCGCCGCACGATCTCCGGTACGAGTGCCGGATTCATTCCACGATGATACTGATACGAGCTGTCATTGCGCCGCTTGTCGTATTCCTCCGAATACAACAGGAATACTTTCACGAACGCCGGCTTACCGGCCATGAACAGCGGCCATCGCTCGGCGATGTCCGCGGAGTCGCGCACGACCATTACGACGTTCCTGTCGAATCCCGCGTCGCCCCACGTCGGGGGGAAGATGCCGAACGCGACGAACTGCCGTACGATCTGCACGGGGTGTCCGCCGGGACCCGACCAACCCTGATTGGCACTGATGAAGTCCACCGACGTCGGCCGGTTCAACAGCGAGTCGAATCGCGCGTGGATCGCCGGAGGGTTGCCCTGATCCTGTACGTAGAAAATCCCGTCGCGCAGGTACGACTGGATATAGGTCTGCACGGCCGCCGGCTCCAGCCAGTGATTGTGGCCCTCGGCGAATGGCGGCACGACGAACTTTCCATTCAGCTCGATCGTCGAATCAGGCGGAGCTGACGGCTTCGCGACGAACATCCCGTTTGCCACGTACGCATCGCGGCTCTCGAACGTCTGCCCGTTGAACCATCGTCCTCCGCGATATTCGTACACTCGCGGCGCCGTCGGCTTGGGAGCGCATCCGACGCTGGCGAGAAGCATCGCTGCAGCGACGAGCGTGAGCGTCGGCGTTTTCATCGGCCATCCTTGCCGGCTTGGCGGCGTTGGAGTCCGCGCATCAGTCGCACGAGCGCTTTGCGAAAGGCTGCACGCATTGCATCTGCATCGCTACCGAACCGGCCGGCGCGGTAGAGTCCAACGAAGCCGTGCGCCAGCGCCCACAGGTCGAGAGTGACGCCGAGTGAGTCGTCAAGTGCGAACAGTTCCTGCTCCATTCCGGCATCGACCGCCGCACGCAGCAGGTTGAAGGTGTTCGACCGCTTGCTGGCGAAATCCGCGGGGAAGCGACGGAGTCGAACGCGCGGCGAGACGAACATGATGTCGAACAGGTGCGGCTCGGCGATCGCGAACTCGCAATACGCGTCGAGCACTCGGCGGATCCGTGCGCGAGGCCCGCGTGCCTCGGTGCTACCTGGCAGCGTCAGCTCGAACCGCGCGAACCCCAACTCGGCGATCGCCTCGACGAGCGCGTCCTTGCCCTCGTAGTGTTTGTACAACGCTGGCGCAGTGACACCGACCTCCGCGGCCAGGCGGCGCATGGAAACGGCGTCCATTCCTTCTGCGACGTAGATCCGATACGCTGCCGCAAGGATGGCATCACTCGTTGTGGCGGGCCCGGCAAGCATGCGCGTGGGAGGCATGGTGAACAGTGTTCACCACGGACCGGCTGCTGTCAAGCGCAGGTAAGACCTCCAACCACGCAGGCGGAGCTTACTCGCGCCGCTCGTTTGACGACGATGGGCGAGCTCGTGGCTTCACTCAGTCACGAGCTCCGCCAGCCAGTCGCCGCGATCGTGATGAACGGCAGCGCCACGCTTCGCTGGCTGAGCCGCGAGCCGCCGGACCTCGAGGAAGCGCGAGACGCCGCAACGCGCATCGTCCGCGAGGGCCAGCGTGCGGACGAGGTGATCCGTGGCCTCCGCGCCCTCGCCAAGAAGTCCGGGCTGCAAATGACCGCGCTCGATGTCGACGACGTTGTCAATGAAGTGCTGGCGCTCGCCCGCGGAGAGCTGCACCGCCACGGCGTCACGCTGCGCGTCGATCTCGCCACCGGCAGTTGGCCCGTGAGGGGCGACCGCGTACAGCTGCAGCAGGTGCTGCTCAACCTGATCCTGAACGGCATCGACGCGATGCGCGCGGTCACGGCGCATACGAGGGAGCTCACGGTATCGTCGACACTCGCGGAGACCGGCAGCGTGCGTGTCTCGGTCGAGGACACCGGTGCTGGGCTGGACCCGGAACTGGCGCAACGCATCTTCGAGCCCTTCTTCACGACGAAAGCCGACGGCCTCGGGATGGGCCTCTCGATCTGCCGCTCGATCATCGAGGCGCATGGCGGACAGCTGTGGATGTCGCCGCGGATTCCGCGTGGCACGGCATTCCACTTCACGGTTCCCGTCAGCGTCGGCTGACAGTTGCCGGTCGGCAATCGCCTCAGTTCGGCGAGCCGACGCGAGTGAGGCGCGACCTGCGGCGCCTCCCTGAAAGGGGTACATAAGGAGTGCGCGGTTGGGGACTGCGACAGCGCGGCTGGCGCCTTTACACTCCTGCGAGCCAAGACGCTCTCGAAGGAGATCAATCATGTATCGGTACTCGCGCAGGATCATCGTCGCTGCCGGTTGCTGTCTCAACGTGCTTGGCGCCGAACGTACCTTCGGCCAGACCTTACGCGGGCAGGCCGCGTTTGGCAGCTGGCACGAGGACAAGCCGGGCGTCAGGCGCCTGCTCACGCCACAGGACCTGCCGGCCATCGCCAAGCCCACCTACGGCGAGGCGCAGGTCGTGCCGATGCCCGCGGGCGCCCGACCACAGCTTCCCGCCGGCTTCTCGGCGGAGCTGGTCACGCGAGACATGCGCAACGCCCGCGTGATTCGCGTGGCGCCGAACGGCGACCTGTTCGTCGCCAACAGCATGTCCAACTCGGTGCACGTGCTGCGCATTCCCGCGGGGAGCGCGAAGCCGGAGCAGCTCACGGTGTTTGCCAGCGGCATCCCGCAGGCGTTCGGCATTGCATTCTATCCTCTCGGGGCGAACCCTCAGTGGGTCTATGTGGCGCACAGCGGCGGGCTGGTTCGCTTCCCATACAAGAACGGCGACCTCAAGGCGCGGGGGAAAGCGGAAACCATCGTGACCGGGATTCCGAGCGCGCATCACTGGGCGCGCGACATCGTGTTCTCGCCGGATGGGCGGCGCGTGTACTACTCCGTCGGGTCCGGGTCGAACGTGGCACAGGACATGTTTCCGGTGCCGCACCTGACCATGTTCCCGGAGCCGCGCAGCGTCAACGGCCTGGCGGAATGGCTCAAGAGCAAGCCGGCCGGCGCCGCCTGGGATACGGAAGAGTTGCGCGCGGACGTCCTGTCGTTCGACCCGAACGGCAAGGATCTCAAGATCGTCGCGAGCGGCTTGCGCAACTGCTCGGGGATGACCATCCAGCCGATCACCAGGCAGTTGTGGTGCGTGGTCAACGAGCGCGATGAGCTCGGCGACAATACGCCGTTCGAGTATGCGACGCATGTCGTCGAGGGCGCCTTCTATGGTTGGCCCTGGTATTACATCGGAGGCCACGAGGATCCGCGGCAGGCCGGTAACCGGCCCGATCTCAAGAACAAGGTCATCGTTCCCGACGTGTTCATGCAGGCCCATTCGGCGCCGTTGCAGCTCGTTTTCTACGAGGGCAACAATTTTCCCGCCGAGTACAAGGGCAGCGCGTTCGTGACCATGCATGGCTCGTGGAATCGCAGTAACCGAACGGGATACAAGGTCGTGCGTCTGCTGTTCGACGCCAGCGGCAAGCCCACCGGCGAGTACGAGGATTTCATGACCGGCTTCGTGGTCTCCGACACGCAGATGTGGGGTCGCCCGGTCGGCGTCGCCGTGGCGAACGACGGCTCGCTATTCGTGACCGAGGATGGGAACGGCACGATATGGCGGGTGAGCTACAAGGGGAGCGCTCCGTCCCGCTGACCGAGAGACGATAATGACAACGTCGCGCTCCTCCTCTGCATTGGGCTTCCTGGCCGCACTCCTGACGTGCCTCGGGGGAATCGCCGCCTTCAACGTGATTGACGGCATCTTTGGTTTCCCCCAGGCAATACTCGGCGTGGTGGCGAGCATCGCGATTACCGTATTCGTGGTGTGGCGATCGCCAACGGGAGAGGGCGACGCTGATGCCTGAACTCAATCCGCTGATCCTGGCGCGCATTCAGTTCGCGTTCACGGTGAGCTTCCACATCATCTTCCCGACGCTCTCGATCGGGCTCGCGCTGTTCCTCGCGATCGTCGAGGCGTTGTGGCTCAGGACGGGCGACCCGATCTATCGGCAGATCTATCGCTTCTACCTGAACATCTTCGCGATGAGCTTCGCGATCGGCGTCGTCACCGGGATCGTGCTGTCGTTCGAATTCGGGCTGACCTTTGCAAGGTTCTCGCAGTTCGCGGGAGGCGTCATCGGGCCGCTGATCGGCCTCGAGGTGCTGACGTCGTTCTTCCTCGAGGCGGGGTTCCTCGGGATCATGCTGTTCGGGGAGAGCCGCGTCGGACCGAAGCTGCACTTCTTCGCGACGTGCATGGTGGCGCTGGGGACCGTGCTCTCGGCGTCGTGGATCATGTCGGCGAACAGCTGGATGCAGACGCCCGACGGCGTCGCGCTCGAGCACGGACGGCTCGTCGTGACCGACTGGTGGAAGGTCGTCGTGAATCCGTCGTGGCCCACGAGGCTGTCGCACATGCTCTTGGCAGCATATCTAAGCGCCGCGTTCTTCGTCTCCGGCGTGAGTGCGTGGTATCTCCTGCGTCGACGCGAGACCGCGTTTGCGCGGCGAACGCTGTCGTTGGGAATGGGCGCGGCCTGCATTCTCATCGCGATGCAGGTGTTCGTCGGAAATCACGTGGCGGGCGCGCTCGTGAAGTATCAGCCCGCCAAGCTGCAGGCCGCCGAGGGTTGGTGGGATGTGCAGACGCCGTCGCCGACGCCCTATCTCTGGTTCATCGTGCCGGATCAGGCCGGGCAGCGAAATCGGTTCCAGATGGGCACCCCATACCTCGGCTCCATCTGGCTCACGAGCAGCCTGACCGGCACCATCGGCGGTTTGAGGAACACGCCTGTCGAACAGCAGCCCAGGGTGGTGCTCGTCTTCTACAGCTTCAAGCTCATGCTCGCGCTCGGGATCACCATGTTCAGCCTGGCGGTCATTTCGCTGTGGTTGCGGTGGCACGGTCGCCTCTACTCGGCGCGGTGGTTCCTTCGTATTCTCGTCGTGATGACGCCGTCCGGCGTCGTGGCGACGCTTGGCGGCTGGTACACGGCGGAAATCGGTCGTCAGCCGTGGGTGATCACCGGCTTGATGCGCACCGCGGACGCCCTCTCACCGGTGCCGGCCGGCACGCTGTTGAGCACCTTGATCCTCTTCGTCTGCGTGTACGCCCTCTTTTTCGGGGCGTTTCTCGTCTTCACGCTGCGACTCATTCGTCGCGGACCGTCGGGCTTGCCGGCGCACACGCTGCCGTCAGGCTCTCTCAAGCGTGGCCTTCGGCCCGAGATTGCCGGTGTGCAGCCGTACCTGTCCGGCGCGGAGTAGCCCTATGGATTTCCCCCTGCTCTCGGCGCTCTTCCTGTTGTTCGCCCTCACGATGTACGTGCTGCTCGACGGATTCGATCTCGGCGTCGGCGCGCTGCTGCTCGCGCAACGCGACGAGCGGATGCGCGACCGCATGGTCGATGCGATCGCACCCACCTGGGATGGCAACGAGACCTGGCTGATCATGGCCGGCGTGACGCTCCTCGCGGGATTCCCACGGGCGTATGGCATCCTGCTTCCGGCGTTCTACATCCCGGTCGTGCTCATGCTTCTCTCGCTCGGGCTGAGGGGCGTGTCGTTCGAGTTCCGTCACAACAGCGAGACGTCGCGGCGACGGTGGGACGCCGTGTTCGCTGGCGGCTCGCTCGTTGCCGCGCTGGCACAGGGTCTGGTGGTCGGAGGGCTCTTGCAAGGCATTGACACGGACCTCGATTCATTCGGTGGAAGCTCGTTCGCCATCTTCAGTCCGTTCTGTCTCGTGACTGGAGTGACGATCGTATCCGGTTATGCCACACTTGGCGTGGGCTGGCTTCGACTCAAGGGCGATGACGCGACACGGGCCTTTGCAAGAAGGCACCAGCGATGGCTTCCACTGGCCTTTCTCGGGCTGGCGATCCTCAGCGGGATTACCGCACGGAGCGTGCAGCCTCACCTGGCCGTGTCATGGCGCGATCATCGAGTCGCGCTCTCCATCTGCCTGCTCGTGTTCACGACCTGCGCGGCGGCGATCGTGTGGCTTGCCGGTCGCGCCGGCGCGGATGATCGTGCCGGATTCGGGCTGGCGCTCGCGATGATGCTGAGTAGCGTCGCGGCACTCGGTCTTTCCTTCTTCCCGCACATCGTCCCCTTCAGAGTGACTCTGTGGGAGGCGGCTTCGGGGACGGCCAGTCATCAATTCCTGCTCGTCGGCGCGCTGATCACGACGCCCGTCGTACTCACCTACACCGCGTTCGCCTACCGGGTGTTCCGCGGCAGGACGCCGGACGACGGGTGGTACTGATGGGACTCACCAGATTTCCCGGCGCGCTGCATCGTTGGCTGTGGTTCGCGGGCCTGTATGCGGCGGGTGTCGGCACGCTGGCCGTGGTGGCGTACGGCGTTCGTGCATTGCTGACGATGTTCCGGTAGTCGGGCAAGGAGTGCGCGATGAGCGCAGACAATCGACAGGAGGAAGCATATGACGACGCCGAACGTCGTGCGTGATGCCGCGGTGCCGTACCGGGACCTGGGTCGCACCGGAGTGAAGGTCTCCGCGATCGGCATTGGGGGATGGCACCTCGCACTGCCGCACGTCGACGAGCAGCTCGCGATCCGGATCGTGCGCACCGCGATCGATCGTGGGGTCAACTTCATGGACAACTCGTGGGATTACAACGAGGGAGCCAGCGAGACGCGAATGGGAAAGGCTCTGCGGGACGGATACCGCGAACGCGCCTTTCTCATGACGAAGATCGACGGCCGCTCCAAGCGTGAGGCCATGCGTCAGCTGGAAGAATCCCTTCGCCGCCTCCGGGTCGATCACATCGATCTCGTGCAGCATCACGAGGTGATCCGCTTCGACGACCCACACCGGATCTTCGACGACGACGGCGCGAACGCGGCCCTGGTCGACGCGCGTCAGGCAGGGAAGGTGCGGTTCATCGGGTTCACCGGACACAAGGACCCGCAGATCCACCGGCACACCCTTGACGTCGCGCGTGAGCACGACTTTCGCTTCGACACGGTGCAGATGCCGCTCAATGTCATGGACGCGCATTATCGCAGCTTCGAGAAGGTCGTGCTCCCCGAACTGGTGCGGCAGGGCATCGGCGTACTCGGCATGAAGAGCATGGCGAATGGCGTCATCCTGAAGTCGAACACGGTGACGCCGATTGAGTGCCTGCAGTACGCGCTGAACCTGCCGACCTCCGTCGTCATCACGGGCTGCGACAGCATGCGGATTCTCGAGCAGGCACTGGACACGGCGATCACATTCAGGCCGATGAGCGACGCGCAGGTCCGCGCGGTCCTCGAGAAAACCGGCGATGCGGCGTCCAGAGGTGAGTTCGAGCTGTTCAAGACGAGCTCCATCTTCGACTCGACGGCCACGCACCCCGAGTGGCTCGGCGAGGAGTCGCAGCACGTGAAGGAGATGATGCCCATGTGAACGGCAACGCCGTTCAAGTATGCGCCGCCGGGGCCGTGTACGCTTCGCGGTGAGACGGTACGCGAGACACAGCGAGCGAGGGTGCCGCGTGTGCGTCCGTAACACACGCGGAGCATGGAATGTCGAATCGAGCAACGGGAGGAGCCGCGGCGGTCGCGGTCTCCGCGGCAATGCCTGTGGTCGCAGTGCCGACGGCGCAGTCAGCCACACATGGACGCGCAGTGATCGCCTTGGTCTGCGTGGGGATGTTCATGACGACGCTCGACTCGTCGATCGTCAACATCGGCCTGCCGTCCATTGCCCACGCATTCAACACGCCGCTGACGGGCACGATCGAGTGGGTCATCATCGGTTACGTCGTGGTCATCGCCGCGTTGCTCCTGGCCTTCGGCCGCCTGTCGGACATGGTCGGACGCACGACGATCTGGACGGCAGGTCTGGGAGGCTTCGCGTTTGGATCGGCCCTGTGCGGTGCGGCGCCGTCGCTCGCCCTCCTGATCGCGGCGCGGGCGGTGCAGGGGATGGGAGCCGCGATGACCCTCGCCACGAGCACGGCGATTCTCACCGACGCCGTTCCGAGATTGCAACGTGGGCAGGCGCTGGGCTGGAGTGCTGGTGCCATCGCGCTCGGATTCAGCACGGGCCCGACCGCCGGCGGGCTGCTCATCGAGTACATGAACTGGCGCTGGATCTTCTACGTCAACTTGCCGATCGCCGTCGGTGCCATCGTGGCGACGCGCCGACTCCTTCCGCGCACGAGCATGGTTGAACGAGGACGCTTCGACCCGACAGGCGCACTGCTGCTGGGCATCGGCATCGCGTCGCTCGCGCTCGGCCTGTCATTCGGCGCAAGCTGGGGTTGGACGTCGCTCAAGCTGCTCGGCAGCCTGGCCCTCTCGGTCGCGGCATTGGTCGGAGCCGTCGCCGTCGAGGGACATGTGGCCGAGCCCCTCATCAACCTGCGCTTGTTTCACGACCGGGCGTTCGCGTCGGGACTTGCGAGCCTCGCCTTCGCGATCATCGCCGTGTTCGCCGTGAGTTACCTCCTTCCATTCTACTTCGAGGAGCTTCGCGGCTACTCGACCGTGCGATCCGGACTGCTCATTACGCCATTCGCCATTGGGCTCGCCGTCACCTCGCCGATCGCCGGCACACTGTCGGACCGCTCCGGCTCGCGCTGGATCACCCCGATCGGACTCGCCGTTGCGGCTATTGGCCTGGCGCTTCTCTCGCGGATCGACGCAACCACGTCGGCGTGGGACGTGGCGTGGCGGCTCGCCGTCGGCGGGATCGGACAGGGGCTCTTCCAATCGCCGAACACCCGGCTTGTCATGGATTCCGCGCCGTCGACGGACCAGGGCCAAGCCTCCGGTCTGCTCGCGACCGCCCGGATGACCGGCCAGGCGATGAGTGTCAGCGTGGCCGGCGCCGTGTTCGCGAGTCTCGGCGGAGCCGCGGCCGGTAGCGCCCTCCTCGCGCGCCGGTCGGAGTCGAGTCTCGTCGATGTGGGTGCCCAAGCGACGTTCGTGCACGCATTCCAGACGGCGCTCCTGGTCTGCGCGGGTTTCGCAGCCGCCGGCGCGCTCATCGCGCTGGTGCCGCGCCGGACACGATAGTCATCGGCCTCCACCTCAACGTCGGTCACGCCAAGGCACGCGCTATGTCCGACGCTCGCCGAGCTGGCAGCGCAAGAAGGGCAACGGGATTCAAGCCAACGACGGCATAACCGCGCATCCTTCCGCTGTTCCCACGAGCGGGATTGTCAGATACTGAGGGCCGCAGCGCGTGCTTCGCGGCTTGGCACGACTTCAATCCTGCCCCGCGAGCCGTGCCGCGGGCACTTTCTGCAAATGGACATCGGGGGTGTGCCGCACGAGTATCTCCTCGAGTCCATCACGCTCCTCGCGAACGAAGTGAAGCCGCGTGTGGAGCGGCTGCTTCGGAGCAAGTAGGCGCTCCCTGGTCGCTCACCGTGGGAAGCCGCTTCCGCGTACCGGCGTACTCAGGTTCTGGCGACGCTCTCAGGCATAACGCCGATTGGCACCGTGAAGCGGAGGGCCGTTCCGTGCGTCGCGCGCGGTGACGCCCACAAACGCCCCCCATGGGCGTCGATGATCGAGCGGCAGATCGACAACCCCACACCGAGACCGTCTGACTTCGTCGTGACGAAGGGTTCGAAGATCCGCGACGCGATGGCCGGGTCCAGCCCCGGGCCGCTGTCCTCGACCGAAACCAGGACGCTGCCTGGCTCGGTCAGCGTCGAGTATACCGCCAGCTCCCGCTGGCCGTGCTCCACCGCGCGCACGGCGTCGATGCCGTTGAGGATCAGGTTCAGAAGCACCTGCTGCAGCTGTACGCGGTCGCCCATCACGGGCCGATGGTGCGCGGCGAGATCGGTGTGCAGTACGACGCCGTGCCGTTGCACCTCGCTCCGGGTCAGCGCCAGTACCTCCCTGATGACGTCGTCGACATCGAGTGTCGTGGGCTGCGGGCTGCCTTTCCGCGCCAGCGCCTGCAACCCGCGGATCACATCACCCGCGCGCTTGCCCTCGTCCACCATGCGCGAGAATGCGTCGCGCGCTTCGTCGAGATCGGGCGTCTGCCGGTTCAGCCAGCGCAACCCCGCACCGCCGTTGCTCACGATCGCGGCGAGTGGCTGATTGACCTCGTGGGCGATCGAGGCCGCGAACTCGCCCATTGTCGTCAACCGCGCGACACGCGTCAGCTCTGCATGTGCCTCTCGCAAGGCCTCCTCGGCGTGCCGCCGCTCCGTGACGTCCATGACGACCCCGGCGTACTCGAGCTCTCCGGACTCGGCGACGTCGGGACGTCCCGCTGCATAGAGATGCTTGACCGAGCCATCGGGCAGCACCATGCGATACTCATGTTGGAAACCCTGCCGGCCGCGCACGGTGCGGTCGAGCGCGTCCTGAAATGCGGGACGATCGTCGGCGTGCACCATGTCGATATACGCCGCAACCGTTGGCGGTGGCGCCTCCGGAT
>JAQBPV010000040.1 GCA_028287345.1 Gemmatimonadota bacterium
AGCGAGCTACGTCGCGCGAAAGGCGCTTATCGACGAGAAGGGCAGCATCGGTCCATCGGAACTGACGCGGCTGCGCAAGGACGGCACGACCGTCGACGTGCTCGCGACGGCTGGCGTCGTCCGGGACGCTGACGGTGCGCCGGCGGGCTACATCGGTGTCTTCACCGATCTCACCCAGCATCGGCTGCTCGAGGCGCAGTTGCGGCAGTCGCAGAAGATGGAGGCGGTGGGGCGCCTCGCCGGTGGACTCGCGCACGACTTCAACAACATGCTCACCGTCATCACGTCCTACGTGGAGATCCTGCAGTCGCAGCATCGGTCGGACACCGACACCGATGATCTCGCGCAGATCGCGTCGGCAACCTCGCGTGCGGCGCTCCTCACGCGACAGCTCCTGACGTTCAGCCGCAAGCAGGCCGTGACACTGTCGGAGGTCAACCTCAACGACGTCGTCGCCCGCATCGAGCCGATGCTGCAGCGTGTGAGCTCGGAGAGCATCGTGCTGCGGACGTCGCTGGCGCCGCATCTCGATGTGGTGCTCGCCGATGCCGCGCAGCTGGAGCAGGTGATCCTCAACCTTGCCGTCAATGCGGCGGACGCGATGCCCGACGGCGGAACACTGCTGCTGGAATCCGCCCACGTGGAGCTCGACGACGACTACGCACTGACGCATCCCGAGGTCACGCCGGGGCCGTATGTCCTGCTCGCCGCGAGCGACACCGGATTCGGCATGAGCGAGTCCACGCTCTCGAAGGTCTTCGAGCCATTCTTCACGACCAAGGAGCCGGGCCGCGGCACGGGGCTAGGTCTCGCGACGGCCTACGCGATCGTGCACCAGGCGGCCGGTCACATCAGCGTGGATTCCGAGGTCGGTAGCGGGACGACGTTTCGCATCTATTTGCCGAAAGTAAGGAGCTAGGGCGCTCGCTACGCTCGCTCATGGGGCGCCGCGCTTCGCGCAGCTTACGGGGCGGCGCTACGCGCCTTATGGGGCGCATCGCTTCGCTCGCTTATGGCAACTGCCTCTCTTGCCGAAAGAGTAGTTGCCATAAGCGAAGCGCCCCGTAAGGGCCGCGTAGCGGCCCGCCCCATAAGCCGGCGCGAAGCGCAGGCGCCCCTTCAGTTCATGCGAACCGCATCGGGAACGATCCCCTTCACGACCTGTCTGAGGAATTCGGCCGCATCTTCGCGCCGATCAGCATTCCAATCCGCTGCGAGCGAGGAAAGCTGCTCTCGACGCGCCGCGACGAGGCGGTCGTAGACGTCGCATCCGAGGCTCGCGAGCCGATACCTGCGACGTCCTGCTCCTTCGGCAGCCACCACCTCGATCAATCCCCGGTCACGCAGCTCGCCCAACGCCGCCTCGACGCGCTCGGCAGTGATGTCGCGCTCGCGGCCGACGTCGAACGGATCGCGCTCGGGATCACGTTCGATGCGCGTGAGCAGCCACGCGGCGAGCGCGCTGAGCGACACACCGGCACGTGCGACGATCAGCTCGATGTGCTGTCGCTGTATGGCGCGGTCGTCGAGCGACCTGAAAGCGGCGGCGAGCTGCTCTTCCGCACTCTCCTCGTCGGTCGGAATCGCAAAGGCCTCCCCTGCCTCGGCGCCGGCATTGCTCGCCGACTCGGCTATCGTGGCGCGGAGCGGACGCTCGGGGATGAACCACGTGAGCAAGAACCCGAATGCACACACCACCGCCGCGACGAGAAAAACAGTGTTGAGCGCCGCTGTGAATGCCGCCGCGTACGGCTGTCGTTGCGCGACATTCGCCGCAAGCCGCGTGGCGAAGATCGCGCCGAGGATCGCCGTGCCGAGTGAGCCGCCGATGAGTCGAAACAGCGTCGCACCCGAGGTCGCGACACCCAGATCCCTGTACTCGACGGAATTCTGAACCGCGATGACCAGCACTTGCATGACCATCCCGAGCCCGATGCCGAGCAGCATCATGTAGCCAGCAGTCAGGTAGCTGCTCGTATCGAGCGAGAGACGCGACAGAAGACTCAGCGCGACAGTCATCACCGCCGTGCCCATGATCGGAAAGCGCTTGTATCGTCCCGTGCGGCTGATGAGCTGACCGGAGATGATCGACATCGTGAGCATCCCGCCCATCATCGGAAGCATCTGCATTCCGGACGCGGTGGGACTGATGCTCTTCACCGTCTGAAGGAAGACGGGGAAGTACGTCACCGAGCCGAACAGCGCGAAGCCGACGATGAACGCCACCGCTGACGTCAGCGCAAACGCGCGCTCGGCAAACAGTCTCGGCGGAAGGATCGGCTCACGTGCGCGACGCTCGACGATCACGAAGAGCACCAGAGCGACGACAGCCGAAGCGATGAGCCCGAGGATCATCGGCGACGACCACGCGTATGTGGATCCGCCGAGGTCGGCGAGTAGCGTGATGCCGCTGAGGACCACGGCAAGCAATCCCGCACCAGCGTAGTCGATGGCGTGTTCGCGGCGCTCCGTTCGCGCCGGCAGCGTTGCCGCGAGTACCACGAGTGCAGCGATGCCGAGTGGCAGGTTGATGTAGAAGATCCAGCGCCACGACAGGTGCGTCGTGAAGAATCCGCCAAGGAGCGGACCGGCGATGCTGGCGAGGCCGAACGTGGCGCCGAAGAACCCTTGATAGCGGCCGCGGTCGCGCGGCGGGACGATCTCGCCGACGACGGCCTGTGTCGTCACGAGCAGTCCTCCGCCACCAAGTCCCTGGATGGCGCGGAAGGCAATGAGCTGCGTCATCGACTGGCTCAGTCCGCACAGCATCGAGCCGGCCAGAAACAGCACGACTGCCGCCTGCAACACGATCTTGCGCCCGTAGAGATCGCCCAGCTTGCCGTAGACGGGCGTCACGATGGTCTGCGCGAGCAGATAGCCTGTGACGACCCACGCCAGGTGCTCGAGGCCTCCGAGATCCTTGACGATCGTCGGCAACGCGGTGGAGACGATCGTCGAGTCGAGCGCAGCGAGCAGCATGACCATCAGCAGCCCGCTGAAGACGACCAGCACCTGCCGATGTGTGAGTGGCGTCGGAGTCATCGCCGGACGCACGGCACGAAGCGCGCCCCCGGCGTGGCTGACGTGCGCCGGCGGGCTGGCGCCGTTCGACGACGTACGCTTCACTTCTCAACTCAATGCGAATCATCAAGGGCAAGTTTGCCGACCGAAATCTCATGTCGCCGCCGGATGCACGCGTGCGGCCCACCGCCGAGCGCGTGCGTGGCGCGCTGCTCGACCTGTTGGCCGCCGACCTGCCGAAAGCGCGCGTGCTCGACCTGTTTGCTGGAACCGGCGCGCTGGGCCTCGAGGCCATCTCGCGCGGCGCACAGTGGTGCGACTTCGTGGAATTTCGACCGTCGAGTCTGCACGCGCTGCGCGCGAACGTGGCGATGCTTCGCGTGCGTGAGCGCACGCGCATCTTCAAGCGTGACGCGCTCCCGTTCGCGGCCGCGCTCGATTCGGCGAGCTACGACATCGCGTTCGCCGATCCGCCGTATGGATCGCGCATGCTGGATCGGGTGATCGAGAGCTGGCAGGCGAAGGGCTTCTCGCGCGTACTCGCGGTCGAGCACGATCGCACGCACGAGCTACCCGCGGGCGGGCGCACGCGAGTCTACGACGACAGCGCGATTACGATCTACCGGACCTCGCCGGAGTGACGCGAGCGCGGCGTCGGCGACACTAGCTCCAGCGCCGCGGCCACCGCTTCACTCCGCGCCAACAGCGCCCGGGCGACATCGGGAGCTCTGCGCTGCGCGAGCGCCGTCAAGCGCGACAGGAACTCCATCACCTGCGCCGAGGAGATGCCGTTCTCCTTGTTGTGCCACAGTGTGACCGAGCGCCATTGTCCGCGCCACGTGCGATCCGACAACACCTTCACCTGCTCGTGCTCGTCGAGGACGAACAGGCCGTTCACGGCGGTGATTGCGGGCGTCTCCGCATCCTTGAGATGCGCGCCGGTGAGCGCCCAGTGCTGGATGCGCCCTTGACGCATGGGAAGCTTCTCGGAGTCCATCGGCTCGAGCTCCAGCACTTGGCGCATGACCAGGATGCCGGACGCGAGCGCGTTGATGCGAACGACCTCGGCGGCGGTGAGTTGGGTCTCGAAGCGGTTGATCTGGTCGCAGCGCGCGATGAGATCGGCGAGCGCCTTGGGAGTGGGTGCTTCTACTGGCTGCTGCATCTTGCTGCTCGGCTCGGGGAACGGGGTGCTGATTGGAGTCAGTACCCCCCGGGCACGAGTAGTTGCAGTATCCTGCGTCACTACGGCCGCAATCGGGCAAGCAACCTGTTCACTCGGAAACGGAAGTCCAAAGCAGCGACCCGCGACATGACGTCGCGCCGCAGCGGCACTCGAACATTCGTCGCTGCTCTTCGGTGATCGGCGCCATGGTGCTCATCTTGTAGTCGATGAGCAGCTCGGCGCCAAAAGGAATATCTCGTCTCGCGTCATAGAAGATCCGATCGCCCACGCGCACGGCGACGCAGTTCGGATCGCAGCCGTGGTTGATGAAGCGGACGTCGTTGCCGCCGGACAGCGCGTCGATGAGCGTGTGCGCGTCGAGCTCGAAGCGGTAGAAGGTCGGATGGTCGCCGCCGGTCTGCTCGGCGTCGTTGCGGCGCGCGGACTCTTCCGGCGAGATGCGCTCGCCGGCGTATTCGCCGATGCGGGTGCCGGCCGCGATGTGCTGCGTGGCGAATCCGCCGAGGCCGTGGATAGGCGATTCGCGAACGACGAATGGCAGCGACACATGAGATGGAAACGGCTCGCGCCCGGCCACCACTGGAGCGGTGCCGGGCGCGAAGCGGTGTTCGTCGCCTACACGATCTTCTTCGTGGCTTCGACGTTCGGCTTGGCGAATCCGCCCTTCACCTTGTCGGCGTTGTCCTTGTCGACCGTCTTCGGCGGAAGGTCCTTGGTTGCGGACGCGTCCTTCTCGATCAACGTGGTCTTGCGGTTGGTCTGGTCGGTCATGGGGCCTCCGGTTCGTGACCAGCTGGAGGGGGCCGAAAGAGCACCCCCCTCGGTGGTCAGACGATATGGAGTTCAGGAGTACCGGTCAACCAACCTCAGCGCTGGGCTTCGGCGGCCGACGCGAGCAGTCGTTCGTGCGACGCAGCGTCGCCGTGCGTGACCGACTGCAGCGACAGCGTGAGCGAGAACTTCGAGAACTTCGTCTTCAGTTGCACCGGGATGCGGCTGGCGTCGTCGCTGAACCAGATCTGCGCGTCGCCGTTCTCCGAGAAGAGCCCGTTCGCCTTGATCGACGGCTTGACGACCGTGGTTGCGAAGGTGCCAGCGTTCACGGTCACCGTATCCTGCCGCAGGCCAGTCAGCACCACCGGATTGCGATCCGGACGGAAATACCGGTCATCGCGCCGTGTCTCGCCAACGCGGACGCGCGCGGCGCGCACGGCATAGATGAAGGATCCGTCGTCCAGCGGGTTGGCGACGCTCGCTTCCGCGGGCTCGTCATCCCTCTGGTAAGTGGCGCGCTCGGGGTAGATCTCGTACGTGGTGTTGCGCTTGTAGAGGCCCTCGGAGATGTCCTGGCGATGACGCAGCGACGCGAGCGTCTGCACGTCGATCCAGCTCTCGTACCGGTCGTGGACGCGATAGAACGGCACGCCGCCGTCGATGGAAAAGACGACGTGATATGCCGGGCGGCCGCGCACGGTTTCGATGCCGTCGACGCGCATCTGAGCCGAGCCGGCTGGGATTCCTCCGAACGTCGCCTTGTATGTCAGCTCCTCACCGACGGCGAAGGGCGTGGGCGCAAAGACGACCGATGCGCGGGACGTCGGGACGACTACAGATGCGAGAGCGGCCGGCGCTCGCACGAGCCCCTGTGGAAGGAGAGCGACCGTCTGTGCACTGGCACGAACCGCGAAGGCCGTGAGAGCCGTGAGGATCGCGAGCACGAGCCCCGTCCGAGCGATCAAGGGGAGAAGATTCGGCGTCTCAGCAGACGCGACTTTGACTTTGGAATTGCGTGACATCGTGTGCTCCTGGTCGAGCTCGTGGCCTGAACCTCATTACGAGGACAGGGCCTCTTTTGGTTTTAACCTGTCTGGACGATCAACCGACACATGCACGATAAAGTTCATTGCTTATACAGTGCATATATGAATTTCGACTTCAAAAAAAAACTCGATCACCGCAGTGCGGTCAGGACCCTCAAGAACGCTTCACCGTCTGCCGCACTCATACTCGTAGCGAACTCCTCCTTCAGCGCACGAATCACTTTCGCGCCGGCAGCATGCTTTTCAGCGCCCAGTGGTGTGATCAGCGCGCGAATCGCCCGGCGATCTGTGGGGTCGTCGACTCGCTGCATCAAACCGTCTGACTCGAGGCGATCGGCCAGCTGCGTGACGTTCGACCGCACGCAGTTCAGGCAGCCCGCAAGTTCGCTCAGGGCAAGTGGTTGTCCTGCCTTTACCAACGCGTCCAGCGCCTGATACTTGGCGGGCGAAAGACCCACCGAATCGAGCGCCGACTCGACCTTGCCCTGGACGTTTCTGGCGGCCTCGAGAAGGGCGAACATCGGGGCTAGGTCTGGACCGGCTTCGGTCTCAGTCTCCTGCTGCGTTGTGTAGTTCATGGCATGAACTATACATGCGCATGATAGTTTTTACAAGGGCCGTTCGGGCCGGGTGCGTGGGAGGGCCACGGTGAATGCGCTGCCCACTCCGATTTCGCTTTCCAGCGTCAGCTCGCCTGCCATCCCTCGGGCGAGATCCCGGCTGATCGCCAGACCGAGGCCCGTGCCAGTAATGCTCGGCTGCCGGCTGTCGCGCACTTGGATGAACGGCTCGAACACCGACTCCTGGTAGCTCAGTGGAATACCGATGCCGGAGTCGCGAATCGTGATGTGAACCCGGTCCTCATCAGCTTCGCATCCGATCGTGACGGAGCCACCGGCGGGGGTGAACTTCGCGGCGTTCGTCAGGAGATTGACGAGAATCTGTCGCAGCTTGTCGGGATCAGCGCGAACCCGCAGTTGGCGAAGGTCGTCGCTGCATTCGAAGGTGACGTGAAGCTTTTTCTCGAATTGCCAATCGACGATCGCCGATGCGTCCTCCAGCACTTCCACCGGCGACACGGCGCCGATGTTGAACGCCATGTGGCCTACCGCGATCTGCTTCAGGTCGAGAAGCTGCTGAATGAGCGTCAGCAGATGTTTCTGGCTTCGGTCGATGCGTTGAAGGGCCAGACGCTGCTTTTCCGTGACCGGCCCGCAGATCTCCATGGCGAGCATCTGCGCGTTGTTCGCGATGCTTCCGAGCGGCGAGCGGAGCTCGTGACTGACGAGGGCAAGGAAGTCGTCCTTCGCACGATTCGCGATCTCCGCCTCCGAGCGCGCGGCCTGCGCCTGGCGCACCAGCGAGTCCCGCTCGACCACAGCACGCTCCGTCTCGGCGAGCAGACGCTCCACTTCTCGACGCGCGCGCACCTGTTCGGTGACATCGGAGCCGTGTACGACGACGCCTGACCGCGTACCGTCGACTTCCACCAATGGCTGGTAGACGAAATCGACGAACCGCTCCTCTGCTGGTGAGTCCGGAGTTCGCACCAATACGACGGGCGCCTCCCGTCCGACGTACCGCTGACCCGTGGTCACCACCGCATCGAGGATGCTGATGAAGCCCTGCTCCGCGACCTCGGGAACCGCCTCGTGCAGCGTCTTCCCGATCAGGTCTCGGCGACCGACGAGCGCGCAGTAGGCATCGTTGGCCAACTCGAAGACGTAGTCCGGCCCACGCAGCACGGCGGCGAAGCCTGGCGCTTCGCGGAAGACGTCGGCGAGGCGCGACCGCTCCACGACCAGCTCTCGGTTGAGCGTCACCATCATTCGATCGGCGAGTACGCGCGCGGTCGTCTCCTGACACACGACGAGAGTGCCGCCGATGCTGCCGTCATCGTCGCGCACCGGACTGTAGCCGTAGGTCCAGTACACTTCCTCGAGGCGGCCATTCCGCACGATGGGAACGAGCTGGTCTTCGTGCCACGTCGCCTTTCCCTGATCCATGACGCCTTCGATTTGCGGACCGATGATGTCCCAGATGTCCGTCCAGAATTCGCGACCTCGCATGCCGAGTGCGCGCGGATGGCGGCCGCCTTCGGCGAGGCTCGGGCGGTAGGCGTCGTTGTAGAGTTGAACGAGATGCGGGCCCCACCAGAGGAACATCGGGTGGCGCGACACGAGCAGCGTGCTGACGATCGTGCGCAGGCTGTGCGACCAGCGGTCGACGGGACCTAGCGGCGTTGCGGCCCAGTCGAGCGCGCGGCAGCGACCCGCCATCTCTCCGTCGCCAGCAAAGGTCTCCGCCATGGGAACCTACCTCGCATGTCAGATGCCGCTGATATCTGCGCTTTGGAGAATACGCTTGGGATAGCCCTGCTTCGCCACATGCAGCATTGCTCGGCCGACCTGCTCTGTGGTGGTGACGGCGCCGGGGAAGAACTGCTTCAACACCGGATAGAGCGGCGTCATCGCCGCGTACATCAGGTTATACCAGCCCGTCTTCGACTTGATGCCGTGCATCGGGATGATCGCACCAGGACGAAACATGTAGACGGCCTTGAAGGGATGCATGAGAAGCG
The DNA here is from genome assembly GCA_028287345.1 of Gemmatimonadota bacterium. GTDB lineage: Bacteria > Gemmatimonadota > Gemmatimonadetes > Gemmatimonadales > Gemmatimonadaceae > AG11. The sequence goes on from JAQBPV010000040.1 coordinate 8,609, forward strand.
CGTTTTCCGTCCGGCCCTTCACTCGTGCCCACATGCTTCGTCCGCGCTCGGTGCTGTCGGTGCCCATGCCCGAGACGTAGATGAACGTCATGTCTCGATTGAGCCTGAGCAGCGTACCGGCGACGACCATCGTGAGATCGTACGTGATGCTCGTGTATCGATCTTCGGACATGCCCGCCGACGAGATGCCGAGGCAGTAGAAGCAGGCGTCGTGGCCGGTGAGGTCGGGCTCGATGGACTTGAGCTCGAGCAGGTTCGGGTGAACGATCTCGCGCAGCTTCGGATCCTGTTGCCCACTCGCGCTGCGTCCGACGGAGAGCACACGTTCGACATCGGGGTCGGCGAGGCATTCGCGGAGGACGCCTTGGCCGACCATGCCACTCGCACCGAAGAGAATGACTTTCATGACCGGCAATCTACCATTTGTCGGCCCGACAGGAGCGCAGCCACCGAGGGACCTGCTCTTCAGCCGATTTCAAGCATCCGAGACAGGCTCCTACTCGCTTTGCTGAAACGCTTGGCTTGAATCATGTGAATTTGTTGAATTTGATTTTTGCGATGTGAGCTGCTTTCGCTGGGGCCGAGTCAAATCCTTTGATCCTTTGATCCTTCAATCCTAGCCTTCAGTTCCGCTCGGCCATCGACAGCCGGCTAGGATCAAGGATTGAAGGATTCAAGGATTTGATCTCTGCAGCGACAACCTGGCGGACCGCCACTCGCCCGACAGCAATGCGATTCCAAAGCAATTCGCATGATTCGAGTCAGGCATTTGCTGTTTTGTCTTTTGCCAGCACACGGGACGATATCCGGCTCTGGCGCGCGGACCGAGAACAGCGCAGGATAGGAAGGTTGATTCAGAGTCTTCCCCCTTCGGAGCTTTTGCGATGGACACCCGTATCTTCGTTCGCGCCGCCGCAGTCCTCACGCTCACCGCCTTCGCACTCGGCGCACACACCACGCCGCTCTCCGCGCAGGACGGCCCAGCCTCGTCGAACTCCGCGTCGACGCGAGCAGAACCACGGCCAATGAACTGGCTCGACGTCCAGAACATGCGTCAGCTCGGGCAGCCGGCGCCGAGCCCTGATGGAAAGTGGGTGCTCTACACGCTGAGCGTTCCGGACTGGAAGGAGATGCGCCGCCAGAGCGACATCTATCTCGTCTCCACGCAGCAGGGTGCGCCGAGCACGAAGCGACTCACCTACACGGCTGACAAGAGCGAGACGACGCCGACCTGGTCGCGCGATGGACAGTTCTTCGTCTTCCTCTCCGATCGTGATGCGGCAGCCGCGAACGCCGCCGCAGCATCGCGCGCGGCGACGCTCCCGACGAGCGGGCCCGGTGCGCCATACTTTCCGCCAGCAGTAGGCGGCGGTGTAGGCGGCGCGTCGTTCCAGCTTTATCTCATGCGTCCCGACGGCGGTGAAGCCCGCAAGATCACCGATGCGAAGGACGGCGGCATCACCACGTACGGCTTCACGAAGGACGGCCGCTGGCTCATCTATCGGTCCGGCCAGCCGTCGATGGAGCAGCTGTTCGCGCTGCCGACATCGGCCATCGCTGCCGGCGACTCGGTGAAGCCGATCCAGCTCACGCGGCATTCCACCGGTGTGGGACTCTGGCGCGTGTCGCCCGACTCGAAGCGCATCTACTTCGCCACCGCTGACACCGTCGATCCCGACGCGCGCGTTCGACTCGAGAAGCGGTTCGACGTTCGCGTTCGCAACGCGGAAGTGCCGGTGTCGAGCCTGTGGGCGCTGGACCTCGAGAGCAAGCGCACGACGCGCCTGACGCGCGACACGTCGTACAGCGTCGGCGACTTCACGATCTCTCCCGACGGGAAGTGGATCGGCTTTCACGCGATCTCCGCCAACCGCTACGAGCGCAACATCCTCGAGCAGAACGGCAACGCCGATCTCTATCTCCTCGATGTGGCGAGTGGCCAGACCGAGCGCCTGACGAAGAACAAGGAGATTGGCGAGAGCCCGCTCAGTTTCTCGCCGGACAGCAGAACCATCGCGTTTTCTGCTCCCGACGAATTCATCATGCGCCACAACCTTCGCGTCTACACGCGCGACGTAAACAACAAGGGTGGACAGTTCAAGAAGCTGGGCACCGGCTTCGACGGTGGCGTCACCATCGGCTTCTGGTCGAAGGACGGCAACACGATCTACTTCAATGAAGGAGTGAAGGCGACGGACCAACTGATGGCGCTCGATGTCGCGTCGAACAAGGTTCGCCAGATCACGACCGAGCGTGCGAGCCTCCGCGCGTCGCAGGACGAGGAGACGGATCGCGTGTTCATCAATCGCAGCGACCCGAAGAATCCGCCGGCGGTGTATACGGTCAACGCCATCAGCGACGTGGAGACGCCGAGTTCGTGGATCAAGTTGACGGACGCCAATCCGTGGACGCGCGATCTCGCGCTCGGCGAGACCGAGGAGATCGCGTGGAAGGGTCGCGACGGAACGCCGGTGGGTGGCGTACTGGTGAAGCCTGTCGGCTATCAGGCCGGCAAGAAGTATCCGCTCATCGTGTCGATCCACGGCGGTCCACAGTCGGCCGACGTGTTGAGCTTCAACGGCGGCTATGGCGCGCAGATCTACGCAGGCGCCGGGTACGTCGTGTTGATGCCGAACTATCGCAACTCCACGAACTACGGCCAGAAGTTCGAGATCGAGAGCCAGGGTGACTACTTCACGAAGGGTTACGAGGACATCATGGCCGGCGTCGATCACCTGATCGCGCAGGGCCTCGTCGACAGCACGCAGATGGGCGTGCTCGGCTGGAGCGCAGGTGGTCACTGGTCGAACTGGATTCTCACGCACACCAATCGCTTCAAGGCGATTTCGACTGGCGCCGGCGTGTACAACTGGATTTCCATGTACGGCGAGAGCGATACGCAGCGCGGCCGCCAGTGGTATCTCGGCGACAAGATGTACTGGGAGAGCCCCGAGGTGATGCAAAGCTGGTGGCGGCAGTCGCCTGCGGCGTACATCAAGAACGCGAAGACGCCGACGATGATTCACGTCGTCGACAACGACCCGCGCGTTCCGCGCCCCGAGAGTGAAGGGTTGCACATGGCGCTCAAGAAGCTCGGCGTCCCCACCGAGTTGTACGTCTATCCGGGCAACACGCACGGCATTCCTGATCCACGCAACCAGCTGCTCAAGTCGACGGCCGAGCAGGCGTGGATGGACTACTATGTGCGGAAGTCGGGGCACAAGTTCGCGTGGCGCGATGTGCTCAAGACGGTCGAGGATCCGAAGCCGCAGCCGACCGCGCTGACTCCGTGAAGGTGATGATGCGACGATTGATTTTTTTTCAATCGTGATTGGCGCCGCCGCGCCGATGGCCGCGGCGGCGCAGCAGCACCACGACAACTCTCAGCTGACGAAGACGGCGGAACGTCAGCGAACGGGTTGCCCAGGGCAGGCCAAGCCTTGATCGGATTCAGCGCGGTGGGTCACCAACTCGGTCGATCGACCACGGCAACGCCGGACTCACCACGCCTGGCCACTCACCGTCATAGGTACCGATCACCGAGCCCGTTTCCTCGATCGTGAACGAAAGTACCGCATCCTCCGAAAACAGGTACTCCACCAAGGGGTGCGCGGCGATGACGTCCAGGTAGTAGGTGCCTTGGCTGAGAAAGTTGCCCATGATCGTGCACGTGCTGATCCAGATGCCCGGCTCTCGTCCGTGTTCGCCAACGAGACCATCGTAGGCGTCGACCGACGTGAGGACGGCGATGCCGGTGTTGGTGCGCAGGGTGAAGTACACCATCGAGTAGCGCAACAGCTTCTGCACCTCGTACTCGATCTCGATGGTGAACGGCTTGCCGACGTCGAGCGTGTCCGACGGGACACCGGCAGCGTTGCGAATGCGGACCGCGCGCAGCCGCGCTCTGTCGCCACCAGGTTGGCGCGCGCCGTTCTCATCGCTCCACGTGCGCTCGCCGGACGCCACGGCGCTGTCGGCGAGATAGGCCTCGATCACCGAGGCCGTGTCGCCGGACAGTCGCAGACGTCCACGGTCCAGCCAGAGCGCGCGCGTGCACATCTGGCTCACTGCTGCCATGTAGTGGCTGACGAAGAGCACGGTGCGGCCGTGATGCGCGACGTCGTCGATCTTGGCGAGGCACTTACGCTGGAAGGCGGTATCGCCGACTGCGAGCACTTCGTCGATCAGCAGAATCTCCGCCTCGAGAAACGCCGCGACGGCAAAGCCAAGGCGCATCTGCATGCCGGACGAGTAGTACTTGATCGGCGTGTCGATGAACTTCTCCACCTCGGCAAATGCGACGATCTCGTCGAACTTCTCGCGGATGTAGCGGCCCCGCATGCCGAGCACCGAACCATTGAGGAAGACGTTGTCTCGCCCAGTCATCTCGGGGTGAAAGCCCGTGCCGACGGACAACAGCGCCGATGCGGTGCCGGAGAGAACGGCGCGGCCTTTCGTGGGCGCGGTGATACGCGACAGGATGCGGAGCAGCGTGGTCTTCCCCGCCCCGTTGCGTCCGACGATGCCGAGCGCGGTGCCGCGCTCCACTTCGAAGGAGAGGTCGTCGAGCGCCCAGACGTACTGATCCTTGCGACCACCGCCACCCGCGAGTCGAGCGACGACATTGGTCACGCCGCGCGACAGCGCGGTGCGAATCGTCTGATACCGCTCGCGCACGCTGTCGATGCGGTACTGCTTTCCGAGTCCTTCGACGCGGATGGCGAGATTCGATTCGCTCACGCCACGTCGGCGAAGCTGCGCTCGGCGGCGCGAAAGTATGCGACGCCTGCGATGAAGAGGAGCATTGACGTCACCGCGGCGCCGGCGAGATGCGACCAGTGGAGCGGCGAATCCGGCAGAAGGGCGCTGCGATAGCCCTCGATGATTCCCGCCAATGGATTCAGGAGGAACACGGTGCGATACCGGTCTGACAGCGACGACAGCGAGTAGGCGATGGGCGAGCCGAAGAACCAGAGCTGCAGCAGGAAGGGAATCGTGTAGCGCGCGTCGCGAAAGCGAAGGTTGAGTGCCGAGAGAAGAATGCCGATTCCCGCAGTGGCGAGGACGAGCAGCAGGGTCAGTGGAACGACGAGCAAGAGGCGCGGAAAGGATGGAACGATCCGATAGTAGAGCAGCCCCAGGATGAGCAGAGACGAGGAGACCGCCAGATCGAGAAGCCCGGAGCCGACGGGTGCGAGCGGGATGGCGAGTCGCGGGAAGTACACCTTGGTGATGAGCGTTGGGTTGGCGATGAGACTCTCGGCCGAACCAGCCACCGCCCCCGCGACATACGACCACGCGACGAGTCCGATGAGCGCGAAGATCGGATAGGGCACGCTGGTTTGAGCGACGTTCGTCAAGCGACTGAAGATGACGGTGAACAGCGCCATCGTCGCAAGCGGCTGGAGCACGGTCCACAGTAGACCCAACACGGTGTGGGCATAGCGGACCCGGATCTCGCGCCAGATGAGGAAGAAGAGCAGCTCGCGCGCCTCGAAGAGCTCGCGCACGCCGAGTCCTCCGCTCCCCTCCGCTTCGATGACGACTTCGCTCAATGACGTCCTCCGCAAGTCGTTGCCGATGAGCATGACGCGAGCTAGGCTCTCGGAGTCTTCCTCAGTCACGCACACTAATTCCATGCACGTCGGCGTATCAACCTATCACACGAATCCGGACGACGGAGGGATCGCGCAGTACACGCTCAGCGTGCTGCGCGCGCTGGCGCAGCGACCGGCCGATTTCGGCCGCGACCGGCTCGAGCTGTTCGGCACCGAGGCCGAGCGGGCAGCCGCCGTCGCCGTCGGCGCCGACTTCGACGCCATGGAGGCGTCACCTCGCACTTCCGCCGGCGCGTGGCTGCGTGAGCGTGGCGTCGAGCTGCTGTATGCTCCAGCGAACAGCGAGTTCCTCACCGACAGTGGCATTCCGTCGGTCATCACCGTGCACGACGTTCAGCACGTTCGGCAACCACATTTCCGGGAGCACGTCGAGGACGGCCATTGGGAGCGCGCGGAGCACATCCTCCGCGACGCGGCGCGCGGAGCGACGATGATCATCGCCGAAAGTGAAACGGGGAAGGCCGACTTGCTCGAGTGCTACGCGGAGCATGGCCTCATCGCAGACCGCGTGGCGATCGTGCCCTACACGGTGCCGCCGCACATTCGCGCCGACCGGCGCGCAGAGGAGGCAACACGGGTGAGGTGTGAGCTCGGTCTTCCTGAGCGCTACGTCTTCTGTCCTGCGCAATTTCTGCCACAGGAGAATCACGTTCGTCTCGTCGAAGCCCTTGGCATCATCCGGATGCGCACAGGACTTCGCGTGCCGCTGGTGCTTTCCGGTGCGCATGAGCGGCCGCTCGCGGCGCAGACCTGGCGCACGCTGATGACGACGGCAACGCGCATGGGAGTGGCCGGCCAGATCCACCCTGTCGGCGTGGTGAGGAACGAGGACATGACCGGCCTGTATTCTGCGGCCTCGGCACTCGTGATGCCGACCTACTTCGGGCCGACGAGAATCCCGTTGATCGAAGCGTGGGCAGTTGGGTGTCCGGTGATCACCTCCGACATTCGCGGTCTCCGCGAGATGTGCGGGGACGCCGCCCTACTGGTACCACCGAGCTCGGCCGATGACATCTCGAATGCCATTCTTTCGATTTTGAACGACGAGGCGCTCGCCGCTGAGATGACAACGCGCGGCTTGGCGCGGGCGACGGTGTTCTCGCCCGAGCGCTTTTCGGATGCGCTCTGGGCCGCGCTCCGACATGCGAAGGCCAGTGTTTGATGAACATCGGCATCTATACCGACGTCAGCCCGCAGAATGGTGGCGTCGCACAATATACGGGACTGGTCGTCGAGGCTATCGCAGAGTGGAAGCGTCGTCACCCAGCCGACATGATCACATTCTTCGCACCGTCGCAGATGCACCGGAGTGGTCTCGATTACCTGACGTTCGCGCACCAGGCACCGACGCAGCGCGTCATGGCGTGGATGCGCGCGCACATCCGAGTGCCGATCGTGCGTCGTGCACTTCAAAAAGCGTACGGATTGAGTCGGGACACGATGCGCGTCGATTCGCCGGTGATCGACCAGCGCGCGTCGCAATGGATTCGTGCGCACGGCACTGAGCTGCTCTACTTCCCGTCGGTAACTCGACTTGCCGTGGAGACGGACATCCCATCAATCGTGGCTGTGCACGACACGCAGCATCGGCGTCAGCCGCACTTTCCGGAGTTCGCGTCAAATGGGCTTTGGACCGAGATCGAAAACACGCTTCGGCTGGCGGCGAAGCGGAGCGTGCTCATGGTGGCGGAGTCGGAGACTGGGCGGGAGGATCTCTTGCAGGCGTATTCTGAATTTGGACTGACGCCGGATCGCGTCATGGTCATTCCCTACACCGTGCCTTCGTATCTCCGCGGCCGCGATCTCACCACGGCACGTGCACGCGCACACATGAAGTTCGACCTGCCCACGCGCTACCTGTTCTATCCGTCCAACTTCATCCCTCACAAGAACCACGTCGGACTCATCGAGGCGCTGGGCATCGTGCGTCGGCGGTATGGGCTCTCGCTCGCACTCGTGCTGGTCGGCGATCGCGGACCCGGTTTGCGCAAGCGCACGTACGTCGAGATGATGGAAGCGGCGCGACGCGTTGGCGTGACGGATCAGCTGCACTACCTGGGCTTCGTGGACGATGATGACCTCGCGACTCTCTATGCGGCTGCCGAGCTTCTCGTCATGCCGAGCTATTTCGGTCCGACCAACCTGCCTATTCTGGAAGCGTGGGCCGCGCGCTGTGCCGTGATTACCGCGGACATTCGGGGCATTCGGGAGATGTGCCAGGATGCGGCGCTGCTCGTGGACCCCGGTGCCGTCGATGACATCGCCGATGCGATTCATCGCCTGTGGACCGACGAGGCGGCGCGTGCGCGCCTGATCGTACGCGCCGATGAGCGACTGAAATCATTCTCGCCCGAGATCTTTCATCAGGCGCTGTGCAATGTGCTGGACGAGGCCGCACGACGCCTATGACGCGATTGATCTCGAGGGCGCTCAGGTTCGCGCGACGGCGGCTTGCTTCTCGCGCCATCGACCGGAACGAGGCGCGACTGAGCAGGGGCGAGCTGTATCGCATGCCCGCATCCGGCACGGGACTCACCCTCTGGGGGCGCGCGGGGAGCACCGACCGCCTGGTGTTCGGAGAGATCTTCCTGTCTGGCGTCTATGACGTCTTTCATTCGGGCGAGTCGCCGCGCAACATCGTGGATCTTGGCGCCAACGTGGGCTACTCCGTCGCCTACTTTCTCTCACGATTTCCGGAAGCTCGAGTGCTGGCCGTGGAGCCGGACGCGACGAACGTCGCGCTGGCACGACGCAACCTGGCGCCCTTTGGTGATCGCGTGACGCTCATCGAGGGTGCGGCATGGTCGCATCGCACTGGGCTTCGCGTCGTGCGCGAGCCCGACGCGGGTGAGTGGGGAATAACCATGCGCGAATGTCAAAAGGGTGAAGCGGCGGACCTGGTGGGCATGGATATGACTGACGTCATCGCCCGTGCCGGAGATACGGAAATCGACCTGCTCAAGATCGACATCGAGGGTGGCGAGCGGGTGCTGTTCGTCGCCAATACCGCACAATGGCTGTCGCGCGTGCGAACGCTGATCGTCGAGTTGCACGACACCGCAGGGCGCGAGGCATTCGAGGCGGCAACCAGGGGAATGACGGTGTCGAAGACGAATCGCGACGACGTCATGGTCGCCAGGCGATGATCACGTTCTTCATGCCGGTAACCGATCGCGACATGGTGATCGCGGATTACTCGGTGCGGAGCTATGCCAGGATCACCGGCATTCCATTCAAGCTCGTCATCTACAGCAACTGGGTGCTGTCGTCGCTCCGTGCGAAATATTTCCCGCAATGGCGCGAGCTCCCCTTCGTCGAGATCTGGGAGAACCCCGAACATACCGACGATCGCAAACCGAGCGACCGAAAGTTGCTGGGTCCATTCGAGCTGTGCTACACGATGTGGGACCGCGAGCTGAAGAAGTTGACGGACACGCCGTATCATGCCACCGTCGACGCCGACTGCGAGATCCTCGACCAGGCGTTCATTCATGCGATGTTGCGGCGCCTCGAGGACAATCCGCGACTCATTGCCATCTCGACCGACTACAATCCGCGGACCGAGCGATACTACGACAGCTACCTGAACAGGGTGTTCACCCTCAACGAACGCTGGCACACTCACTTCTGCATCTATCGGCGCGAGGCGCTCGACTGCCCGGTATCACACGCCTTTCACGAGGAGCCGCGACCCGCGCCATTGTTGCCGGAGGTGTGGGACGACGCAGGATACTTTCAACGAGCATTGAAGCTCGCGGGTCACGAGTTGGAGGTTCTGGACCGCCGCTATCGTCGATCGTACGTGCATTATGGCGCCTTTGGACACAACCGCGACATCGACGAGAGCAACATCGCGCTGTATCGCCGGCTCATGATCATTCGTCGCAACGGCCTCTTCTCGCGCGGCGACTTGCTGTCGCGCTTCATTGCGCGCGCGCTCGGCTCGATCATCTTTCGCAAGGTGGACCGTGCGACGTTCGCGCCAGGCTGGGCGAAGTGATCAGCTCCGGACGTCGTGAGTGACTACGGCGCCAGCCGCTCTCCCCAGATCTTCCCGAGCCCCGCGAGCAGCGCCGCGTATGTCTCGATGCCATCCCACAGATTCTGCACGCGAAGATTCTCGTCGGCCGCGTGCTGGTTGTCGTCGTAGTTGGCGATGGGCAGCGAGATCATCGGAATGCCAAGCACCTGCTCGAACATGTAGGTCGGCCCGGTGCCGCCCGACGTCGGAACGGCGAGCGGCGCCTCGCGCGCACCGTCGCGCAACGTGCTGAAGATCGCCTTGCCGAACGGCCCGTCGAGCGGCGCGCGCGATGCCGGATACCCCTCGAGCCACTCCACGCGCGCGACCTTCGGATGGGCGAGCCGCACCTCGAGCGACGCGCTGTCCTTCGTGATGAAGTAGCCCTGCTTTCTAATGTGCGCCTCGACGAGCCGCTGGATGTGCATGGGATCCTGCGCTGGCACGAGACGCAGGTCGAACGACGCATACGCGACCGGCGAAATCGTGTTCGAGCCAGTCTCTCTCACACCACCCACGCGAATGCCCCGCAGGTTGAACGCCGGCAGCATGATCCGCTCGGCGAGAAGCGCATCGTTCGCCTCCGTATGCGCGAGGCCGAGCGCCTTGCGCAGCTCGCCATCGAACTTCGGCAGCGCGGCGATGGCTTTGCGCTCCGTGGCCGTGATCGGCTTCACCTCGTCGTAGTAGCCGGCGACCTTGATGCGTCCGTCGTCGTCGCGCATGCTGGCGATGAGACTCGACAGCATCACGCCGGGATTGGGCGCCCAGTTGCCATAGTGACCACTGTGCAGCGCGCGCGCCGGTCCGTACACCGTGAGCTCGAAGCTCGTGATGCCGCGATTGCCGTACACGAGCTGTTGACGTCCGCTCTGATGCACCGGGCCGTCGCAGAACAACCACCCGTCCGACGCGAGCAGCGGCGCGTACTTGACGAGTATCTCGCGCAGGTGCCGAGAACCGGCTTCCTCCTCTCCCTCGAAGAAGACTTTGAGGTTCACCGACTGCGCCGTCTTCGACGCACGCATCGCGTCGACGGCGGCGAGGATCGCCATGATAGACGCCTTGTCGTCTCCGGACGAGCGGCCGTAGATCCGCGATTCGGGATCGACGCGGCCGCTGCCCGTTGGAATCGGAATGACCTTGCCACCGACGAGGAGATCCTTGTCGCGCAGCACCGGCGACCAGGGTGGCGTCGTCCACTGCTTCGGGTCGAGTGGCTGACCGTCGTAGTGAGCGTAGAGCACCAGCGTGCGCGTGGCGCCCGGCGCTTTCAACTCACCGTAGACCGCCGGCGGACCACCCGGCACCGTCAGCAGCTGTGTGTTCGCGAAGCCGCGCTTGCCGAGCATGCCGAGCAAGTGATCGGCGTTGCGGCGAATGTTGACCGAATCGCTCGCGAGATTCGGTAGCGACAACAGCTCCGCGAACTCGGTGAGGATGGTGCCTTCGTTCGACTCGCGATAGGCGCGCGCGGCGGCACGCGAGGCGGCGCCGGTGCCTTGCTGCGCGGAAAGCGTGGTCGTGCAGAGAAGACAGGCGGCGAGGATGCGTGCTGAGGTCATTGTTGTTTTCGAGGGACGGCTCGTCCGATGATGATGCTGATGTTGTCAGTGCCGCCGGCGGCGAGGGCGTCGTCGAGCAACTGTTCGGCGCCTTCTTTCGTAGAGGACATTCCGCCGAGCACCTGCGCGATGCGCTCGTCGGGCACGTGCTTGGTGAGTCCATCGGTGCACAGCAGGTGCACGTTGTTCCAGTCGGCGCGCATGCGCGTGATGACGGGCGCCGCGGCCTCGCCGCCCAGCGCGCTCGAGAGAACGTTCGAGTACTGCGACCGCTGCGCCATGGTTCGCGTGAACACACCTTGATCGAGCAGGTCCTGCGCGATCGTCTGGTCGCGCGTGACCTGCGTGAGCACACCTCTGCGGTAGAGGTAGTAGCGCGAGTCGCCCACCTGGAGGAGGTAGAACCAGGGCCACACTCCCATCCACAGCGTGAGCGTCGTGGCCATCGTGCGGCCCTCGACTTCTTCGCGTGATCTGCGGAGGACGGCCTCATGGCTTAGCATCGCCGCCGCCTGGAGCGCATTGATGAATTGCTCGTCGGAGCCGTCGGCGCGATAGTAGCACTCGGTGCTGCGCGCGAGGTAGTGCATCGCGGTCTCGAGGGCGGTGGCGCTCGCCTCGTCACCTCCCTCTGCGCCACCGACGCCGTCGGCCACCATGGCGACGAACGCGAGCCGCTCGTCCTCCATGGGCAACTGTGCCTGCGCTGACAGGTTGGTCTGGAGGACTTGAACGCGCTTGTGGATCGTGGCGAGGAGGAAGTGGTCCTGATTCTGTGAGCGCACCTTGCCGGGATGCGAAAGGCCGAAGACGTCGATCTCGTCGTCGTGTGGCTTGTCCGAAGTAATCGCGATGGAAGACTGATCCGGCGTGCGCATGAGGTGAAGCTATGGTGCCGTTCGCGGCGCGCTAGCGGACTGTCCTTGCACGGTACTCAACAATTTCCAACCGCGGACGCTGGTTCCGAGCATCACTGCGGCGACGACTCGCCACTCCGCGCTGCTGCTCGTCATCACCGGCATCATCCTCTGGTTGCCGGACAAGCTCTGGCGCATTCGTTGGCGTTGCGCAGGAACGCTGCCTGTTAGCTTGCTGCCTCGCTTGCACTGCCGCATAATCCGCCCGTGAAAACATTCTCTCCGACAAGAGGTCCGTCGTACGAGTGACGCGACGCCGCCGGCTTCTGTTTTACGCGATTTATGCCGCGTTCCTGGCCGTCCTCATCGAGGGCGCTGCGCGCGTGGCGTTTCGCGTTCCCGCGCTGTCCAGTCGCCTTCAAGTGTCCGACGGACTGGGTTGGCGACGCCAGTGGATCAAGAGGCACCAGGACGCGGGCGCGACCTTTCGGTTCACGTTCGACCAGTTCGATTCCACCCTCGGCTGGAAGACGCGGCCAAACATCAGGGACATGCCCGTCTACGACAACAAGCTCCTGAACACCAACTCCGCGGGATTTCGTGGCACGCAGGAGTTCGCCCTGGCCAAAGACACCAGCAAAGTCCGGGTCCTGCTACTGGGCGACTCGTTCACCTTCGGCGAAACGGTGAGCGACAACGAGAGCTATCCGTACCTGCTCCAGCAGAAACTGCCTAAGGCGGAGATCATGAACTTTGGCGTGCATGGGTATGCGCACGACCAGATGCTCCTCCTCTTCAAAGAGCAGGGCGTCGCGTACAGGCCGGACATCGTCATGCTGGGCTTCGTGTCCGACGACATGTCGCGCAACGTCGTGGACTTTCGCGACTATGCGAAGCCTCGCTTCGAGCTCGAAGATGGCAAGCTGGAGCTCGAGGGCACACCGATACCCCCCACCGAACACACACTGAAGTGGGATTGGGCGAGACCTCGCGTCGTCGATCTCGCCTCCACCGTTCGGTACAACATGATCGGCCGCGAGGAACATCTGCGCGAGAAGGAACGCATCACCGATGCAATCCTGTCGGAGATGGTTCGCGTCACGGACAGCATCAAGGCAATTCCGATATTCGTGTTTCTGCCAATCGGGAAGGAAATCGCCGTCGGCAGGGATTCGACGTCTGACGAGAAATGGTTCGTGAAATTCTGTCACGAGCATCGTTCCGCGAAGTGCCTGTCTGCGTTCCCGCAGTTCGTCGAAGAGATGGGCAAGGGCGTGACGTTCAAGACGCGCGGACACTGGGATGCTGCTGGTCACGCCGTCGTCGCGCAGGCGATCGCGCGCTACCTGACCGATTCGGGATACGTGAGTCGCTGATGCGAGTGCTCGTGTACCGGATGAACTGCGGATTCAATGGTGTCACGACGTGGATGGCGGATCTCGGCGGCGAGCTGAAAGCTCGCGGCGTTGACATGTCGTTCTGGTTCGTCGGCGGATCGCCCGATCGCGCAGCGCCGTTCGAGAAGATCGGCCCCACGACGATAGGTCCGGTCGCGTCGCTGCTGGCGAAGCTCGATCGTGAGCGGTACGACGTGGTGCAGATTGCGACGGGTGACCGTTGGTCGCTCGCCCTTACCCTGCTCCCCGAGAAGTACAAACTCGTCGCCACGAATCACGGATCCGTTGGGCGCGTGTGGAACAGCTCGAACTGTCACGCGCTTATCGGCGTCTCGAGGGACATCGTCACCCTCGAGCAGCCCTACACCGATCTCGCCGTCGATCTGATCTACACAGGCGTCGACATCAAGCGCTTCGCGCTGCCCACCAGTTTTGAATCCGGCGCACCGATCGTGGCATGGGTGGGGCGAGCGTCGGACGTCAAGCAAAAGGACTTCGCTCGCTTTACGCGTGTGGCCGCCGCGCTCAAGGCCAAGGGATTTCGCATCTGGGTCGCCGACGGATCGGGGGCGTCAGCTGCGGAGTTCACCGGCCCTGACTGTGCGCAAGTCGCGTATGACCAATGGAAGCGACTCACCATGGCGGAGATCCCGGCGTTCTACCAAGCGGTGGCCGCGTCGGGCGGCGTTGTCCTTATGACGTCGCGCTACGAAGCGTTCGGGCTCGTTGCGATCGAGGCAGCGGCCGCTGGTGCTGCGACGATCGGCACGGACGTCCTCGGATTGCGTGAGGCCATTCTGCCCGAATACGGCACCACCTTTTCTGCGACAGCCACCGATGCCGAGATCACGACGCTGGTGGAAGACTGGATCGCTGCCAATCCGCCATCGCTTGCGAACTGCGCACGGCGAGCCGACGCCGTTGCTGCCCGCTTCAGCTTGTCGCAGATGGCCGATGCCTATTTGTCCGCCTACGAGCGCGCAGCGCCAAGGCTCGTAGCCAAACCGACAGTGCTCCCGGAGGAATTACCCTCGGGAGCACGCGAGTGGATACGAGACGCGGCGAGCCCAGAATTTCGGCATCGGTCATTATGGCAACCGATGGCGAGGGAGCTCGCCACCGCGAGCGAAGGCCGCCTCGCCCTTCGAGCGCTCAAGACCGCTGTGCGCCAGGACCCGGGAGCGATCGCTCGCCCCCGGGACGCCATGAATCTCATGGGAACGGCCGTCCGCGCTCTGCGCGGGCTCGTTCGCGGTTAGAAGATTGTGTAGATGAACGGTGCCAGCGCCGACCCCTGCGCGAAGACGAGCAATGCGCCGAGCGTCAACAGCACGATCAGGATGGGCAGCAGCCACCACTTCTTCCGCTCCCGCATGAACGCCCACAGCTCGCCGAGCAAGCCGCTTTGTGCCTGTGCCACGAATATCTCCGAGGTTCTAGAATTGACGTTCCATGCTCTCGCGGCGCACGACCGCGGGAGAGTGTGCGTCCCAGTTGGATACCGATGAGCTCTTCGGCGCGCCCATCTTGCCGGCGCTCATGCGCCGCAGGAATCCGATCGGCGTCATGACGACGAAGTACACGATACTCATGAAGATGGGCGTCGTGACCTTCGAGATGAGATGCGCGAGGCCCATCCACGCTTTTTCGACCGGCCCGAGCAGCGTCGGCACGATGAGCGCGGCGACGACCAGCACGCCGCCGAGACTCAACAGCACCATCGACGTGCGCTGCTTGCCGCGCCACATCGCAAATGCGCCCAGCGCCAGAAATGCGAAGCCGACCGTGAAGCCGAACTTCCGCCCCTCGGCCGCCGTCAATCGAGCTGAAACTCGTTCTGCCATTCTGCGTCCTCCTTCCATTCAGTCTGGCTCGCCTTCTCGAGCAGGAACGGCCCGAGGACGAGACTGTCGATGTGCGTCCGCATGAAGCAGCGGTAGGCGTCTTCCGGCGAGCACACGATCGGCTCACCGCGAACGTTGAATGACGTGTTCACGACGACCGCGCAGCCCGTGAGCTCGCGGAACGCGTCGATGAGGTCGTAGTAGTCAGGATTCGTCTCGCGACTCACCGTCTGCACGCGCGCCGAGTAGTCGATGTGCGTAATGGCCGGAATGTCGGAGCGCAGCAGGTTGAGCTGCTCGATGCCCCACACCTTGTCGCCGCCCTCGGGCATCGGGATCTGGCGCTCCTTCTTCACCGGCGCGACGAGCAGCATGTACGGCGACTCGCAATCCATCTCGAAGTACTCGCTCACGTAGTCCTCGAGCACGCTCGGCGCAAAGGGGCGGAAGCCCTCGCGGAACTTGATCTTGATGTTCATCTGCGCCTGCATGCGCGGGCTGCGCGGGTCGCCGAGGATGCTGCGGCACCCCAGGGAGCGCGGGCCGAACTCCATGCGGCCATTGAACCAGCCGATGATCTTCTCGCTCGCGAGGTGTTCGGCGACGCGCGGCAGCAGGGCGTCGCGATCGAGGCGCTCGTACACGGCGCCCGCCGATTTCAGGAACTGCTCGATCTCGGCGTCGGTGAACGACGGTCCGAGGTAGGCGCCCTTCATGCTGTCCTTGCCCGGCGAGACCGTGCGCGGACGATCGAGATAGCGGTGGTGAATGAGCTTGGCGACGCCGAGGGCGCCGCCCGCGTCGCCCGCCGCGGGCTGGATCCAGAGGTGCTTGAACGGGCCTTCGCGCAGCAGCCGGCCGTTGCCCACGCAGTTGAGGGCGACGCCGCCGGCGAGGCAGAGATTCTCCGAGCCCGTCTCCTGATGGACGGTCCTGGCCATGCGGAGCATGATCTCTTCGGTGACGACCTGCACGGAGCGCGCGAGGT
The DNA here is from genome assembly GCA_028287345.1 of Gemmatimonadota bacterium. Classification (GTDB taxonomy): domain Bacteria; phylum Gemmatimonadota; class Gemmatimonadetes; order Gemmatimonadales; family Gemmatimonadaceae; genus AG11. The sequence continues at coordinate 24,899 of JAQBPV010000040.1, forward strand.
CCATCTCCTTCTGCGTCAGGCTGCTCTCGGCGACGCGCGGCGGGCCGCCGAAGAGATCGTCGAAGGCCTCGTTCGTCATCGTGAGGCCGCTCAGATAGTTGAAGTACTTCTGGTTCATCGTGAACGACCCGTCCTCGCGCAGGTCGATCAGATGCTTGTAGATGAGGTCCACGTACTTGGGCGCGCCGTAGGGCGCGAGGCCCATGACCTTGTACTCGCCGGAGTTGACCTTGAATCCGGTGTAGTAGGTGATGGCGGAGTAGAGGAGCCCCGGGGAATCCGGCCACCGCAGCTCGCGCAGGAGCTGCATGTCCTTGCCCTTCCCGATGCCCGTGGAGGCGGTGGCCCATTCGCCGACGCCGTCCATCGTGAGAATGGCCGCCTCCTCGAAGGGCGACGGATAGAACGCGCTCGCGGCGTGCGACTCGTGGTGCTCCGAGTAGAGGAGCAGTCCCTCGTAGGCGCCGAGGGATTTCCGGAGATCGCGGTCGATGAAGAGCTTTTCCTTGACCCACATGGGGCCGGCCATCAGGAAGGAGCGGAATCCCTTGGGCGCGACGGCCAGGTAGGTCTCGAGGATACGCTCGAACTTGAGCAGCGGCTTGTCGTAGAATCCGACGTGCGTGAGGTCCGACGCGGTGATGCCGGCCTCGCGGAGGCAGTATTCGACCGCGTTCACGGGGAAGCGCTCGTCGCCCTTCTTGCGCGAGAACCGCTCCTCCTGCGCCGCGGCGACGATCTC
>JAQBPV010000046.1 GCA_028287345.1 Gemmatimonadota bacterium
GCTGCTGGAGGTAGAGCCGGCTCGGCTGCCACTTCGCGCCGCCGATGTAGACGTCATCGAGGCCGTCGCCATTCACGTCGCCGACGGCGAGCGCGGGTCCCTCCGTCGACACCAGCCGCGGCATCAACGGCTCGCGATCGAAGTCGACGAATGGGTTCTCCTCGTGCTTGAAGTCGAGCCCCATTGTCGACGACACGTCCGTGAACAACGGGGCCACCGGAGGGCCATTCCGATAGCGATAGCGTCCGGTGGCGTTGCGCTGGTCGAGGATGAGCGCGCTGTCCGCGGGAACGCCCGTCAGGATTTGATATCGATGATCGGGCCAGATCACGAGCAGCGAATCGATGCGCGCCGAGTGGCCAAGGCCGAAGTGCAGCCGCGGCTCGACGGAGGATTGATAGCCGCGTGTCGGCATCTGCTCCAGCATTTGCATCGCGCCGCCGTGGTTGATCACCACCGTCGCGCCAATACCGGCCGTGTTCGCGCCCGTGCCACGCAGCGCGATGGCGAGCCAGTGGTTGCCGTTCTGCTCCCGCGCACGATTGCGGTAGATCGACGCAGGCGCGTTGATGTTGTTGACCACCAGGTCGAGGGCGCCGCTGTTGTTGAGGTCCACATAGGCCGCGCCATTCGAGAACCCCGGCTGCGCGAGACCCCACGGTGCGGCCATGTTGGTGAACGTCAGGTCTCCATTATTGCGAAAGGCATATTTTGCGAGTGCGACCTGCGGCATCTGTTGCAACAACGCCTTCAAGTTGTTCTTTGTGACGCCTTGCGCCAAAGACGCCTGGACGGCCTGGTTCCCCACGTAGTTGATGTAGTCCATGTCGTTCGGCCGACGATAGACGCCGTTGGTGATGAACAGGTCCTTGCGGCCGTCGTTGTCCAGGTCCGCGAATAGCGCCGACCAACTCCAGTCCGTGGCAGACACGCCGGCGAGGTAGCCGATCTCGCTGAAACGCCCGCCGCCGCGGTTGAGCTGGAGCGCGTTGCGCGCATACTGCGGGTGATAGCCCGCCTTCAACCGTTGGTTGAACAGGAGAAAGCTCTCCGAGCTCGCCGATGTCTTGAGCACGTCCTCTCGCTCAGGCAGCATGTCGGCAGAGAAGAGGTCGGGCAGTCCGTCATTGTTGTAGTCGGCTGCATCCACGCCCATGGAGAACCGACTGGTGTGGCCCGTGGCCTTCGTGATCGACTCGGTAAAAGTACCGTTGCAGTTGTTGATATACAGGAAGTCGTTCTCCTGAAAATCATTCGCGACATAGACATCCGGACAACCGTCCTGATTGAAGTCGCTCACCACGACACCGAGTCCGAAGCCCTCCACGCCCTGGTAGATTCCCGCGTGTTCGCTGACGTCCACGAAGTGCCCACCATCGTTGCGGAACAGCCTTCCTCCCGCCTTGGGATGCGGCACGCGTCGGTCAGCCTGCTCTCCGACCGTCCGCTCGCTGTGCACGGAATGATTGACCAGGAACATGTCGAGGTCCCCGTCTCCGTCGTAGTCGAAGAAGACGGCCTGCGTGGAGAATCCGGCGAACTCCAGTCCGAACTCCTTTGTCTTGTCGCTGAACGTGCCGTCGCCGTTGTTGATGTAAAGCACGTTTCGCCCGTGCTTCGACAGGTAGTTCACACCCGACACATAGATATCGAGACGGCCATCACCATTCACGTCGGCCATCGCGACCCCGGTTGTCCACCCATCGATGCCGCGTACGCCAGCGCGCTCCGTCACGTCCTCGAATCTGTAGTTGCCCCGATTCAGGTACAGCTTGTTCGGGCCGAGGTTGGACGTGAAGTACAGATCCGGCAGGCCGTCGCCGTTTACATCGCCTGCCGCGACGCCGCCGCCGTTGTAGTAGTAGAGATAGTTGAGAAAGTTGAACGTGGTGTCTTCAGGCAGTGTGTTCTCGAACGTCACCCCCGTCGCCGATGCGGGCAGCAGCTCGAACAGCGTTGGCGCGGCCTTCTCGCCGCGACACGCGGCAAGCACCATGACACATGCCGCCATGTGCAGTGCACGAGATCGCCCTTTCCGAAATGCGGCCCTCATGCCAGACTGGTAGGGCATCGTTTCGATCGCACCACCCGAGGTCTTACGAGGGAGATGATTGCCATGGCCCACCTCCAACCACGCCGTCTCGTCTCGTGCATTGCGCTCATGACGCTCGTGAGCGGATGCGCGAAATCTGCCGGAGGCAAGACGCAGGGCGAACCGGTTCCGGCGCCCGCTGGCGACAAGGTCACGGCGGAAGACGTTCAGCGCGCGCCGAACGTGCCGATAGAGCAACTTCTGCAGAGCAAGGTGCCCGGCATCGTCGTGACGCGCACGGACGACGGCAACATCGCGATTCGCATTCGCGGCACGTCGTCGTTCTCGGGCAATAACTTCCCGCTCTACGTCGTCGATGGCATCGTCGTCGCCTCTGGCCCCGGCGGCAGCCTGCCCGGCATCAATCCGTACGATATCGCCTCCATCAAGGTGCTCAAGGAGGCCACGGACATCACGATGTATGGCAGTCGCGGTGCGAACGGCGTGATCGTGATCAAGACCAAGCAGGCGCATTAACGATTCGCACCGCTCGCTCGCGCGAGACCACGCGGACCAACGGAACGAAAGACGAGCGGCACGTCGTTGTTTCTCGCAACGACGATCACCTCTCCGCCCGCGGTGCGCACGCGCTGGATGTCGCGTGACTGCCCGGGTACGTGGAACCCACTCTCGTATGATCGCACGGGCGTGAACCCGCCCTTGCCGTCGCCGCGGAGCAGCAGGCCGTCGCTCGAGGCCATGCGCCCAATCTCGGGCTTGAAGCCATCGAAGTTTCCCGCGATGAGCAGGTCCATGCGACCGTCACGGTCCGCATCCGTCGCTAGAATGCCGTACACCGGCGCAAGCTGTGCCTCGGCCGGCAGCGGCACGAGCGTAAAGGAGCCATCCCCGTTGTTGTGCACCAGCGATGTCGCGAAGACATATGCCGTCTTGCGCCCGGCATCAGCCAGTTCCTTCGCCGAAAAGATGTCCGTGACGGTCTGTTTCGCGTACTCCGTGTAGCCCTTGTAGCGCGGCGCCAGGTAGGGCAGCGTCTTCAGCAATTCGTCACGCAATGTGATTGGATAGCTGACGCCCCCATTGTACTGCGTGAGGATCTGTTCGACCGAGCCGTTGCCATCGAAGTCCTTGACGAACATCTCGGCGGGCTCGCGCTCGGACGCGTGAAGGCGTCCATTCAGCCCGAGATTGCCCACCACGAAATCGACTCGGCCGTCGCCGTCCAAGTCAGCCGCGATGATCCGGTTCCACCACCCGTTGCTCTTCTCGAGGCCGCGGACCTCCAACTTCTTCAGCTTGCCTCCACCCGTGTTCCTGAAGATGGTGATCGGCATCCACTCGCCGACGACCACCAGATCCAGACGTCCGTCGCCATCGACGTCGCGCCACACGGCATCAGTGACCATGCCGACGTGCTCGAGCTCCGGCGCCAGCTTTGCGGTGACGTCGGTGAAGTGGCCCTTTCCGTCGTTCCTCAACAACATGCTCTGCGGGTCGGTGCCGTACCGCCAGGGAGCAACGCGCCCGCCGACGAACAGGTCGATCGCTCCATCGCCGTCGTAATCCGCCGCCACTACCCGTGAGCCACTGGAGCTTTCCGCCGGAAGGCTGCCTGCTGGCGCCTTGTGGAAGTGACCGCGACCATCGCCG
>JAQBPV010000070.1 GCA_028287345.1 Gemmatimonadota bacterium
ACATTCGCTGACCGTCAATACGCTCGTCCAGGCGGCGTGGGCACTGGTGCTGAGCCGCTACACCGGCTCCGACGACATCGTCTACGGCGCGACGCGCGCCAGCCGTCGCTCGGCGCTCGATGGCGACCGATCCGTCGACGCCATGGTGGGATTGTTCATCAACACGCTGCCGGTGCGCATTCGCGTCTCGCGTGGGCAGCGTGTGATCGATTGGCTCGCGCAGATTCGCGAGGACGCGGTGGCCATTCGCGTAGCGGAGCACACCGCGCTGCCCGACGTCCAGACGGCGAGCGACGTGCCTTCGGGTACGCCGCTGTTCGACACGATGCTGGTCTACGAGCACGAGCAGCAGGCGACGACCTTCAACACGTTCGATCCGCGCTTCACGAGCTTCCGCCTGCGCGAGAAGACAACGTTCCCGCTGACGCTGCACGCCTATGGCGAAGCGGAGATGTTGCTGCGCTTCGAGTACTATCGCTCGCGCTTTTCCGACGACGCCGTCGTGCGGATGCTCGGCCACCTGGCCAACGTGCTGCGCGAGATGGTGGCCAAGGGAGATGGGCCGATCGGGGCGCTCGAGATGTTGTCGGCATCCGAGCGTCGCCAGCTCGACGACTGGAATGACACCGGTCACGTTTTCGCGCGAGGCAACGCGACGCTCACCGAGCTCTTGTCCGAGCGAGCCGCGCTGAGTCCCGACGCAATCGCGCTGGAGAACGACGACGCGACGATGACCTACGGCGAGCTCGATGCACGCGCACATACCCTCGCGCGCGCGCTGGCGACGCATGGTGTGCGCGCGGGGGTGATGGTGGGCGTGTGCATGGACCGCTCGTTCGAGATGATCGTCGCGATGCTCGGCATCCTGAAGGCGGGCGGCGCGTACGTTCCACTCGACCCTGACTATCCCGCCGAGCGGCTCGCGTTCATGCTGTCGGATGCGCAGTGCCCGGTGCTGTTGACGCAGCAGCACATCGCGGCGACGAAGCTCGCCGACCTGCCGGTGGATGACTCGGACGCGCGACCGATCCTCATCGAGGTCGATCGCGAGTGGGATCGCATCGTCGCCGAGGCCGCGCGAGACGTCAAGCTCGCGAAGCCTGGTCCGGACGATCTCGCGTACATGATCTACACCTCCGGCTCGACCGGCCGTCCGAAGGGTGCGATCAATCGCAACCGCGGCATCGTGAACCTGCTGCTGTGGATGCAGGAGGAGTATGCGCTGTCGGGCAAGGACGCCGTGCTGCAGAAGACGCCGGCGAGCTTCGACCTGTCCGTGCCCGAGTTCTTCCTTCCGCTGTTGGCGGGTGCGCGGTTGGTCGTTGCCGAGCCGGGCGGACATCGCGATCCGGCGTATCTCGCGCGAATGATGCGCGATCACGGCGTCACGCTGCTCTATATCGTGCCGTCGATGCTGCGCGCGTTCTTCGACGGCGATTCTCCATCGCTGCCGTCGTCGGTGCGCAACGTGTCGTGCAGTGGCGAGGCCCTGCCCTACGACCTTCAGGAGCGGTTCCTTGCGCAGCTGCCCGGCGCGCGCATGTACAATCTCTACGGACCCACGGAATGCGCCGTGGAGGCGACGTACCAGCTGTGCGCGCGTGGCGATCCGCGACACATCGTGCCGGTAGGCAAGCCGGTCGCCAACACGCGCATCTACATCGTCGATTCGGCGATGCAGCCGGTGCCGATCGGCGTACCGGGTGAGCTGTTCATCGCCGGCGTGCAGGTGGGCGCTGGCTACTACCATCGGGATGAGCTGACGGCTGAGCGCTATCTGCCCGATCCGTTCTCGTCGCTGCCGTCGGCGCGGATGTATCGCACGGGCGATCGCGCGCGCTGGTTGTCCGACGGCACCATCGAGTATCTCGGACGTCTCGACTTCCAGATCAAGCTGCGCGGCTTTCGCATCGAGGTCGGTGAGATCGAGCAGGTGTTGGCGAGTGACCCTGCGGTGCGCGAGTGCGCGGTGGTGCTACGAAACGACGAGGGGATCGAGCCGAGGCTCGTTGCCTACTATGTGCCGTCCGGTGCAGCGCCTGTGTCATACGCCGAGCTGCGTGAGCGGCTCGAGCGGCAATTGCCATCGTACATGGTGCCGTGGACGTACGTGTCCCTCGCGCAGATGCCGCTGTCGCCGTCGGGAAAGCTGGATCGCAAGGCGCTGCCGGCACCCGAGCAGTTGGCGGGTCCGAGAGCTCGCATCGCCCCGAGAGACACTGTGGAAGAACGGGTGCTGGCGATCTGGAAGCAGGTCATCGGTGCGCGCGACATCGGCGTCACCGATCGGTTCAACGAGGTAGGCGGCAACTCGCTCGCTGCGGTACGGGTATTCTCGCGTATCGCTGCCGAGTTCTCGACGAAGCTCCAGCTCGTGACGATCCTCAAGCACGACACCGTGGAGCAGCTTGCCGCGCTTCTGCGCGAGCCGGAACAGGCCGAGGAGTGGCGCTGCATCATCCCGTTCACGACGACTGCGGATGGTACGCCGATCTTCTGTGCGCATGCGCAGACCGGGAATGTCCTGATCTATCAGCACTTCGCGAAGGAGGTGTCGGCGCATCATCCCGTGTACGGCGTCCAGGCGTACGGCAACTGGGGGACGCAGGATCCGCATGAGTCCATCGATGAGATGGTGGAGTTTTATGTGGAAGAAATTTTCAGGGTGCGTCCGCAGGGGCCGTACATCTTCTTCGGCGGATCACTGGGCGGCTATCTGGCGCTCGCGCTCGCGCATGCGGTGCGCGACCGCGGGCACGAGGTGCAGATGGTCGTGATGTACGACACGGCAGGCCCGGGTTATCCGAAGTTCACGGCGTGGGGGCACGTCGTGCAGTACGTCCGCAAGCATGGTGGCATCCCGCTGTGGCGGCTGCGCAACGTGCTGAAGGTGGATGCAGAGGAACCCAGCAAGCTGCGGGGGATCTATCGGAATCTCCGCGCGACCGCACGGTGGTGGTACGACAACACGCGTCGCGACTACCTCTACTGGAAGTACGAGAAGGAGAATCCGCCGCATGACTTTCCGATGCCCGCGAACCTGACGCGCGTGCGGCTCGCCAGCCGGCGCGCAGTGCGGCACCACGTGCCACGATACTGGCCGGGCAAGATCACGTACTTTCGTGCGAAGCATCAGCCCGAGAGGTCGATCTACGATCCGACGAATGGGTGGAGCGGATGGTCGGAGGAGCTCGAGATCCACGCCGTGCCGACGGGCCACACGGAGGGAATGTCGTACCCGGTGGTGCGTGACCTCTCGAAGACGTTCTTGGCGTGCGTCGCGACGATCAAGCCGGAACTGTCGACCCGGTAGACGCAGGGTGCTAGACTAGGGGGTCCGTGTCGGCGCTGTGCCGGCGGTTGACTCACTTCCGGCGCAGGCTGTCGTGGCTCGAGAACGTAACTATCAGTTCGACTCGCTGCGTGCGTTCGCCGCGGCGCTCGTCGTCTTCGCACATACACGTTCCCGCGGCGACTACCTGGGCGAGCTCGCTCCGCTCGGCATCGCCATCTTCTTCGTGCTCTCCGGCTTCCTCATCACGTCGATCCTCCTCGGCGCGCGCGAAGACGCCGAGCGTGCGGATGTGCCACGCGGCGGTGTGCTGTGGCGGTTCTACGTCCGCCGCTTCCTTCGGATCTTTCCGATCTACTATGCGGTGCTGCTGATCGCAGTACTGCTCGGCGAGCCGGTGACGAGACACTACATCGCGGAGCTCGCGACGTATCGCGCGAACTTCCTGATGGCGCGGCTCGGGCAGAACCTCAGCCCCATCACACCACTGTGGTCGCTGAGTGTCGAGGAGCACTTCTATCTCTTCTGGCCACTGATCGTGCTGTTTGGATCGCGACGAGTGGTGTACGGCTCGATCGGCGCGATGGTCATTGGTTCGGTGCTGATGCGCGCGCTCCTTGTGTTACAGCATGCGAGCTATCAGGCGATCGCATGGCCGACGTACAGCGCGGTGGATAGCATCGCGCTCGGCTGCTTGCTGGCAATGGGTTGGAGAGATCGCGACGTATCTGAACGGCGGCAGTGGATCCTGTGGGCGCTCGCGGTGGGTGTCGTGCTTCAATCGGCGTATCTCGGGCTGCGGATATTCAACCTGCCGCATGCGCTGGCGATCACGCGGGTGATGAACACGTTGCCCTTTGCGCTGATCTGCGTGTGGTTGATCGACCGGGCTGCGCACTCTCGACTGCCGGCGTTGTTCGACAATCGCTGGCTCGCGCGGATGGGGCTCGTGAGCTATGCGATCTATCTCGTGCATCGTTACGTGATGCACTACGTCGGCTTCGATCAGGAGCGCGGGTGGGACGTCTTCGCTCTGACGCTGTGCGCGAGTACTGCGATCGCGACGGTGTCGTGGCTGGTCTATGAGGGGCCGATCAACAGGTTGAAGCGGTACGTGCCGTACGTGGGCAAGGCGCGCATCGAGGGGTCAGCCGCTGCGCCATCCGACTGGATGGATACAGAGGGAAAACAGCCAACTGCCTGACATCGAGGCGTCAGCCGCTGCGCCATCTGACTGGATGGATACAGAGGGAAAACAGCCAACTGCCTGACACGGATGGGCACGGCAAACTGCTGGATTTACGCGGATACTACCTCGGGCTTTCTTCGCGCGCCGAGTCCATTACGGCGCGACATCCAAGAGTGAGTCTCTCTCTCTTTTTTGACGCTGCCGTTCAAGGTGGATCGCGGCGTAGCAGTATCCGTGAAAATCCGGCTCTCATCCGTGTTCATCCGCGTCAAGCAGTTGACCTTCCGCCGTTCTATTGGCGCCAGCAGCGACTTGGAGGGAAACCCGGGGCAGAGGCTGGGGTCTCCGTTCAGTCCGTTCACTCAGTTGGTGTCGCGGTTCAAAACCTCTGATGCCGGCCCGGGGCTGTCTCCCAATTGAGCGGTGTCCTTCGCCGAATCCGGTAGCGGAGATCTTGAACTCGACAGAAACGGAATGGACTGACACAGACGGAAACCGCCAAACTGCCTGACACGGATGGGCACGGAAACCTGCTGGATTTACGCGGATACTACCTCGGGCTGGCTTCGCGCGCCGAGTCCATTACCGCGCGACATCCAAGAGTGAGTCTCTCTCTTTTTGACGCTGCCATTCAAGGTCGATCGCGGCGTAGCAGTATCCGTGAAAATCCGGCTCTCATCCGTGTTCATCCGCGTCAAGCAGTTGACCTTCCGCTCTGGATCTAGGGAGCGCGACCCTTCGTCTTCTGCTGAATCGCCGACTCCAGAGTGGGGAAGAAGGCAGTCACGATACCAGGAATCGCCGCCTCGGTATTGTGCCCAACCTGGTCGGTGAACACTGGAAGCGTGTCTCCCTTGAACAATCCACCCTCGTTTACAAATCGACCAGGTGCTACGGCGGCCATCGCCGAGTCGAGCATCGGCAGCACCGCGCGATGTACCTGCTGCAAACGCGACTGCAGTGAATCCGATTTGATACGCGACAGCAACCGCTGCTCGAAGGGCGTGAAGACCTTCTCGGACGCATGGATCGTCGGCTGCCACACATAGATCGGCGTGAACCCGTATGTCTTCGCCATCGACTCGATGATGCGGACGTTCTCGACGTACACTCGCACCGCGCTGCGCGACGCCGAATCGATTGACAGCAACGGCCGCGCCGGCGTCGGTGTTACCACCTTCCGCAGGCGCCGCACGAGTCCCGTGCGCTCGAGGGCGAGACCGCCGAGGATGACGTAGCTGTGCAGGTCCTTTGCGATACCTTCGTCGTGGCCACCCCATGCGAGCCGACGGCCCGTCGTGAACTCGCTCACCCGATTCATTTCGTTCTGTCCGACTCCCGCGATGCCATTCTGCAGCACGGAGAACGCGTCGTTGATGCCGTCGTAGAACACGACGACATCCGGACGTTGGCCCGAGCGGAGCTGAAGCATCAACTCCAACATGCCCTGCGTGTTCACGTGGCCCGTCTCGCCGAGGTTGGTGACTTCGTACCGCTGGCCCGGCGGAGCGATGGCCTGCAGGCGGTGCGATGCTTCGGCGGCGATCGTGTGATCGTCGCGAAGGAAGCTGCCCCACATCGTCGAGCCGCCGAAGAAGAACACCTTCGCGAGCGGTGGAGTGGCCGAGTGCGGCTGCGGCGTGATGCGATGCTGCTGGCTGTCGATGTTGACATACTGGCCATGATACGCCTTCGCACGGCGAAAATAGACGTACGGCCGCCACGCCTGCGGTGACGATTCCTCGAACTCGCGTGCGAACTCCGGAAACCATTTCTCATTCGCCACCGGGTTTCGCGCGGCAGGCTGCGTCGACGGACTCGCGCTGCTGCTGCTGCGTGAGCCGCGATTCGAGATTGCGGTGCGAATGGTGTCCTGCGCGCGATAGCACGACTCCGCGAGGACGAACATCAGGATCGAGATGCCGACGATCATCCAGAACGCGCGCAGCAACTGCCAGCCCTTGATCGCGAACTGTCGAATGACTTTTGAGATCACAGGTTGTTCCTTTTCAGTTCGGAGACAGCGAAGTCCACGGCGCGCGCCGTGAGCGCCATGTACGTCAGTGATGGATTGACGCAGGACGACGACGCCATGCACGCACCGTCGGTGACGAAGACGTTCTTCGCGTCCCACACCTGGTTGTTGCCATTCAACACCGACGAGCGCGCATCGGTGCCCATGCGCGCCGTGCCCA
>JAQBPV010000071.1 GCA_028287345.1 Gemmatimonadota bacterium
AAGAGGAACGCCAGCAACTCCGTCTCGCTCATCGTCTCTGCAGCAGCTGCGTCGGCGAGCCCGCGTTGAACGATGCGCGCGCGCACCCCGTCGAGATCGATGCCGCGCCCGTCGTCCTCGACGCTCACCAGCAATCGCCCACCTGCGTGCCGCGCGTCGACGCGAATCGTGCCGCGCAACTCCTTGCCCACCGACGCGCGTTCGGGCGGCGGCTCGATCCCATGATCGACAGCGTTGCGAATGAGATGGCCGAGGGGTGCCTCGAGCCGGCGCATCACCTCGCGGTCCACCGGCGTCTTCTCGCCTGTCATCACCAGGCGAACATCACGGCCGAGTTCACGCGCGGTATCGCGCACCATGCGCGGCATGCCCGCGACACTTTCACCGAAGGGCCGCATGCGAGCGTCGAGCACGGCCTCGTACAGGTGCGACACCACGTCCGACACGCGCTGTCCGATCGCGTCGAGCGTTATCGCGCGCTCACGTCGCCGGGCGATCTGCTCGCTGAGCGCTTTGCGCAGGACGCCGATTGCGTGCTCAGCGTCGGCATTGCCGGCTCCAAGCGCAGAGCGGACTTCGTCCAGCGCGCGATCGACACCACGGTCGGCGCGACGTACGATCGCATCGGCTTCGGCGTGGCCGAGCAGCACGCGTGACGCCACCAGCGCTTCACCGGCGAGCGACAGCAGCCGCTCCGAGTGATCGGCGCCGCCGCTCGCGTCGTCGGCCGCAATTAGTGCGACAGCTGGCGCGGGCATATTCGGCGCTGCTCCATTGCTGCGCGGTGACTCCGGCGTCACCACGCGTGCGATCGTCCGCAGCGAGTCGACCGCTCCATCGAGCACCTTCTGCGCGGCGGGAGTCTCCTCTCCTTCCGCATCGCTTGCGGCGGCCGCCGCGAGCACGTCTACGCCTCGCAGCAGCACGTCCACGCGTCCAGGCGTGAGCTCGAGCCGTCCCTCCTGTGCCGACACGAAGCACTCCTCGAGCTCGTGCGCGAGACGCACGACGCTGTCGTGCCCGACGATGCGCGCCGCACCCTTGAGTGAGTGCGCCGCGCGCATCAACTCCTCGAGTTGTTCCGGCGTCACGCCCTCCTCGAGTGCGATGAGGCCGTCGGTCAGCTGCGTGACCTGACTCCTCGCTTCGACGCGAAAGAGCTCGCTGAGCGAGAATTCGTCGATGCTCATCGGCGCGTCACGAGATTGCCACCGACAACGCGTCGAGCACACGCGACGCGTCGAGCACGCCCACCGTGTGCGTGTCCACCTGCAGCATCGACACGGTGTACGAGGTCCCGGCGCGCGCCAGCGTTGGAGGAATCGCGCGGAGCTCGTCGTCCCTGTAGTGATGAACGCCCCACACCTCATCGACGGTGATGGCGAGCCGTCCGCGCGCGTCGGTGAGCACCATGAGGCGGCGCACGACGCGTCGGCGTTCAGCACTCGCGTCATCCGCGGACTCGACGCCGAGCAGCCCCGCGAGCGACACGTGCACCACGAGATCTCCGCCGACGTTGACGATGCCCGCCGTCGCGCCGCGACGCCGATGCGGCAGCGAGTGCACGACCGTCGCATCCGCCACGCGGTCGAGGCTCGCCGTGGGGAACGCCAGCCACTCGGTACCCAACCGGAACACGAGCACCGACGAGAAGTCCGTCCTCGGCCGCTCGATTAGCGACGCATAGTGCGCCGTCGCGCTGGCGATGGCTTCGTCGTCGAGCGGTCGCTCGCGCTGCATGCGGGCGACGTCACTCATGGCGCGCCCTTCGAACCGTCGAGTGTGCGGCGCGCGCGAGTGCGAAGCCTGGTGGCGGCCGCGGCGTCGCCGCGACGCTCCATCAGCAGCGCCAGATGCAGCAGCGCGTCAGCGTGCGACGGCTCCAGGTACAGCGCCCGACGATAGCACGCCTCCGCGCGGCTCTGCTCATTGATCGCATCGTACGTGGTGCCCATGAGCGCGAGCAGATCGGCACTCGCGTCGTGGGCACTCATGGCCACCTCGCCGAGCCTGACAGCGTCGGCGAGTCGCCCAGCGTCGGCCAAGCGCGCAATCTCGTCGATGTGTTGTCGTCCGGGCACCGCAACGACTGACGGCGCAGCCACGGGCTGAAGGCGCGACGACGGCTTGGACACGCGCGGCGTGGTTGCCACCAACCGCTGCTTCACACGCGATGCGACGACCTTGGTCCGCGGCACTGGTGGCGCGGCAATGAGATCGACGGCATCCGCGGGGCGATGGTGAAAGAGAAAGCTGCGCTCTGCGCCCGGCACGGGAACGAACCCTGCGCGACGAACGGCGAAGGTATCCGCTGCGCCGACCACGAGAATTCCGTCGGGCGCGAGGAGACTCGTGAGCATCGTCAGGACGCGCGACTGTGTGTCGGCGTCGAAGTAGATGAGGAGGTTGCGGCAGAAGACGTAGTCGTATGCACTGCGCGGGGTACGAAACTCCGGATCGAGGAGATTGCCGCGCACGATGCGGACGAGTGCCGTGATGTCGGCGTTCAGTGCGAGTCCGTGTTTGGTCTCGTGGAAATGCCGGCGCCAAGGCTGCATGTCGCCGCGGAACGATCCGCCGCGATAGATGGCCGCGCGTGCTCGGCGCACGGCGTTCTCGCTCACGTCCAACGCGTCGACCGCTATTCCGCTCGGCGCAACGCCCGCGGCGACCAGCGTCATCGCGATGGAGTACGGTTCTTCACCCGTCGAGCATGGTGCGCTGAGGATGCGCACCGGCAATTCTTCCGACGCACGCGGCGACGCCGCGCACACTCGGCGCGCCACGGCATCGAGCGCTTCTGGCTCGCGAAAGAAATACGTCTCCGGAATGACGACTTCCTCGACGAGCTCCTGCATCTCGATCACTTCCGCAGCCAGTCGCCAGGCATAGTCTACGACACTGGCGACGCCCCGGGCGTGCATTCGCCGATACACGGCGCGATGCACGAGCGAGCTGCCGACCGTCGACGCGTCGAGACCGATGCGATCATAGAGCGCTCGTTCGATCTGCGCCATGATATCGGGCGCGTCGATCGGTACGGCAGTCATGCGGACGTCGTCTGGCGAAAGAGCGCATCGCGCAGGTCCGCGGTGAGCAGCTCGGACACCGTCACGCGTTGAACGACGCCGTCCGGCGTGGTGAGCACTGCGCCGAGATAGCGCGCGCCGTTCGTCGCGATGCCGGCGTCGACGAACGCATCGGCGTCGAATCGCAGCGCCTCCGCGGCCTCGGGAACCAACAGGCCGAGCATACTGGCTTCCTCTTCATAGCGAACGACGACGATGCGCGTGGTGAGACGCGGCGGCGTCGGCACCCCGACGGCGAGCAGGTTGAGGTCAACCACCGGCACCGCACTGTCGCGGAAATTCATCACGCCTGCCACGCCCACGGGTCCGCCCGGCAGCGCCTTCAGGCGGACGAGCGGCAGCACTTCGATCACTGCTGCGGTGTCGATGGCATAGCGATCCGCACCGAGCCGAATCACGAGATAGAGGACATCGCGCGACACGCCGGTTCAGGCGGCGAGCGTGAATCGGGACACGCCACTCTGCAGGCCGCGTGCTGCGTCGTTCAGCTGCTCGATCGCCGTGTTCGACTGCCGAAGCGAGTCGGCCGTCTGCTGCGCGGCGACGCTCAGCTGCGCCAACGCATCGCTGATCTGTTGCGCGCTGATCGACTGCGACTGCACACCTTCATTCACCGCATCGAAGCTCGGCGTGAGCGTCTGCACCTGGTGAATGATCTCCGACAGCTGCGTCGTGACGATGCCGACGGCCTCGCCCCCGCGACGCACTTCCTCGGAAAACTTGTCCATTCCCATGACGCCAGCCGACACTGCCGACTGCATCTCCTTCACGAGCTGCTCGATGTCGAAGGTGGCGACGGCCGTCTGATCGGCGAGCCGACGAATCTCGCGAGCGACTACGGCAAAGCCGCGTCCGTGCTCGCCCGCCTTCTCCGCTTCGATCGCCGCGTTGAGCGACAGGAGGTTCGTCTGATCGGCGACCTTGTTGATCGTCGTCACCACCATGCCGATGTTCGCCGCCTTCTCGCTCAGCAGCGCCAGGCGCGAGTTGATCAGGTTCGACGCCTCGCCGATCTGGTGCATCGACGCTTCCATGCGCTGCAGTCCGCCCTGACCACTCTGGGCCAACAGTGACGTCTGCGTCGCCACTTCGGAGACTTCCTCCACCGTGCGGGCCAGCTCCTTCGACGTCGCCGAAATGCGCGACGCCGTCGCGCCGACTTCCGATGTCGTCGCGGCGATCTCCGTCGCCGTCGCCTGCTGCTGCTTCGACGTCGCGGCGATCTCGGTGGCCGAGCTGTTCACCTGGATGCCGGACTGCTGCACCTGGCCGATGAGACCTGTGAGATCGTCCGCCATCTTGTTGATGCCCTCGCCGAGCATGCCCAGCTCGTCGCGCTGCGCAATGTCGACGCGCTGCCGGAAGTCTCCCGCACTCATGATCGCCGTGACGGACATCAGTCGGGCGAATCCCTTCTCGATGATGCCGACCACCACCCACGCGAAGGCAATCGCGACGAGTGTGGCAAGGATGATCGCGGGAACGAGGGTCCACTCGGTAGTCGACACGCGGCCGAGAATTCCGCTGGCGGTCACGTCACCCTCGCGGTGATTGAGCTCGAACAGCGAATCCGACGCGGCGATGTATTTCTCGATCGCGGGGCGCAGGAGGTCAGTCACCTCAGCGGCGTCGAGCTTCTTGTCGGCGACGGCTGTCGCATACAGCTGCGCGAATTTCGTACGTGCCGCGAGCGCCAGGTCCGACGCCTGCCGATCCTCGTCCGACAGGCCGTTCGCGCGGTAGAGCTGCTCCGAGCGGGCTGCCTCGGTGAGTGCGCGGTCGACGGCATCATGCGCGCGCTGTCTTTCGGCCTCGTTGGTCGTCACCGATTGTGTGATGACATCGGCGAGGAGGTCCTTCGCCTGCGCGCTCCCCTGGGCCGAGAGAAAGAGTCCGGGGAGTACATCTCCCTGCAGCAGCTTCGCCTGCCGGCGAATCTCGCTCAACTGGACGAAGCTGATGGCGCCCAGCACCGCCATGATCGTGACGACGGTGCCGAATGCGCCGATGATGCGCCCGCGAACGGTCCAGCTTTTCATGCGAAGATTCGGTAAATGGTGACGGGGCGAGCGCTCGCGCGCCCGCCCCGTCATCGAGTATCGGCCCTCTTGCCCTAAGGGTTAACCCGCGAGCACCGCGTCCAGCGGTTCAGCGGGCTGCGGCACGTCCCATTCGTTGCCGCACTTGAGGCACTTCCTGAAATCGCCGCGCGCCTTGGTGAATTTCATCTCGGCGCCCACGTAGGCGCATTCGGGACAGACCTCCGCCACGGGCTTGTTCCACGCCACGAAGTCGCACGTCTCGTTCGAGCACGCGTAGAATGCCGTTCCGCGCTTCTTGGACCGGCGCTCCACCAGCTCCCCGCCATCCTTCGGGCAGAATACACCCGTCGGCATGGAGCGCGTACCACGGCACTTCGGGAAAGTGCTGCAGCCCAGGAACTCACCGCTGCGACCTTGGCGGACCACCATCGGCTCGCCGCACAGATGACACGGGATGTCGGTCATCTTCGGCTTCGCCTTCTCGCCCTTGAGGGGGCGCGTGTACGTGCAGTTCTTCGGGTGATTCTCGCACGCGAGGAACGGCCCGAAGAACCCACCGCGGGGCTCGAGCTTTCCACCGTCGATGGGGCAACGCTCATGCTCCAGGGCGGACAGATCATGCGCGACGGCGATGAGCGCGCCGAACTGCACGTTCTTGAGCGACTTGTCGAACGGACCCCAGAAGTCGGCGAGTACGTTGCGCCAACTGAGCTCCCCTTCTTCCACCTTGTCCAACTCGAGCTCCATTCCCGACGTGAAGTCGACGTTGAAGATGTCGGGGAACTGCTTGACCATCACTTTCTCGACGGTCTCGCCAAGCTCGGTGGGGAAGAAGCGCCGTTGTTCGAGATTCACGTAGCGACGATCCGCCAGCACGCTGATGATGCTCGCGTATGTCGACGGACGGCCGATGCCGAGTCGCTCGAGCTCCTTCACGAGGCTCGCTTCCGAAAAGCGCGGAGGCGGCTCGGTAAAGTGCTGTGCCGGCGTAATCGATTCGACGGGAACGTTCTCGCCCACGTCGACGACCGGCAGCTCGTTCTCGTCTTCCAGCGCCTTCGAGTCGCCCTCTTCCCGCGTCTCGCGATACAGGGCAAGGAAGCCCTGGAACTTGATGATGCTGCCTGTCGAGCGGAACAGATACGAGCGACGCCCGATGTGCGGCTGCTCCTTCGCCGGAATGTCGAAGTCCACCGTGGTGGTGTCGAACACGGCGGGCGCCATCTGCGAGCCCATGAAGCGCTGCCAGATGAGCTGATAGAGCTTGTACTGATCGGGGCTCAGGTGGCGACGAATATCATCCGGACGACGCGTCGGATCCGTGGGACGCACGCTTTCATGCGCATCCTGCGTGTTCTTCGCCTTGCCACTCTCGTAGAGCTGAATCTTGTCGGCGAGGAATTCCTTGCCGAACAACGTGCGCAGATACTCACGCGCCGTAGTCGCTGCACTTTCGGCGACACGCGTGGAGTCGGTACGCATGTACGTGATGAGACCCACCGCGCCTTCCGGCCCGATCTCGATACCCTCGTACAGATCCTGCGCCACGCGCATCGTGCGCTTGGAGCCGAACGACAACTTCTTCGCCGCCTCCTGCTGCAGCGTGGATGTCGTGAACGGCGCCGACGGATTCTTGCGCCGCTCGCGACGCTTGACCTCCGTGACGCCGAACGTCTTGCGACCTTCGAGGTCGGAGATGATGCGCGACGCTTCACTCTCGTTGTGGATCTCGGCCTTCTTGCCGTCGATCTGGTGGAGCTTGGCGGTGAAGCGCTGTCCCGCCTTTTCCAACTGCGCCTCGATGGACCAGTACTCCACCGGATTAAACGCGCGAATCTCGCGCTCACGCTCCACGATCAGCCGTAGTGCAACTGTCTGCACCCGGCCGGCCGAAATGCCCTTCTTCACGGTCTTCCAGAGCACCGGGCTCGCCTTGTAGCCCACGAGACGGTCGAGCACTCGGCGCGCCTGCTGCGCCTCGACCTTCTTGTCGTCGATCGCACCAGCCTGTGAGATGGCGTGCTGCACGGCGTCCTTCGTGATCTCGTGAAAGAGCACGCGCCGCACGGGAATGTTGGACACCCCGCGCTTCGGCTTGATCTGCTCCGCCACATGCCACGCGATTGCCTCACCCTCACGATCAGGATCGGTCGCGATGAACACTTCCTTCGAGTTCTTCGCTGCGAGCTTGATGTCGGCGATCGTCTTTTCCTTTCCCGGGATCGGCACCAGCTCCGGCTCGAAGCCGTGGTCGATGTCGATGCCAAGCTTTTTCTCGGGCAGATCCATGATGTGCCCAACCGTCGCCTTCACCCGATAGGCTCGGCCGAGATACTTGCCAATCGTCTTCGCCTTGGCCGGCGACTCGACGATGACGAGCGACGTGGTTCCTGCCGGCTCGTCCGGGTACTCCTCTTCTACGACGGCCGCCTTTTTGGCGCGGCCGCCCGCCACCTTTTTCGCGGCGGTCTTCTTTGCGGTGCCGGCGGTCTTTTTTGCCGCGGCCCGCTTGGTTGTCGTCTTCTTTGCGGCTGCCATTTCTAGTGTACGGTCTGAGTATCCGCCGCGGCGCCGGGATCATCGAACCCGGCTCCCTCCATCATCGATCGCAGGTCGTCCAGCGCGATGCGGCCGTCGAACTGCAGCATCGCCCGCTCGATCACCTGCTCGAGCTCCGCGGGGTTGAGCGCTCCTGCACCGGCGAGCGCCAGCAGATGCCCCCAGGCCTCTGTGGCAAATCGGCCTCGCTCGTGCGGCCCAAGAACGCGAATCGTCATGTCTCCTCGTGCGGCCACCGTCGCAGGATAAGGTCTTTCCCGCGCCAAGTGGCATCCTGGCTACCCGTCTGACACCGCTTCCTCGCGACGGGTCCACCTCACGGAAGACCAGAGAAGGACGCGTTGGGACCGTCGCAGGAGTGCGACGAACCATGGTGGGCGGCGATACTCGCTCTAAGGTAGTGGGCCCGTCAACCGTCTGGCGGTTTTTGAGGCAAATCCACCCCTCAAACCGGAGGTAGCCGCGAGGCGATGTAATACGCAACCTCTTGCGCCACAAGACGTTCCACGTCCACCACCAGATCCGCCGTCTCGTACGCCGAACGGCGCGTCTCCAGAAGTCGCCCCAACTCGCCGGACGGATTGGGCCGGACCAGCAACGGACGTCCCGTCGCCGACGCACCCATCCGCTTCAGGGCTGTCGCCGCCGTGACCCGAAGGTAGATCACCACTGCCGGCGGCCGAAGCAGCGCGACGACATCTGGCTGCGTCACCCACCCACCGCCCGGCGCGAGCACCATGCTTCCCAGCTCGGCGCATTCGCGCGTGAGCTTGCGCTCCATCTCGCGAAAGGCCGGTTCGCCGCGCTGCGCGAAGATCTCCGCGATCGTCATTCCTTCCCGACGGGCAATCTCGACATCGAAATCGAGAAATTGCCGGTTGAGCTGTTGTCCGAGCAGCATCCCCACGGTGCTCTTCCCCGACCCGGGGAGACCGACGAGCACGAAGTGCGGCCTGGCCGGATCAGCTGCCGAGCCGGGCTGCGAGGTGCGAAAGGTAGGCATTGAGGTTCCGCTGGACTTCGGTGAGGGAATCTCCACCGAACTTCTCGAGCATTGCATCCGCAAGGACGAGCGCCGCCATCGCCTCGGCAATCACCCCCATGGCCGGTACCGCCGTGACGTCGCTTCGTTCCGCAGTGGCCTTGGCGGCTTCGCCGGTGGCCATATCTACGGTGCCAAGGGGTCGCATGAGAGTGCTGATCGGCTTCATGGCCACTTTGATGACGAGCGGCTCGCCGGTCGTCATCCCACCTTCCAATCCGCCGGCGTTGTTCGTCGGCCGACGTACGCCGCCAGCGCGAGCGCGTCCCGGCGCCGGCTCGATCTCGTCGTGCACCTGGGCGCCGGTGACACGTGCTGCACCGAAGCCCATGCCGATCTCCACGCCCTTTACGGCGGGGATGGACATCATCGCCGCGCCGAGACGTCCGTCGAGCTTGCGGTCCCACGAGACGTGCGAGCCGAGGCCCACGGGCAGCCCGTCGACGACCACCTCGCAGATACCGCCGAGCGTATTGCCCTCCTTCTTCGCCGCGTCGATTCGCTCGATCATGACACGCTCGGCGTCGGCGTCCAGCGTGCGCAGCTGCGACTCGTCCGACGCGGCATTGAGGTCGCTCGGCATCTCGGTTGGACGCACCGCATCGACGCCGCCCAGGTGCACCAGATGGCTGCCGATGGTGACGCCCAGCTCGGCGAGCAGCCGCTTGGCGATGGCGCCCGCGGCCACGCGCGCGGTCGTCTCGCGTGCGGAGGCGCGCTCGAGGATGTCGCGCGCGTCGTCGCGATCGTACTTGAGAATCCCCGTGAGGTCGGCGTGTCCGGGTCGCACGCGCGTTACGGCGCGGCGGCGCGGGCCGGCGGCATCGCCCTCACGCGGCGCGGGATCCATGATCTCCAGCCAGTTCGCCCAGTCGCGGTTGCGGATGAGCATCGAGATCGGGCTGCCCAGTGTCTCACCGGCGCGCACGCCGGAGAGCAGCTCGGCGGTATCGCGCTCGATCTGCATGCGGCGCCCACGTCCGTATCCCTGCTGCCGGCGTGCGAGCTCCGTGTTGACATCTTCGGCCAGCAGCGGCACACCAGCCGGCATTCCCTCGAGGACGCTGATGAGGGCTTGGCCGTGGGATTCGCCCGCAGTGGTGAATCGGATCATGGTCTGGGAAAGCGGTATACAGGGATCAACGAACTGAAGATCAGCATCAGAAGATGAAAATCAGAAGATCAACCGAACAGCGCACACGGATCTGCACGGATTGTGCGGATTTACGCTGATACGACGGAACCACTCGATGCATTCGTTTTGTTTTGGTTTTTATTTCTTTCCGCCCGTAT
This sequence comes from Gemmatimonadota bacterium, assembly GCA_028287345.1. GTDB lineage: Bacteria > Gemmatimonadota > Gemmatimonadetes > Gemmatimonadales > Gemmatimonadaceae > AG11. The sequence continues at coordinate 10,026 of JAQBPV010000071.1, forward strand.
CCGCGGGAATCCGCGGCAGTTCCGGTTCCGTGTCAATCCGTGTGAACTCTTGCAGTTGCACCGGCACTGTCCGCAGCATCGAGAAGTCAGCTGCCAGGGTACCAAACAAACGAGCCCGGCGACTGGCCGGGCTCGCTGCTTTCAAACTATCAGCCTGTCGGCTTCACTGTCATGGTCCCGGGAGGAGATCCGCGGCAGTTACGTCGATCACCACCAATCCCTTCGATGAAAGTCCGAAGAGCTTGAACAACACTGATGGCGCATCGCCCGGGAAGGGCAGCGACGAACGCAGCGGACCGTAGAGATTGAACTTGGTCGCCAGTGCGCCGCGGACGAAGTCGTAGTACGCGATGTCCACCGCCTCGATCGTTCCGTTGGCCGATGCCACGAAGGCGAGTCGCTCCATCGGATTCGCCGTCCCAGGACCATCGGCGTTCGGATGGAACGCGATGCCCGCACCGGTGGCGAATGTAGACCGTTTGCCCTGCAGTCGCTGCGTGAACGGGAAGGTGATGGCGGAGAAGGACGTCTCCGTTCCGTGCACGCCGAGCGTCTTGCCGGTCTTGTCGAGAGCGACACCGAAGATCTGATCCGACTGGTTGCTGATCAGGTCGAGCACGTTGAGCGAGCCAGATATCAACGAGGGGCGATCCGGAACCGAGCCGTCATCCTGAAGGATGAAGTTACGGGCAGTCCTTCCGGTGTTGCCTTCGCCGAACGTGATCCACTTTCCGTCGCCGCTCGCAGCCACGAACGTGGTGTCCGTGAGGCCGAGCGAATTGAAGTCGATGTTGACGGCGTAGTCGACGTCCGTCGTGGGCACGGAAAGCTGAAGCGCCTGGATGGTCGCGAGGATGCCGTTCGAGGTGCTGACGCACGTCATCGCCGCCGTGCTTCCCGATGGATGGTCACACAGCGTCAGCACGTCGTTCGCGGTGCTGGTCGCCGGCGCCGGCGTGACGAAGATCCTGTCGAGGTTCGCGATGACCCACGAATTCGGATCGGAACCCCTGTACGCGAAGTCGAGAATGAAGCGCTCATCCGGCGCCGGTGCGGCAGGATCCATGTAGCGGACCGTGCCCCTGGGCGCCGTAACCGTCGGCTTGGTCGAGACGTAGAGACGTCCAGCTATGCTCTGCTCCACGTACTGCGGACGGTCCGAGAAGATGATCGGAAGACTCGTCGTGATGCGAATCTTCCCGGTGGAGGGATCGCGCACTTCTGTCAGCTGGAACATGTACGAGGCTCTCGTCACGAGACGATTGTTGAGATCCTCCTTCATGCCGGCCGACGAGGTGCCGATGAACACGCGGCTCAGGTTCGTGCCGCCCGAGTTCGCGACGTACATCGTGTCCTTGCCCGGCGCCGTGCGTGACAGGGCCATGCCCCATGGCTGCGACCCAACGACGATGCCTTGCGACGCGAACGTATTCGTCGACTTCTCCCACACCTCGAGACGTCCGAAGTTGATGTTGGAGAGGAAGACGTTGCCGCGCGACGCGTCCACCATCAGATCGGCGATGGTGCCGTTGCGGTTGGCCGGGAGCGCATACGTCTTGCCGAACACCACGAGCGAAGTGTCCGCGAACGCCGCGCTGACGTTCGACTGCGGTGTCGTTGCGCCTGCCCGCAGGGAGTAGCCGATACGGCCTCCCTGATCGTACGCGAACGAGATGACAGAGACACGCTTGCCCTGCGCGGATGCCGGCAGGCTGAGCGGCATGCTGATCACCGACGTCGACGGGAACGGCGGCGTAAGTGCCACGCTGTCGCGTCGGATGAGGACTCCAGCTTGATCACGCAGCTCGACGCCGACGTACGTAAGGCCGTTGCCAAGTGCAGTGATGGTGACGGAATCGGTGACCTCGAGACGCGCCGGAACGGACTGCGTGACGCGAGGTCCAGGCGGCAGACCGGCGCGTACTGCAATCGTGATGGGCGACGACGAGCCGTCTTCACCGTTCACGTCCCTGGAGATGGCCGAGATGGTGATGAGCGACTTCGGCGGCGCGTTCGCCGGGATCGCAATCGTCGCGGTCGCAATCGCGACCTTCAACGGAGTTGCCAGCGAGAAGACTACCGTGGTATCGAGCTTGGTCGGCCACGACGGATCGCCCTGGACGCGGAAGCCGAGGCTCGCCACGCCGATCGCATGTGAGGCCTGGATCGACACCGTCAAGCCGGCGCCGGCGATCGCGCTGTCGCCCGGTACGGGACTGAGATAGATGACACTCGGACCGCTGACGACGAAGACCCTGATGCGCGTCGTGTCGACATTGCCTGCCCGGTCGCCGACGATGCCCGAGACGATCAGCGTATCGGTGATCGTGTCGATGGGCGTCGCGACCCTGAGGAAGCGCGTGATCGTGGTGTCGCGCACGCCGGGTGCGAAGCTGCCGCCGACGCTCGGCGCTGTTACCGACGGGTAGCGAATGACCGTATCAGCCGTGCCGAGTCCCGGAACACCGCGGGGCGACACAGCGGAGAACGTCACGAACTTGAGGCCGTTGTTATCCGTGAGGTGCGCAGACACGAATAACGAATCACCGACATTCACCTTGCCGCCTGCCGTGGGCGCGTTGAATACCAGCTTGGGCTTCGTGAAGTCGATGGTGTCGGTAACCGTGAGGACCAGCGAATCGACCCGTGTATTGAAGCCGATGTCGGTGACTGTCGTGCGCACGGTCACCTTGGTGCCGTTCGCGAGCCCGATGAGCTGGAGTGGAATGACACGCGTGCTGGTCTTCTGGGATGGACTGAGCGTAACGCTGTCCGCACCCAGGACCTGCGCGCCGTTGCGCACCGTCGTCACGATGGACGAGATACCCTGGTCGTCGGTCGCGACGAGAGAGACACTCGCCGTCGCGCTGGCGTCCACTGTGGTTCCCGGACCGGGTGTAAGCGTGAGCCTCACGTTGGGACGAGTGAAGTCATCGCCTGCACCACCGGCCTGCGTGGGAAGGCGCGTATCGCAACTGACGATCAACGATACGCCGATGGCGAGCGCCGCGAGGCGCGGGTAAGACTTGATAGTTGTCATGTATGCTCCACGGTGCGGCTAGCGCCGCACCGCCTCGGTAGACTGCCCCTCATCGATGATGTGAGGCGTGATGAGGATGAGCAGGTCGCGACGTTGCTCCTGTCTCGTTGTGTAGCCGAAGAGCCGTCCGATGAACGGCAGATCCACGAGCAGGGGAATGCCCGACTTCGTGACGCGAACACTCGTCTGCGTGAGGCCACCGATGACGACCGTCTGTCCGTCGGCGACCAACACGTCGTTCTTGGTGCTGTTGTTGTCGATCAGCGTACCGTTGTTCGTAAAGCTCACGTCGGAGTTGGTGACCTCGACGTGCATGAGGATCTGGCGATTGTTCGTCACGCTCGGCGTTACCAACAGGCGCACACCCGTCTGCACGCGCTCCACCGTCACCGGCCCGGTGAGCGACGTTCCCGAACCACCGCTGCTGACGAGTGGCACGAAGGGAACCTGCACGCCCGACGTGAGGTCGGCCGTCTTGTTGTTGATGATCGTGACGCTCGGCTCCGCCTGGACGTCGAGCAGATTCACTTCCTGCAAGGCGTCGAGGAAGGTGCTGAAGTCGAAGTTGCCGAGTGCCGTGGAGTAGATGAGGCGGAGCGCGGCGCCCGGCACGTTGCCCGAGGCGTTCGCGATGGCCGACACCGTGTTGCCACCCAGCAGCACGCGCGGCGGATCGTTCGGGCTGCCGACGTTGCCGGCGGAATCCGAACGCTGAATGACGTTGCTGAAGAACTGCTGCGCCGAGCCGAGATCGTACTTGATGCCAAGTGCGTCGAGGTCGGTGCGGTTCACCAGGACGATCTTGCCCTTGATGTTGACCTGCGGCTGGCGCAGGTCGAGCGAGGCAGCCAGCGCGACGAGATCGTCGACGACACTCACCGGCGCCGTGATGCTGATGCTGTTCGTCTCCTCATCGGCCGACACGCTGCCGCGTCCACTGCAGGTGGAACCCGGTGAGACGGCGCCCGCAGGGGCGGCGGCAGATGCCGGCGACGACTGCGACACTCCACCAGAGGGCGGCTGCCCGATGGGCGGAGCCGACGGCGATGCCGGCGGTGACGTGTTCGTGCCGCCGGCGCCAGAGGCGTTCGGGATGCACTGCAACAGACGCTGGCGGATCTGCTCACCGACCGGCGTTGCGCGCTGGTAGTTGAGGCGAACGATGCGCGTGGCGAGCGGCTCGGTCTGCGCGCGGGCCGCGATGCGGTCCTGCGTGTCGACGATGATGATGCCGTTCGCGTCTTCCGTGGCGGCCAGGCCCTGCGCGGCCAGGATGGCCTGCAGCGCGACGTCCCACGGCTGATCCTTGATTTCCGCGTCGACCTTGAGCGCGCCGACGTTGTTGCTCGGAATGATCGTGCGGCCGGAGAAGGAGGCGAACGCCGCGAGCACGTCGCGGATGTCCGAGCCCTGATAGATCACGGTGATGCGCGGCTGCTGCGAGCGCTGCTGCGCCTGCTGCTGCACCGGTGTCTGCACCTGCTGCTGCACGTTCGTGCGCATCGGGCGAGTGTCGGTCTCGCGCGCTTCACGCGCGTTGTCCGCAACGGCACGATCGATGGCGCGGTCAGGACCAGAGGCGGGCTCGCCGGCGGCGCGATTGTTCGCGAGCGTGACGGGGGTGTTCTCGACCATCCGCTCTGGCGTCTTCTGCGCTGCAGCGGTGCGTACGTCGGGCATGCTGCCATCGCCAATGTGCCATGCGGCGAACTGCGCGCCGGCCGGCACCGTGACGGCGACGCGTACTTCGCCTTCGGTGCGAGAGATCTGATAAGAGCGTGGTCCGTCGAGATAGACCACCACGCGCACCGTTCCCTTACGGAACTGCGAGTAGCGCACGTCGCTGATGCCGCCACGCGATACGCGATCGTATCCGTGCGAGGACATGCCGAGTGACGCACCCGCGAGATCGAGTACGATGCGATCGGGGCTGCGGAGCGTGAAGTCACGCACCTCGAGACCGCCCGCGACTCCGATTACGACTTCCGCCTTTCCGGAGACCGGAATGATGCTGAGGGACGTAACCGAACCCTCGGCCGGGCGGGCCGCGGCCGGCTGGGCGCTCGGCCCAAGCACGAGGGCCGAAGCAACGATGACCGCCAGGACTGGCTTCATCTAATCCTCACCTTTGAAGAATCAACCAACACCAGCGAGTCCTGACGACTGAGTCCGAACTCGTCAACCGTGAAGATCACTGCGCGCGGCTTGATCTGGGCCACGCGCATCCGGCCAAGCGACATGCCGGCATTTACGCGATACTGCGCGTTGGTCAGGATGTCGCGCATGATGGCGACACTCCGGCGACCGGACGCTTCGTACAGGATCCCGACGAGCTTGAGGTCCGAGAGCAACGGACGAAGGTCTTCGGTAAGGATCAGCGAGAAGAACGGATCGCGCCGAGAATCGAGCTCATACGTGAAGACTTCACGCGTAACAGGTGCCATTGATCCGGGCGGGAGCGTGGTCGGGACGTTGCCTGTGGCTTCGGCCTGCTTCGCACCCGTGCTCCCCGGTCCCGACGCCGGCGCAGCTGTGCCGCGACGCGCCGGAAGGTCCTGTCCGGTCTGTGCGGAGATGTTTGCGTTCGTGGCGTCAGCCGCTTTCTGCGCGGCTCGCTTGGGCCCATTGATATCTGGTATGCGCTGCGCCGGCAGTGACGCAGCGCCACTCGCGACGAGCGCGATGATCGTGGCGAGCTGCGCACAGCGGCGGGCGGTGTGCCCGTGCGATGCTGCGCCGCGCGGTGTGTGGTGCGCGATCACTATTTCTCTCCCGGCTTCGGCACAGTGATGCCTGTCGTCGGCGTTCCCTTCACCGGCGCAGGTGGCAGCGGCGCGCGTGCGACGTAGGTCTGAATCTCGAAGCGCGCCTCGAGATTCTGGATCCTGTCCTTCTTTGCAACGCGTGGATCGTTCGCCGCGGGCGTGAGCGAAAGGTTGATCGGTGCGACGATACGCTGCAGCGTGCCGATGTTCGTCAGCAACGACGCGATCTGGTGATAGGCGCCACGCACGCTCAGGCGGTACTTGTAGGCTTCGTACTGGTCACCGGCGAGCGACGGCAACGGCTGGACGTCGGAGATCTCGAGCCCCGCGCGACGCGCCGCCGTCGAGACCTGATCGAGCAGTACGGGCACTTCATTGTTGGTCGGCACGAGCAGACGCATGACCGCGAGGTCCTGCGTGAGGCGCTCAGCTTCCGTCTTGAGCTCGTTCGTCTTGCCCTGCGCGAGCTCCGCCTTGGCGCGCTGATTGATGACCTGCAACGAATCGAGACGCAGCTGACTTGCGTTCAGCTCCTCACGCTTCGGATCCCAGACGTACATGTAGTAGGCGACGACCAGCAGTACGGCGACGACGCCGGTGATGCCGAAGATTCGGTCGCGCTTGTTGGTTGGCAGGATGGCCATGGGCTACCTCACCGACACGGCGAGCGGAACGCGCTTCATCATCGCCGGATCGGGGCGCGAGTAGAGCATGTCGAGCTGGAACTGCGTGACTTCTTTACCGTTGTCATTCGCGCGCTCGGATTTGGCCAGCTGGATCTGCTCCAGGAAGGGCGACGCCTCGAGCTGGCGGATGAAACGCGTGAGCGACTGGATGTCGACGGTGTTGCCGACGAGTCGCACGCGGATCGTATCGCGCGGGACCAGCGTGCTGATGGCGCGGCGCTTCTTCCGGCCGCCGGCCGGCGTACTGTCGGCCGCTGGCGCCGCGACGGTGGTCACCGGTGCCTGTGCCTGTCCGACTCCCGAGAATCCCATCGAGACGAGCCAGGTGTAGGGCGGCAGCGCGCGGCTCACCTCGTCCATGACGTGCGGCCAGATGAACCGGTCGTCGTCGATGGCGCGAATGAGGTTGAGCGACCGCAACACCGTGTCGCGACGCGCTTCCGCCTTGTCGTGCTCACGGAGCACGGACGAGTAGCGCGTCGAATCCTGCACGGCCTTCTGCAGGGAGTCGTCGAGCGCCGTCTCGCGCTTCGACTGCTGGAGGTAGAGTACGCCGACGGCGGCAAGCGCGACGATGGTGACCGCAGCGCCGCCGATGAGCCATGGCTCCCGGATACGCTCGCGCATCGACGCGATGGACGCCGCAATGTCTACCGTGCTGCCGCCTCCGCGACGCGCCTTGCGGCGTGCACCGGGGAGTAGATTGATCTCGATCATCGCGTGGCCTCTCTCACGCCACCTGCCGCAGCGCCAACCCGATGGGAAGCATCAGGAGGGGTGCGACTTCATCCGTGACGAGGCTGTTCAACGCGCCGTCACGAACTTTCAGGTTCACCAGCGGGTTCGCCTGCTGGACGGAAAGCCGCAACCGATCGGCGAGGACGTCGGTGAGCCCGGGAATTCTGGAACCGCCACCGCAGGTGTAGATCGCGCGCACCTGCCCACCCGTGCGCGACGACGACGCGAGGAACGCGGCCGCGCGCTCGATGCCCACGGCGATTTCCTCGCCGCGACCCTCGAGCACCGCATCGAGATGCTCGGAGCGATCGTAGCCCTGCAACAGCTGCTGCGCCTCATCTGCCGACAGACCGCGCTCACGCTGCAGGTCTTCACGGAAACGACGCGTACCGACGGTGATGTCCCGGGTCAGGATAGGGACGCCTTCGTCGAGAATGTTGATGTTGGTGACTTCGTGGCCGATGTTGACCAGTGCGACCACCCCCGTCATGGCGTCGGGGTAGTTGACCTCGAAGGCATTGTGGAGCGCGAAGGCGTCGACGTCCACGAGGGCGGGATCGAGGCCAGCGTCGGTGAGGATGCGCATCTTCGACTCGATCAGCTCGCGCTTGGCGGCGACGAGCAGGACGCTCATCTCCACGCCGTCGGCATGCGGGTCGAGGATCTGGAAGTCCAGCTCGACCGACTCCATGTCGAACGGCACGTGCTGTTCGGCCTCCCAGCGCATCAACTCGCGCGCCTGCTGCTCCTTCACGCGCTCGATCTGGATCTTCTTGATGATGACGTCGCGCCCGCCGACGGCCGTAACGACTTGCGTCGTCTTGACATCCGCGGCGGCAAGGGCGCCCTGGATCGCTTCGGCAACGATGCCCGGATCCATGATTTCGCCTTCGACGATGGCGTCGGCGAGCAAGGGGACCACGGCAACGCGCACCAGCTCCGGTTCACTCTTGGAGTGATCGATCACTGCGACCTTGATCAGACCCGAACCAATGTCCAGGCCGACCGTGGTTTTGTTTCGACCAAACAGTGCCATTGTGAGATTCGGAGTGGTTGGGAACGGTGAGCCAGAAGGGTGTTTGGCGGCCACCGCGTCCAAATAAGACGAGGAAGTATCGAAGAGAGGCCGAAGATGAGCCACTCTGGGACACTTGTCAATAGGCTTTAAGCGAGGCCCTCTATAAATCGGCCTTGCTTGCACTTACATGCGAATCGACCCGCTGTTTGACCCCGGTCGATCGGGCATAGTAACCGTGCGTCCGGTCACTCGTACCGAACACACGACCGGACCGGGCCGATGGTAACAACAGGGCTCTTGACCCCGTGTGATCCACGTCACCTGCTCCACTCATGCAACACATTCTGTCGCCTCTCTCGGCACACTAGTACAGGCCGGCGAGACCCCATCGTGTGATCGGTGCCGGAGGGAGTATCGGCGCCGTGCTGTCAATCTGAAGTGCGCGCTCCAAAAGGAGATACGCGCGCCGGCGCGCCTGCACCGCATCGTCTGGCCCCACTTGGCAATCGGCCGCGAGAACGAACCGGGCACTCGTGAGCCGCAGCAGACGCATGCGCGTCTGTACCAACGCGCCCCCAAACCCGCGTCGACGCGGTCCCACCGTATCGGCCATCTCCGACCCAACCGCCAACGCGTCGTGAACGCCACCCCAACCGGTCAGGAATTCCGCCAAGGCCACCCGCACCTCCGCCGCCGCCAACACCTGCGCCTCCCGCGAGGACTCCGCGCGTGCAGCCGCCCTCGCCGCAGACGAAGTCCCGGCGAGCAACGCTGCGCCGAGCGCGAGGAGGGCCAGCGCGATCAGCAACGCCCCGCCCTTGCGGCGCACGCCGGACTCAGTGCGCAACCACATGGTGCAACGCGACATCCACCGAATCGACGCGAACGCTGTCCTGCACGCTCCCTCGCACGGCTACCACGCTCTGGGCGGAGATTCTAATGCGGGCGATTGCGGCGACGTCGATCGGGCCAGCGATTGACGTCAGCTCGACACCCGCCGCATCGAAGTACCGAAATCCCGATCGTCGGCTGCCGCTGCGCGGCAGCAGCGGACCGGCCACCGGCTGAGGCGCCGAAAATCGATGCGTGGAGTCATTCCATTCGCGGACGCCCAGCTGGTAGGTGCCGTCGCTGGCGCGATAGATGGAGTACCGCGTCTGACGCGTCACCTTCATCGGCGATGCCGCCTCTATAGTGTCCGCGGCGCCCAGGATCAGCTGCACTGTGCGACCCGAGCCCAGGACGAGACCGCATGCCACCGTGACGCTGTTGACGCTCGTGACCTTCGCGGCGCGCCACGTGCTGTCCGCCAGCCACCAGAGCGTGTCGCCGGAGCGCGGCACGGACACGACGCCGCCAAGTGCGATCGTGCTCGGCACCTCGGGCAGAAGCGTGGCAGCGCCGACCTCACGCCTGCAGGCGAGTGATTGCGCGACGGGCGCGCGCACCTGTATTGCCGAGTCGTCCGCCTCTCCCTGAACGAGATCTCCGGCGAGCGGATCGAGGAGCTCGAGCTGGCCAGCCATCACCAGCGTGGCCGCCCGAATCTGCGCGTCAGTATCCGTCGTCGAGAGAATACTCGCGTGGGAATGCTGCTGCCTGAGTGAGCTCGCCGTTGCGGCGCCAAGCACGATCGCCGCCAGCACCACCGCGATGATGAGCTCGACCAGCGTCATTCCGCGGCGACTCAGCATGGGAATGCAGTCGTGAGCACGAAGGAGTGCGGTCCGCGCGCACCCATCCAGCGGACGCTGTCCGTGACAAGCGCAAAGCCGTTCGACTGTACGGTCACGTACCAGGCTTCCGTGACGTCGCGGGCGCTATCGATCGCAGTTCCGCTTCTGGCCCCAGCGCACCCCGATGCGGCGAGCTGAGAGTGGCGACTGACGATGCGGTGCATCGAAGCGCGCCGCTGCGTGGCGTCGTGAGCGGTGCGAAGGGCCAGCGTTGTACTGCCGGCCATTCCCAGCAGGCCGATCGACACGAGCATCAATGCGACCAGCACTTCGACGACCGTCATTCCCGCGCGATTGAAGGGGGTTGGAGTTGGCATGCGCTCGAGTCTATCGGCACGAGCGGAGAACGCGTCACCAATTCAATGCACCCACAAGCGAAGAGCGGCGCGCCAGATTGGCGCGCCGCTCCTCTCTCCTGCTATCAGACAGTCAGGTCGTTATGTCGCCCTGACCATTGTCGCGAGTTACTTACAAGCCGGCTCGCCATCGCCAGCCGTGCCGACGATCGGGTTGGTCGTGTTGACGCCGATACCGCAGCTGAAGCTGGCGATCTGGGTGTGCGTGATCGTGGCAGACCAGTAGCCCGAGCCAGGAACGATCGTCGGGGTGTTGACGCCCGTCGAAGGCTTGAACTTGAGCTTCGTGGTGTCGTAGGTCACGTAATTGGTCGAGTCAGCGAAGAACGACTCTTCGGCCGTCACGAGGTTACGCAGATCCGACTTCATCGCGGCGATGTACGCCTTCGACTTGGTGTTCGCGAACTTCGGGATCGCGATCGCGGCAAGAATGCCGATGATGACGACGACGATCAAAAGCTCGATAAGGGTAAAGCCCTTACGTGCGCGGTTCATCATTTGA
>JAQBPV010000092.1 GCA_028287345.1 Gemmatimonadota bacterium
CTCGGCAACGAGCGCGTCCGCCTCGTGCGCGGGAGCTGACACGGATGGCGACTGCGACTTTGGAGTTCGAGAAACCGATCTACGAGCTCGAGAAACAGATCGACGAATTGAAGAAGATGGCGGACGAGCAGTCGCTCAACGTGACCGACGAGATCCTTCCGCTGGAGAAGAAGCTCGCCGAGCTGCGCGATGAGATCTATCGCAGCCTGACGCCGCTGCAGCGCGTGCAGGTGGCGCGTAGCAACAAGCGTCCGCTCACCGACGACTACCTGCGTCTCTGTTTCACCGACTTCATCGAGCTGCACGGCGACCGTGCCTTTCGTGAAGACGCCGCGATCATGGGCGGCTGGGCGCGACTCGACGGCGAGACGGTGATGGTGATCGGCCACCAGCGTGGCCGAGATACCAAGGAGAATCTCAAGCGCAATTTCGGGATGGCTCACCCCGAGGGGTACAGAAAAGCGCTGCGGCTGATGAAGCTCGCCGAGAAATTCCACGTGCCGGTGATCACGTTCATCGACACGCCGGGCGCGTGGGCGGGACTCGGTGCGGAGGAGCGCGGGCAGAGCGAAGCAATCGCGCGTAATCTGTTCGAGATGAGCAGGCTGGAGACGCCGATCATTGCGACCGTCATCGGTGAAGGCGGCTCAGGCGGCGCGCTTGCACTCGGTGTCGCGGATCGGGTGAACATGCTGGAGAACTCAGTCTATTCCGTGATCACCGTGGAAGGCTGCGCGGCGATTCTGTGGAAGGACGGCAAGAGTCCCGAGATGCGCGAAAGGGCGGCGACGGCGCTGCGGATCACGGCGCCCGACCTGTTCGAGCTTCGCGTCATCGACGAGATCATTCCCGAGCCCGCGGGCGGTGCGCATGCCGATCACACGACCACAGCGACCGCGGTGCGAGACACTCTCTGCCGGCAGCTGGACGACCTGCGCCGCCTGAAGCCGGACAAACTCGTGCGTCGTCGGCGTGAGAAGTTCATGCGGATGGGGCAGTACCTGGAGTAGCCGTGCCCCACCTGATCGAAATCGCATTCAAGGGCAATCGAAAGGAGTTCTTCCTCTGGGAGTCAGACGATGTTCCGCCGCGCACCGCGGCGGTGATCGTCGACGCCGACCGAGGAGAGGACATCGGTCGCGTCGTTGCCGTTGGAGCCGAAGCCGAGCACCGCTCCGCGAAAGTTCCGCACGGCCTGTTCGGCGCGCCGGCGACGCGCGTCGTGAAGCGACTGGCCACGGACGAAGAACTGCGCCGCCTCGAGGAGATTCGCGCCAGTGACGACGACGCACGTCGCAAGGCGATGGAGCGCGTGAAGGCGAACGCGCTGGTCATGAAGATGACCGACGCCGAGTGGCAGTGGGATCGCAAGAAGTTGACGTTCTACTTCACGGCGGAGAAGCGTGTTGACTTCCGCACGCTGGTGCGCGAGCTGGCGTCGATGTTCCGCACGCGCATCGAGCTGAAGCAGATCGGTGTCCGTGACGAGGCGAAACGACTCGACGGCATCGGACGATGCGGACGCCAATACTGCTCAGCGTCCTGGCTGCCCGAGCTGCGCCCGGTGAATCTCGGCGTCGCCAAGGATCAGCGGCTGTCGCTGAATCCGTCGCAGATCTCCGGCGCATGTGGGCGACTGATGTGCTGCCTGCGCTACGAACACGAGTTCTACGTCGCGAGCCGCCGGAAGTATCCGAAGGAGCTGAAGACGATCCGTACGTCGAAGGGCGAGGAGAAGGTCATCGGCAACGACATCTTCCGCGAGCGTGTGACGCTGCGCGGCATGGACGGAGAGTTCCGTACCGTGCCGCTCGTCGAACTGCGCGCCGAGATGACAGAGGCGGGTGATCCGCTGTCGCAGGCACTCGAGGCAGCGGCGCTCGATGTGTCGGCGCCACGTGTGGCGCACGATCACGGCGATATCGAAGACATGGTCGTCATCGAGGGCGCGATTACGGAGGAGCATCCGGTAGTCCAGCTGCGCCGTGAGTCGCGTCCTGTACGACCGACGCGTCCCGTGCGTGCGCCTGCACCTCCGCGCGCGGAGCAACCAGTCGAGGTCCCCGAGGCGCCCGCTGTTTCACAAAGCTCGCCTGCACCAACGGAAGCTGCTGCGGCAGCCGAGGGAGAGCGACGCGCGCAGCGACGTCGCGGGCGTCGTGGTGGCCGGCGCAACAGGCCGAGCGGTGGCAACGGCAGCGACGGTTCAACCAATGGGAGCGGCGCTCCCAGCGGAGAGTAATTGACTCGGTACTTTCTCACGACGGCGATCGACTATTCGAACGGCGAGCCGCACATCGGGCATGCATACGAGAAGATCGGCGCCGATGCGATCGCACGCTATCGCCGCATGCTCGGTGACGACGTCCACTTCCTGATCGGGATGGACGAGCATGGGCAGAAGGTCGAGCAGACCGCCGCGCAACTGGGTGTCGAGCCGCAGGCGCTCGTCGACACACTGGCGGAGAAATTCGCAGCGATGTGGCAGCGGCTCGGCATCTCGAACGACCAGTTCATCCGCACGACCGACGCGATGCACAAGGCCGGGGTACAGGCGCTCATCGAGCGGATCTTCGAGCGCAACCCGGACGACTTCTACGAGAAGGCGTACGAGGGTTGGTATTGCGTGGGGTGTGAGTCGTTCAAGCAGGACGCGGAGATCATCGACGGCAAGTGTGTGCTGCATCCAACGCGCACGCTCGAGTGGGTCGAAGAACGCAACTGGTTCTTCCGGCTGAGCAAGTACGCGTCGTTCCTCAAGGCGCTGCTCACCGATCGCGTCGAGTTTCTGCAGCCGGCGAGTCGTCGCAACGAGATGCTCGCGTTGATCGAGCGCGGCCTCGAGGACGTGTCGGCGAGTCGGTCGCGGTTGCAGTGGGGCATTCCCTTCCCCAGGCCGCTCTCCACCGGCGAGCGACAGACGACGTACGTGTGGTTCGACGCGCTGCCGAATTACCTGACGGCGACGGGATTTCCCGGCGACGGCGGACGCGCCAAATGGCCGGCGCAGCTCCATGTGGTGGGCAAGGACATCACGCGCTTTCACTCGATCATCTGGCCAGCGATGCTGAAGGCGGCTGAGCTTCCGCTTCCCGAGCGCGTATGGGGCCACGGCTTCGTGCTCCTCGGCGGCGAGCGGTTCAGCAAGTCGGCCGGTGTTCGTCTCGACCTGGATGAAGCGATCGCCAAATACGGCGCCGATGCGTTCCGCTACTTCCTGCTGCGTGAGATTCCGTTCGACGCTGATGGCAGCTTTTCATGGGAGCAGTTCGACGCGCGCTACAACAGCGACCTCGCCAACTCGTGGGGAAACCTGACGAGCCGGGTGATCGCGATGGTGGAGAAGTATCGCGATGGTGTGGTGCCGTCCGGCGCGCGCGAGGAGGTGGATCGCTCCGCCGCTGAGGACATCGAAGCGTATCATGCGGCGATGAACGGGTCGCGCGGATATCTGTTGCACGAAGGCTTGCAGCGCGCGATGTCGATGGTGACGCGCGGCAACGAGTACGTGCAGACGATGCAGCCGTGGTCGATTGCGAAACGCGATGACGAAGATGGACGTCGCGCGCTGGATCACGTGTTGTCGTCATTGGTGCGGCAGCTCGCGAGGCAGGCTGTCGTGCTTGCGCCGTTCATGCCGGAGAAAGCGCAGGAGGCGTGGGCGCAGATCGGTGGGCCTGGAAATGTCGGCGACCAGCGCTTTGGTGATTTGGATTCGCTCGATGCAACCGGGTGGGCCGTGAAGAAGGGTGCATCGCTGTTTCCAAAGGCCTAACCACAACTGCAACTGCAACTGCAACTGCAACTGCAAACTAATTGCTAGAATCACGGAATGTGGGAATCAGGAGAATGACCGCGTTTGAAGACGCAGTCATTCAACTAATTCCGTGATTCCGTGATTCGAGCCAGTGGTTCTGTGGTTCGGTTCAAACGAAAATGCAAAGTGGGCGACCATTGCTGGTCGCCCATTCTTTTTTTTCGGGGTCTTCCGGGAGTTTAGGGGGAACGCTCGCGATGACGCCTACTTCTTACTAAAGACTCGCGCAGGATTCCTTGAATCCCGAATGACCAAGAACACCAACAGCAACCGCATGACTTGAATCATGCGAATTGTGTGAAATTTGCTCCATCGAATGTCTGAGAGGTTTCGCGCCTGTCAGGTCTCTCCCACCACGAGCCGTTCGATCCCCCGCACCATGACACGTTCTCGGCGCTGTGGTGCAATTCGTCTTTCAATTCACATGATTCAAGCCTGGTCGTTGCTGTCTTTCTGGGGACTCCGGGATTGCCGGGAAACGCTCGCAATCATGCCCACTGCTCTCAAGAGTTGTGCGGCTCGCCCTACAAGAATGCAAAGAGGGCGACCATTGCTGGCCGCCCTCCTTTTTTTCACCTGAATTGATTACGGTGTTTTCGGAGCCGGAGCGGCCGGCGCGCCCGGTGTTCCAAAGTCGACCTTCGGCGCCTCGCGCGACTCGGGGCTCGTCGCCGTGAAGTACTTCCGCTCCTTCGCGCCGGTCATCTTCGCCGTCAGCACAGCGGGGAAGCGCCGGATGTATGCGTTGTACTGCTGCACTGCCGAGTTGTAATCGGTGCGCGACACGGCGACGCGATTCTCCGTACCCGCGAGCTCGTCCTGCAGCTTGAGGAATGCCTGGTCGCTCTTGAGCTGCGGATACGCTTCGGACACAGCGAGCAGCCGACCGAGCGCGCCAGTCATCGCCTGGTTCGCGTTTGCCATCTGCTCGGGATCCTTGCTCTGCACCGCGTTGAGCAGTCCACCGCGAGCGCGCGCGACTTCAGTGAAGACGGCGAGCTCCTGATTGGCGAGTCCCTTCACGGTGGCGACGAGGCTCGGCACGAGATCGGCGCGGCGCTGGAGCTGCACTTCGATCTGCCCCTGCGCGGCGTTGGCCTGTTCGTCGTAGGTCTGGATGGTGTTGTACCCGCACGCCGCGAGCAGCAGCGGGAGCAGAACTACAAAGCGACGACGTTTCATAGGGGCCGTTCCTGAGTGGTGAAGGTGTCGAGATAGGCGTCGAGTCGCTCGACACCGGAAAGATACTGAGCGAGTACCACGCTGGCGTCACTGGCGTCGATCTTCGCTTCGCCACGCTGGTTGCGCACGGCACGCGCGAATGGCGCACCATCAAACCCGGCGAGCGCCGCGACGCGCTCGACGACGGCGACGTTCTCGGTGGGCGGCTGATCACCCTTGAGCCGAATCACGGCGCGAAAGAGCACCATGATCGTGCTCAGGCTTGCCGAGATGAGCTCGAGCTGTCGCTTGCCGTCCGTTCCAGCGAGCAACGCGCCCTGCCTCAGTTGCAGCAGCTTGCCCATCACCTGCTGCTCGAGCTGCAGCCGCAGGTGATCGCGCGACACGGTGATGCCATCGAATGGCGCGGTGCCGAAGAGCACACGATGCCGCTGCAGGATGTCGGCGTATTCCATCGGGAAGACGTCGGCCGAGCGGCGCCATTCGTCGACGGTCATGGTCATGGGAGGCGGGTTGCCGGCCTCACGCCACGCGCGCGCGACTGCGGACGCCGCGGCGAGCGTGCCCGCGTCGATGCGATCGAGCAGCACGAGGACGTTGTAATCCGATTTTCCCTTCACGTAGTCGCCACTGGCGCCTGAGCCGTAGAGCACGACCGAGGACAGATGCCCCCCGTATGCGGAACGCAGCTGCGTCACCAGTTCTTCGAGTGTCATCGCCATGGTCGATTACCAGTCCGAGCCGCCGCCGCCGCCACTGAATCCTCCTCCACCACCAAATCCGCCAAAGCCACCGCCGCCGCCTCCGCCGAATCCTCCACCGCTCCACCCGCCGCCCCGGCCGCCGCCCCCGAATCCTCCGGACACGAGCGGCAGCCACCAGGGAAAGCATCCACGTCGTCCACCGCCTCCACGTCGACCGCCGAACATGTTGAGAACGATGAACAGGATGACGAGTAGTACGAGCGGATTGATTCCGCCTGAAGGTCGCGACGTCTGCCGCGCTGGTGTCCGGACGACAGGGACCTGGAACGCGGTGTCGAGCGTGACGTTGAATTCGGTCGCGAACCGCTGAGCAACGCGCAGGGTGAGGAGCTCGAGCGCTGAGCCGTAGTCTCGCTTCTGGAAGAGCGGCGTCGCCTCGCGGCAGATCTCGCCCGCAGTGGCGTCGGTGATGAAGCCCTCGGCGCCCTGCCCCGTCTCGATGCGGCAGCGGCCCGCGCCGTCGGAGGCGGACTCCTTGGGCACCACGAGAATGACGACGCCCGCGTTGCGCGAGCGGTCGCCGATGTCGGCGAGGTTGCCCACCTTCCAGTCGCGGCCGATCTGCCGGGCGACGTCCGCCTTGTCGCGGCCGCCGATGTCGGGCAGCGTGACGATGGCGATCTCACCCTTCGTCTTGTCGCGAACATCCTGCGCGATGAGGCCGAGACGCGTTGCGGTCTCCGCCGGAATGACGCCGGCGAAGTCGTTCACGAGACCGCGCGGCGGCGGAATCTGTGGACCGCTCTGCAGAAGCGCGGCGGCGGCGATGAGGGTCGCGCGTACCGCGAGAGTGAGGGAGATCACGAGACGTAATATGGCAGGCTGCAGGCCAGTATGCGGCGGCTCGCCCGCCCCGCGGGTGGCCTGTTAGCTTTCAAGATCGATTTTTCTCTTTCACCTCTCGTGCCCATGTCGCGCTCAGCTCTCTCCATCCGCGTCGGCGCCCTCGTGCTCGCACTCGCCGCATCTGCGTGCGCCAAGACCGACGCCAAATCGGCCAGCTCGACGCCCGCAGCGTCCGGTGGCGACGTCACACCGCAGCCCTCGGCGATGGGGCGCGGAGGACTCACCGACTCGACGAGCGCCCGCGCCGACCGCGGCCGCATTCGCGGCAACGAAGCGGCGCAGGTGTGGCTCGTGGAGATCAGCGACTTCCAGTGCCCGTACTGCAAACAGTGGCACGACCAGAGCTTCGCCACGCTGGACAAGGAATACGTGCAGACGGGGAAGGTGCGTCTCGCGTACCTGAACCACCCGATTCCGTCGCTCCATCCGAATGCCCGCGCTGCCGCCGAAGCAGCGATGTGCTCCAGCGTGCAGGGCAAGTTCTGGGAGCTTCACACGGCCTTGTTCACGACGCAGGAGATGTGGGCGAAGCTGCCGGATCCCGGCGCATTCTTCGACACGCTGGCCGTGAAGTCGGGAGTCAACGCGGCCGAGTGGCGCAAGTGCATGAGCAGCCATGCGTCGCTTCCGCTCATCGATGCCGACAACGATCGGACGTCGTCATCGGGAGTGAAGTCGACGCCGACATTCTTCGTCGGAGCGCGCAAGATCGAAGGCGCGTATCCGGTGGACAGCTTTCGCGTGATCCTCAACGAGGCGATTGCCAAGGCGGGCGGGCCCAAGTGACGACGCCGGCTCGGAGCAGCCGGTGAACGGCGCTCTGAGAATCGGATACGAGGGCGCGGCGCGTCTTGCCCGCGCCCTCGCTGCGTTCGCGCCGTCGTCGGAGAACAAGCTCGTGCGGACGTTCGCGTCCCGTCGCGGCGTGGTGTCGCGGTACGAGGCGTTCGCGCGCGATCGCGCTCGTCCGCTTCTTTGGATGCATGCGCCGAGCGTGGGTGAAGGACTGCAGGCGCGTCCGGTGCTGGACCTGATGCGGCAGCGGTCGCCGAACACGCAGCTTGCGTACACGTATTTCTCGCCGAGTGCGCGTGAGTTCGCGGAGAAGTTGGCGGTGGACTTTCGCGATGTGCTGCCCTTCGATGCGGCGCCCGACATGCGGCGCGCGCTCGAGGCGCTGTCACCCGATGCGCTGGTCTTCAGCAAGCTCGATGTGTGGCCGACGCTCGCGCGCATGGCGTCGGTGCGGGGGACGCGGCTCGGGCTCGTGAGTGCGACGCTGGCGCGGGACTCGTCGCGGCGGTCGGGGTTCGCGGGCGCACTGTTGCGCGATGCGTATTCGCGGCTCGATCGCGTGGGCGCTATCAGCGGCGACGACGCGGATCGGCTGATTGCGCTCGGCGTGCCTCGTGCGCGCGTGAGTGTGACGGGCGACACGCGATACGATCAGGTGTGGGCGCGTGCGCATGGCGTGGATCTGGGCTCCGCGCTCTTGAAGCCACTGGCGAGCGATCGGCCCACGCTCGTCGCGGGATCGACGTGGCCGGCTGACGAGGCGGTGCTGCTTCCGGCGTGGCAGAAGTTGGCATCGCGAGTGCCGAAGGTGCGGTTGATCATCGCGCCGCACGAACCGACGGCGGATCATCTTGCGCCGATCGAATCGTGGGCTGCCTCTTCTGGCCTACGTACCTCGCGGTTGGGTTTGCCTGGCGCGAGTGAGGCAGACGTCGTCGTCGTCGATCGTGTTGGAGTGCTCGGCGATCTCTATGCGCTGGCCACAGTGGCGTTCGTTGGCGGAGGATTTCACGCGGCGGGGTTGCACTCGGTGCTCGAGCCGGCGGCGTTCGGTGCGCCGGTGTTGTTCGGTCCGCGGCATTCGGCGAGCCGAGATGCTGGGCTGTTGATCGATGAGGATGCGGCAGTATCCGTCAGCGACGTGGAGTCGCTGGGCGCGGCACTGGAGAATTGGCTTAACGAACCTGGCGAGCGCGACGCCGCTGGTGACGCGGCTCGATCCGTGGTGCGGCATGGGCTCGGCGCAGCTGAGCGGTCGTATGCGCTGGTGCGAGAGCTGCTCGGACAGTAGAGACAGCAACGAGCTCGAGCTAGAGGCTGAGCCGCCAGCGAGCAGCATGAGCCTCAGCGTGAGCTTCCAGCAATGAGCAGATCAGAAGCTCGAGCTGTGACTCGAGCCTCAAGCTCGAGCTCAAAATTGCTCAATGCTGGAAGCTTCGCGCTCCCGCTCATGCTCAGGCTGACGGCTCCCTCTCAAGCTCGAGCTCATGGCAGCTATCTTCCCGCGGCCACCGAGTGAACGATCGGCGACGACGCCGACTGCGGACGATGCAGGAAGAACCCCTGCACCAGATGTACGCCGAGGTCCTGCACCGTCTTGAATTCCTCCGCGCGCTCGACACCCTCGGCGATCACCATCGCGCCATGGTCGTTCGCGAAGCGCACCATCGTCTGCACGAGATTCTGCTTGATGAAGTTCGTGTCGATCGCGTTGATCAGCGAGATATCGAGCTTGATGAAGTCCGGCTCGAGGTTCGCGATCGATCCGAGTCCAGCGTAGCCCGAACCCGCGTCGTCCACCGCGAAGCGGAAGCCCTTCTCACGGAAGGCCTTCAGGCGCTCACGGAACTTGGGGTAGTCCTTGATCGCGGTGCGCTCCGTGATCTCGATGACCACGCGCGACGGTTCGCTCACCTCGCTCTCCGAGAACGCCGGATCGGCGAAATCGTGCGGATCGACGTTGAGAAAGAGCAACTGCCCCGGCTCGAGACGGGTGCTCATGCCCTCGAGCGCACGCTCGCGACACAGGCGGCTCAACTCCCAGATGAGGTCTGCTTCGGCGGCGACGTCGAACATCACTTCCGGACTGCGCAGCGTGCGCAGCTGACCGCGCGCGAGCGCCTCGTAGCCGAAGATCTCGCGTGTCGACGCCACGACGATGGGATGGTAGTCGACATAGACGCCGCGGTCGCGAATGGCTGTCTTCAAGTCGTTCACGCGACGCGCGCGCTCGCGCTGCTCGAGTGAGCGCGATGCATTCTGCGCTTCTCGGATACCGCGATAGATCACGCGCTCGAGACGGATCTTCGGATTGTAGTAGAGATGCGCGCGTCCAACGTAGATGTCGAACAGCGCGGCGATGTCCTCGCCATGCGCGGTCTCGATCTGTCCGGCCACGTGCCGCTGCAGGCGCGTCACCATCTCGGTGATCTCGCCATCGGTCGCAGCGGCGACGCCGCGTGCGGGCACGTGAAAGAAGATGAAGTCGTCGTCGTTGCTGAAGCTCACCATCACGCGCGACGCGCGGAGGTCGTCGTCGTCGAGGAAGTCGCGCACGGCGCTCGCAGTCGTCTCTAGCACCGCGTCGAGTTTCTCCCAACCGTAAATTTCCTCGATCTTCGAGTAGCGCACGAAGTTGAGGTAGAGCACCACGAGCTCCCCGCGCTCCTTGAACAGCTGGCGCGAACGCTCGATGGCCACCGGCAACGTCGGCAGGCCGGTGAGCGAGTCGTGCAGCATGCTCTCGTACTCGGTCTTGTCGGCACGTTCGGCGATGGTCGTACCAGAAGTCGATGCACGCGCCACGGCAGACCACACGCGGGCGGCGATCTCCTCCGCCGTTGCCGGCATGAGATACCATTCCTCTGCGCGCAGCTCGACCGCCCGGCGACGGCAGGTTTCGTCCCGTACACCGACAATCACCGGAATGCCGCGGCCGTGTGCCTGCTCGATGCTTGAGCGGAGCAGCGACGGATCGTCGGTGGTGACGAGAATCGCGCGAACGCCGGGGTCGCCTACGGCGCCGCTCAGCTCGGACGGCGCACGCGTCTCAGCGCGCCATCCATCGAGGAGGGCGGCTGCGTCGGCAATCGCGTGGTCGTCCGAATCCGTGAGTAGTATCGACACGCTCACGCGGGCTTCCCGTGAGCGCGCGAGCGCGCGCGCGTGCTACGAGGCGACGCGCAGTTGCTCGAGATTGCGCTGCACGGTCTTGGCCAGCGTCGGCAGGTCAAATGGCTTCTCCACGTAGTCATCCGCGCCAAGTTGCAGCGCTTCACGTTTATCGTCCCAGGCGTCGAGCGCGGTGACCATGATCACTCGCACGGTCCGACCAAGAACAGGGTGCTGCTTCATGAGCCGGCAGACCTCCCATCCATCACGTCCCGGCATCATGACGTCGAGGAGAACGAGCGCAGGACGCACGGTCTCGAACAGCGCCAGCGCTTCGTCACCGTCATGGGCGACGGTGATGGGATAGCCGCGGATCTCCAGATACTGCCGGATGATCTCCGCATTGTCGTGATTGTCGTCCACCACGAGGATGGGTGGCAGTGCCGGCTCAGTTGTACTCACCAATGTCTCCCGCGTCGACCGCGTGCAGTGCCCCGACCGGGGAACCGACACAATCACTGGGGCAAGTCGAGGGCCAAAATCAAACGGCGCGGGCTTGCCGTCCTCAAGGTGTAGGAGCGACCGTCACTTCGCGAGCCCCAGACATCGCCGTCCCCCTCGCCTCGGCACGGTCGGGCCAGCGAACCCAGATGGCCGTCGGCGTGCTCGAGAGACAAACACCTGAACCGCGCCATTCTGCGACCACAGCTGCAGCCCGCGCTCACCCTCGCGTAGCGGACCCATCGCCGCTCTTACGGAAGCGGCACCGCGCCAGTGCGCCCGCAGGCGGTCCCCGTGGACACAGGCTGCGACGACGGCGACGTCCCGGTGATCATCACGTTGATACCGCCGGGACATGAGACACCATTGATGGTCACGGTCGGCGCGACGAGGCGAACGCTGATCACATCCCAGGTATCGTTCACGATGCCGATCGTTCCATTCGCTGTCACTCCCGATGCCGAGACGGTCCTCACCACGGTGATTTCGTCGAACTGACATTCGGACAACGTCGCCGTCATGGCGAGCGTCGCCGTGCCGCGTCCCGCTGTCTTCGTGCCGGAGAGCGTGCCTTGAAACGAGCCTGACCCGCCACGCGTGCAGGGCAGTTGATAGCTCAGCGGCAGGTTGAAGCTGTCGGTCGACGGCTCGCGCTTGTTCAGGATCGCACTGCGCGCACCACCCCAGAGATATCCGATCGCGGCATACGCATCGTTGTTGGAGATCGGTGTGCTGAGGCTGTTGTCGATCCCCCCTGCCCCACAGTTGACCAGTACCAGTATCGCGGCGCTCGCGCACGCGGAACGCACTGCAGCTGAAGCGATCTTCATCGGCGACTCCCCTTCATTCGGCTCACGACCTTCGATGGTTCGACTACGACTGGAGGGCCGGCGCGGAAGCGCCGGCCCTCCAGTCGCACGAAAACTCGAGTCACTCTATACTGCCCGCTCGCCACATCAGGGCTTCGGCGAGTTGGCCGGGTTCGTCGCACCACCGAACGTGTACAGCGGCTCACTCTTCACGCCGAGTTCCTTGGCAGGAACCGGCATCTCGTGCGGCGTACCTGCACGCAGTCCACCAACGCAGGGACCTCCCGGTGTCTGTACGCAATTCGGCAGACGGCGGCGATTGTAGAAGGGCGTTGCGCCGAGGCCGAGCAACTCCACATCCTGCTCGTACTGCAGCTTCGTGAGCAGTCCGGCGACACCGTCCGCCGCAGTCGCAGGCGACAACCCGCCGCGCGTGACGCGCGTGTTGTTGATCAACGTCGCCGCCTGGGCAAGGTTCGGCGCCGCGCCGCGGATGAGCGCTTCTGCCCAGATCAAGTCATTTTGCCCCGCCGACATCACTGGCGCCGGTCCGTATCCCAAATAGATGCCGGTCGGATCCTGGTTGCGGCTCAGATCGTAGCGGATGTGACCGATGTTGGACTGGTGGTACTGGCCGCGCGAGGAACTGAAGATCTCGTAAGCCGTGTAAGCGAAGTCCGTACCGGGATTACTCGTGGCAGTGACGGGAATGGTGCCGAAGCCATCCACGATGCTTGCGTCGCCGAACGTTCCGTCGCCAAGACGCTTGTCGGGAGAGTTCGGCTGCGGGTTGCCAGATCGTCCAGGAGCGCACGTTGCCGTTCCGACCGAGCCGCAGTAGGGATCCTTCTGCGTCACCGGATCGAGCAGGTTCGCGACGCGCGTGTGAATGACCCCGGTGTCGATGCTCTCGAACCAGACGAGGACTTCATGACACCACTTGTTGCAGCCGTCGCCAACGAAGACAAAGTCGAACGGCGTGCCGGTGGACATGCCCTTCGATGCATACGCCGCCACCTTTGCCCAATCCACTTCCGTCGCGTTTTCGGCGGCATCACGTGGATAGTACGCGAGTGTCATCGCCGCCATCGTGTTCGCGATGCGGGCGATCTGTGTGTTGCTGTAGGCCCTGCCATTGGTCCACGCCGCCGGCGTGGTGAAGGTGTTCGCGTTGGCGAGCGCGATAGCGGCGTCCAGCTTCGCGATGGCGGCATCGCGCATCAACTTGCGATTTGAGTACTGAAGGGCGGATACGTCGACGGTCTCGTCGATGATGTAGCCCTTGTCGTAGTTCATCGAGATGCCGGACAACGAGGCACCGAGCATGAATGCCGCGATCGTCTCGGCGCGCTTCGTGTCGGACGCGTTGTTGATGACGAGATTGTCCTTGCGAATGGCCCGCAGGACGTCGGACGCGGACGAGGCGGCGCCGTAGTACTGCTGCCAGTACTGCTCGAGGTTGACGCGCTCCTGCGCGCCGGGATCGTTCTTCCATGGACGCGTGTTGCGCGATCCATCGGGATCCTGGCTGTTGATGTACAGCATGAAGAAGTTGTTCCACGACGACGAATAGGAATCGGCGAGCGTGACCAGCGGACCGACGGCGTTCATGCCCTCGTAGCCAGTGAACCAGGTGCGCAGCGTGCCACCGGCCACCGCTTCCAGCGCGGCCGGATCCGAGAGGGCGCGCCGGGCATCCGCCGCGTTCGGATTGACGATATTGAGGTCGGCGTTGCAGGCCGCCCCAGCCCAAATGACGGCAAGACAAGCCCAGAGAACTCGATTCGCGACTTTCATGTGTGTCCGTCTCCTGATGATGAGGTGGGGGATCAGAAGCCGAATTCGAGCATCGCGGTCAGACTCCGATACGCGGGATAGCTGAAGTTGTCGACACGGAATGCGAATGGCTTGCTGCCGCCACCTGCCACACCGCCTGCCCCACTCACGTCCGGATCGTATCCGGAGTAGTTCGTGGACGTCCATAGATTGCGGCCGACCACGCCGATGCGTGGTGCCGAGAGGCGCCCGAGCCTCATGTTCCTGACGAGAGCTTCCGGCAGCGTCCAATTCACCGATAGCTCGCGCAGGCGAACGTAGGTGCCGTTCTCCACGAAGTAGTCGTTCGCGTTGATGCCGTTGTAGAACACCTTGTAGTAGTTGACCGGCTTCCGCTCCGCCTGCGGCTTGTTGCGCTGGTCGAAGACAGGATCGCGCTCCTCATTGAACGGCCACTGGCGGGTGAGGTTGTAGATGTTGCCGCCCTTCACCCAGTTGAACAGCGTGTTCACCGAGAATCCCTTCCACTGCATCGTGTTGTTCAACGATGCGTTGAAGTCCGGATTGACGTCGCCGATGGTCTGGAGCGACGAGCCATTCGCGAGGAATGCCTTGAGCGGCCGCTCGTCGACGGTGCCCTTCGCCGACTTGAGCACATAGTAGCCTTCCTCGTTCACGACGTAGTCCGCCGCAGCGCCAGACAACTTCTTCGCGGCCAGCGTCGTCGCGAGCTGGTCGGCGGTCTGAATCCAACGTTCGCCGTAAATGATGCCGTACGACTCACCGGCACCGACGCGGAAGAACTTGGTGTTGGCATCCGGACCGGCGAGAAACGGCGGGACCTTGAGCTCCGTAATCGTGGTGCGAGTGCGATCACCGGTCACGTTCACGCGCCAGTACAGATCGTTCCTCGAGAGAAGCAGGACGCTCGCCGCCAGCTCGTGCGTGTTGCCCGCCAGTGTGCCGGCATTCTGCCATTGCGTGAGGTAGCCAGCGGCGGCAGACAGCGGCACCTCGAGGATCTGGTCCTTGGTAATCTTCTTCGAGTAGCTGTATTCGAGCGTGAATCTGGAGAGGAAGTTCAGGTTGAAGCCGTATTCCTGTTCGGCGGAGAACGCCGGCTTCAGGTCCGGATTGCCCAGCGTAACCTTATCCACACCGTCGAGTATCTCGTATTGCGCGTCGTAGGTCGGCCGCAGCCCCGCCGTGCCATAGGACGCGCGCAGCTTCAGCTCGTCCACGCCGGGGATGTGAAAGTCCTGGGTCAACCGATACGCACCGGAGAAGCGATTGTATATCTGTGAACGCTGGTCGGCACCGAAGAGCGACGACTCGTCACGACGAATCACTCCGTCGAGGATATACCGGTCCTTGATCTCGAAGGTGGATACGAAGAAGGCATTCTTCGAGCGTAGCTGTTCGGTCTTCGAATACGGGATGGTCGGCGTGTTGGGATCGGACGAATGCGCCGAGAACTCGGGCACGTTCGGCACAGTGAGCGCCTTCGAGTCAGCGCGGACGTACGCATTCGTCTGATCCTCGTACACGTAGGCGATCTTCGACGTGTTCGTGAGCCAACTCCACGCTTTGTACGACGTCAGCGTCGCGCCCGTGTTGTATGCGCGGTCGTTGTCGGCCCTCTGGTCGAGCTCACCCTTGTCCTTGGCGCCCGCCGAATTCAGGAAACCGAGCGGTCGGAACCACTTGTAGTTCCGGTTGGCCTCGTCGTAGTTGACGTTGGTTTCCGCCGTGAGCCAATTGAGCGGCCGGTAGCGCAGCTTGAACGTGCCGGTGAACCGGTCGCGGTCGTTCGCTACCGAACGCTGCGAAAGACCATACAGCGGATTCACCAGATTGCCCGACTGCGGTGGCTGCTTGATGATGGCGTTGTACGGCGTGCCATCCTTGTTCGGCGCGAGCAGGTCGATGTTCGGCTCGAGGAAGCGCAGGCCGAAGAAGATGCCGGTGTCCTCACCCTGATCGGCGTGCGACCGGCCGTAGAACGCGCCCGTCGAGATGTCGAGCTTCTCGTGGATCGCCTGATCGAGATTCAAGCGGAAATTCTGCCGCGAGAATCCCGACAACACGTTGAGCACACCGCCGTCCTTCGTGTTCTGGAACGACGCGTTGAAGTTGTTCTCGGCGCGCCGCTGGCCGTACGACACGTAATTCGTCGCGAACGTGCCGGGGTGAAAGACCTGTCCGAGTTGATCGTACGTCTGCAAGTACGCGTTGTCGGAGATCTGGTCGGCCTTCAACACGCGGTTACCGTTCGCGTCGCGATCGAAATCGCCGTTGGGAAGAATCTTGTACGCGTGCGACAGGTTGCCCGGTACGGTGCGCGGCAGGTTGTTCTGGCCGTACTCGTTGCGCACGATGAGATTGCTCTGCCCTTCCGCGAGGCTGGCGCCGCGCTTGGTGAAGATCTGCACGACACCATTGGCGGCATCGGAGCCATACAGCGAGCTCGCCGCAGCGCCCTTGATGACCTCGACGCGCTCGATGTCCTCCGACGCGATGTCGGCGAGCGACAATCGCGAGATCGTTCCATCGACGATGATGAGCGGATCCGTGGTGCCGCTGATGCTGGCCGGTGACCGCAGCCGGATGGCCGGCGGTGCGCCCGGCTGGCCGGACACGGTGACGACGCTCGCGCCGGCGACTTTGCCGCTGAGACTCGCCAGTGGCGTGATGCCCGGCGCTTCTTTGAGCGCGGTGGCATCGACGACCGAGACGGAGAACGCGGTGTTCTTCTGTGATGTCTCGCCGCTCACGCCGGTGACGACGATCTGCTCGAGATTCAACGCATCGCGCTCGAGATCGAAGTTCTTCTCGACGCGGCCAACGGTCAGCACGAGCGGCAGGCGCTTCGGCTTGTGACCGATGTATCGCGCGACGAGATCGACTGAACGTCCACCCGCTCTCGACACATCGACGGTGAAGTTGTAGCGACCTTCGACGTTGGTGATCGCACCGACGCCCAGACTCGGAATGCCGACGCTCGCGCCGCCGAGCGGTTTGCCAGTTGACGTGACGATACCGGAGAACACGGCCACCTGGGCCCCGGCAGTGACGGCAAACAACGCTACGGCTGATACGCCTCCAGCTACCCTGAGTAGCCGTCGGATCGGGACAAGATCCCTTAGCATTGACAACCTCCGTTCCGGAATGGGAGAACGAGCGACAGCAGGGGAGACGTGGAAGACGGCGCAGATCCGAGGTGGGCGATCGGCAAAGTTCTTCTCCTTGCACAACCGGACGTTTCTTGCTACCGATCGCCATGCTACGTCCAAATGGCGGGGACCGCAACCCTATCGCATTTGTTGGTGTCTAAGCCTAATTGACCTTTCGTCATCGCCCTTTAGTCACACCTCTGCA
>JAQBPV010000119.1 GCA_028287345.1 Gemmatimonadota bacterium
TGGCGCTTCTTCCGGCCTTCGCATTCGCGGCGCTCGGGTACCGAAGCCATCGCGTGCTTCCGTGGATAGTCGCAGTGACGTGGCTCCTCTACGCCGCGTACGAGTTCGCGATGGCTCAGCGGCTTCTGTGCTCGGGTGAGTGCAATATTCGCGTCGACCTGCTCGTGATTTATCCTGTCTTACTGGTGCTATCTCTGGCCGCCTCCGCGACCGCATTTCGAGCTGGCCGAGCCGCGATCTAACGGTCACGGATTCAGCACCGAGAGTTGTCGTCAGGCTTCCGTTGTCAGAACTGCGGACCGATCACTGCCCGCCGCGCCCCGCGATCTCTCGCAGGTTATCTGCCCGCTCGACCTCTATACGGCGCTCGAACGGATCGACGCTCACAAAGGCCGCCTTGCCATTCACGTCGATGGTGATGCGCGTCTCGCCGCTCCGCAGCCGATACTTGCCGGCCTGCAATGGTCGCGCACTCGTGCCCAACGGATGCGCGGCGTAGACCGCAACATCGATCAACTCATCGAGCGGAGCCTCGCTCGGCTTGATGCCGCCTCCTGGCTCGAGCGTCTTGCGTGCTCGAATCGTCACAGTGACACGAGAGCTGCCTCCAGGGAGCGCTTCCGAGGTTGCTGACTCGACACGCAGGTCATACAGCGTGACCTTGCCGAGCCATTCGTCGATCAGCGCGTGCTCGGAGGGCGGCGATTCGGCGTGCAACGCAGCCTGAAGGTCGAGCGTCGTCGCTGGACGCTTCGTCGCGCCGCCATGCTCCTGCAGCAGTCGCCGGAGTGCGCGGTTCAACGCTTCCTCTCCCATCAAGTCACGCAGAGCCTCCATCACGATGGCGCCCTTTGCGTAATAGATGAAGTCGTAGTCGTACGCGCGCAGCAAGGTGGGTTCGGGAAACGGCATGTTGGCGCGCGACATCACGTAGAGCTCTCGCTCGTAGCGAAGCATCGCGGGCACGGCGTCCTTCCCCTGCATGGCTTCGAGCACGAGCAGCTCGGAATACTTCGCCATCGTCTCGACCAGTGTCACTCCGCCCTCGACCTGCGCGGGGTACAGGGTGTGTCCCCACCACTGATGCGACACCTCGTGCGCGAGTCGCTTCGTGACGAGATCCACATCGCCCTCGCGATACTTCGTCGTGAAGCCCCGATCTTCTTGCCACACGATCACGCCCGGCATGGCGTACGCACCGAAACCCCAGTGCGCAGGCAACTCGACGATGCGCAGCGATCGTTGGGGGTACGGTCCGAACTTCGCGCCAAGAACATCGAGTGAGCGCGTCGCGGCTGCGATCATGCGATCGACGTTGTACGCGTGCGACGGATCGTGATAGATCTCGACACTGACACCGTCGTGATCGACGCGGCGCACCGCATATCGCGCCGATATGAATCCGAACACGGGTGTCGTCGGCGTTGGTGTGACGAAGTGGAAGTAGTGCCGTCCATCCTGCTTCCACTCGCGCACCAGGTCGCCCGGTGCAAGTGCCGTCTGGTCGTCGTCGGTCGACACCGTGGCATCCAGCGTCATCCAGCTCTCATGACGATCACGCCCGGCCAATGCGTCTTCGATGGGACCAGGGCCAACGCGCGGAGCCCCGAGTCCGCGCGCGCGACGCTCGGAGGCGTCGTCGATCTCGTAACCTCGTACGTAGCCGAGCCGCGGAAATGCCGCCTGGCGAGTGAGATAGCTGCCGTTTGCGACGACATCGAGGTCGAACTTCTCGGCGACCACGTGATACCGTGGTGACTGCACGCTGAAGTGAAGCTCGATGTGCGCGCCCGGTGTCATCGGCCGATCGAGCGCAAAGATGTACATGCCTGACGCGTCGTCCTTCCGCACGAGATGAGAACCGGTCAGCTCGATCCGGGACGCAGGCACGTCGCGCGGCTGCGAAACGAGCACGGTATCGATTGCCATCTCGGTGCGGTTCTCGAGTACAAAGCTGCCCGTGAGATCGTACCGCCGCTCGGCCGGGTACAGATTCACCGCCGTCTTCACTGCAACGATCGCCGGCAGCGGCATGCTGTCGAAATGCCGATACGTCCGCTCGTACGAAGCGCGCCAAGTGAGGCTCTGCTTTTCTGTCTCGTAGCGATGCGCGATGTTCGTGTCGTAGGCAATGAATCCGCCGGTTGCCATGAAGAGCGCAAGCGACCCCGTAGCTGCTGCGAGTCCGCGCTTTCCCCAGCGCTGCGGCAGCGCGCGCATTCTCGAGAGAAGTGTCTGCGCACGGCCGCGACGCCACAGCCCCAGCGTGATTGCGCCGAGTACGCCGGCGAGCCCAGCCCAGTAGAGCATGTACCAGCCGAAGGCGCCGGCGCCGACGAAGCCGTTCATCTCCGTGTATGGGGCACGCGGCGGCTTGGCGAAACGAAGCATGCCATGGTGCAGCCCGAGTTCATCCGGGCTCAGGATAGCCAGCGCGAGAATCATCGCCACGAGGACGCCCGCCCACCGGTTCGGCGTCAGCGTCTGCACGAGCACGATCACTACCGTGAGCAGCGCCAGTGGCAGGCCTACGAAGTAGAACAGCGACAGGTAAGCCAAGGGATGCACATCGGTGTATCCCGTGCCCAGTTGATATCCAATCGCCAGGACGATTGGCAGCGCGGTCATCAACCATGTGAGCAGGATGAGCGCAGCACCTTTTGCGACATAGAACACACCATTGGGTGTCGGAGTCGCATCGATGATCTCATCCGCCTTCACGATGCGCTCCCGCCATACCACCTCGGCCGCGAAATACACGAGCATCATGGCGGCCAGCACCGGAAGCGTGGTCTGGAGATCGGACAACATCAAGCGCGTGGTCGGATATGCGAGCGTGTGATATTCCCACACGGCGTTGTCGGTGATGTCGATCAGGGCGACGCAGAGCCACAATGCCATCAGCGCGAGAAAGGGCTTGCTCGTCGCGGTGGTGCGGAACTCACGCAGCGTCGCAACGCGCAATGCGGCCCACCGCGCCCGCCAACTCGCGGGCTGCACGGCAACGCGTCGATATGGCGCCGAAGATGGCAATGCGTCTTCCGCGTCGGCGGACGCACGTACTGCACCGGTGGTCGCAGCGCGGAACGAGAAGCGGCGATAGGTGAGCGCGAGAATGAGCAGCGCCACCACGATCACGAGCACGCGATTCAGCAGGAAATACCCATCGAGCGCGAGAAGCTGCGTATTGCGCTGCGCTGGCGTCCAGTACCAGGTCTGCTGGAAGAAGGCGGAGATTCCGAACGGATCGAGGATGGCTGCGCGCGTCATCGAGCCAGGCGTCTGCGGCTTCGCGCCAGCAAACAGCGGCGAGCCGATCATCATTCCCATCACCATGTAGAGCATATAGAGAAAGACGCTCCCCACGTAACTCGCGAGCACACTGCGGCTCAATATCGCGACGGCAAAGATCACCGCTGCTGCAAAGAGGATGTTCGGCAGTGCCATCACCACGAGCGCCCACAGGTATGCGAGTGGCATCGCTGCACCCACACGAGCCGGATCCATGCGAGCGATCATCGGGCCCACATAGAGTCCGACGATGGTAACGGAGAATGTCGCCAGCGAAGCGAGCAACGCCCCGGCGAAACGAGCGGCCAGATAGCGCAGCTTCCCCATAGGCGTTGCGAACACGATCTCCCTCATGCCCGACTCGGCGTCGCGACTGACGGCGTTCGCACAGAACACGGTCAGCACGAAGATCATGAGCAGCGACAACAGCCCGACCGACTGCATCACCACGAATGGCGAATTCAGGTTCGTGCCCGTTGGACCATACCCGATGGCCGGCAGCAGGAACCCCATGCCGAAAAAGAACAGGACGCCGACCGGGAATGCGATCTGTCGTGTGTGGTAGCGCCACTCGAAGCGCATCATGTCACGCAGCATGACCTGTCTCCGCCGCGGTCGCGTTGGTGCGCAGGATGGAGAAGTAGACGTCTTCCAGATTGGGCTCGACTACCTCGAAGCCTTGCTCCGGCTGGCCGTCATGCAGCACGTGCACGAGCGTCCGCCCTTCATATAGTTGTGTGGAGATCACCTGCAACGAGCGCCTGTATGCACCCACCGCGGATTTGTCCGCGGTCTTGCGCCAGACGCGACCCTCGAGCTCCGCGATCA
The DNA here is from genome assembly GCA_028287345.1 of Gemmatimonadota bacterium. Classification (GTDB taxonomy): domain Bacteria; phylum Gemmatimonadota; class Gemmatimonadetes; order Gemmatimonadales; family Gemmatimonadaceae; genus AG11. The sequence continues at coordinate 4,120 of JAQBPV010000119.1, forward strand.
GCGTGCGTGGCGCACCCGCGCGGAGCACGCGACCTTCGGCAAGAATGGCCATGCGAGGACACAGTTGCCGCACGTCTTCCACTATGTGCGTGGAGAGGATGACCACGATGTTCTCGCTGACTTCACTGAGCAGGTTGTGGAAGCGATTGCGCTCCTCGGGGTCGAGGCCCGCGGTTGGCTCATCCACGATGATGAGCTTCGGGTCGCCGAGTAGCGCCTGTGCGATGCCGAACCGCTGTCGCATGCCGCCCGAGAAACTGCTCACCGCCTTCTTGCGGTGGCTCGTCAGGTTTGTCTGCTCCAGCAGCGCCTCCACCTGTTCGCGACGCGTCTTCTTGTCGGACATGCCCTTGAGCACTGCGATGTGCTCGAGGAGATCGTAGGCGGACACGCCGGGGTAGACGCCGAAGTCCTGCGGCAGGTAGCCGAGGTGACGGCGATGGCGCTCCGGATCGCGGATGACGTCGAGTCCGTCGAAGACGATCTCGCCGGTATCGGGCTCCTGAAGCGTGGCCAGCGTTCTCATTAGCGTGGACTTCCCCGCCCCATTGGGGCCGAGTAGGCCGAACAGCCCAGTGCCGATGGTGAGTTCTACGCCTTTGAGTGCGTGCACTCCATTGGCGTACGTCTTGGAGAGGTTGCTGATGCTGAGCATGCTCGGGTCCGCTACGTCTGAGTTTGGTCGAGGTTGCTGCCGACACTCTCTACGGCCGGAAGACGTAGATTCTTCATAACGAAACTACGTCTATGCTTTAGGTGAACCTTGACCATCACTAGTCAGGACCTGGAGTTCTTCGCGGTGGTCGCGCAGGCCGGTTCGCTGGCTGCTGCCGCGCGTTCACTCGACGTCACGCTCTCCGCGGTGAGTCAGCGCCTTCAGCATCTCGAGCGACGGTTGGGAGTGCGATTGGTAGTGCGAAGCGCTCGACGTCTGACGCTCACGGATGAAGGCAACCTGCTTGCTGCGCGTGGACAGGCGATCATTGATGACCTGGGCGAGCTCGCGCAGACCGTTACACATCGGCAGAGTGCGGTCGCCGGTCACTTGCGTGTACTCGCGCCGTTCGGTTTTGGACGTGTCTATGTGGCGCCCGCGGCGGCGGAGTTCGGCGACCTGCATCCCGACGTCACGATCGAGCTGCATGTGTCCGACCGGATGGGTCGTGTGCAGGATTCGTCGTGGGACGTTGCGGTGCACATCGGCGTGCTGAACGATTCTGCGCTCGTTGCGCAGCCGCTCGCGCCCAATGCACGCATTGCCTGCGCCGCACCGATCTTCCTGAAGCGATGGGGATTTCCCGAGACGCCAGCGGATCTTCGGCGACTGTCGTGCATCGCGATCCGCGAGAATGATGAGGACGTGACGTTGTGGCGCTTCATCGCGCCTGATGGCGAGGCCGTATCTGTTCGAGTCGAACCCCGACTCGCCAGCAATGACGGCGAGATCGTGCGGGAGTGGGCGCTTCAGGGCCTCGGCATCATGGTGCGGTCGGAGTGGTCGGTCGCGCGCGATCTTCGTGAAGGGCGACTGATACGCGTGCTCGAGGCCTATGCGCAACCGCGGGCCGATGTCGTCGCCCTCGTTGCGCCGCGACTTGGGCGAGCGGCTCGTACGCAGGCGTTCGTGCAGCATCTTCGTCAAACGCTCACGCCGGTTCCGTGGCAGGCGTAGGGTTACCACTCCTCTGGCCATTCTCTCGAGGTACAACCATGAGCACGCGTCGCTTGTATGCGGGTCTTTGCATCCTTGGGTTGTGCGTCCCGAACTCGGCCTTCCTGCCCTGGCTTCTCACGCATGGCGCAAGCCCTGGACTCTTCATGCGCGACCTGTTCGCCAACGGCGTGAGCTCGTTCTTCGGGCTGGATGTCATCCTGTCGGCACTCGCCCTCACTCTCTTCATCGTGGTCGAAGGCGCACGACTGCAGCTTCGACAGCGCTGGGTTCCGATTGCCGCTACGTGCCTCGTTGGCGTCTCATTCGGGCTTCCGCTGTTCCTCTACCAGCGTCAAGTCCACCTCGATCGAACCGCCACCTGATCGAGGGTGACTGCGACGCTGCGCATCCGCTTCATTTGACTCGCCTCCAGCTGACCTCGAGCGTTAACCGCACGCTCGTTGCTCATTGGCTTTGGTGTATGAAGCTGCGCGGCAGTCCCGGTAGCCCGTTTCTAACACGCATCGCGATGCGCGAAGACCGCACCATGACATCGCGCTGCGTCATTTCCATCCTCGCATTGCTCGGCCTCGTCGTTGGATTCGCGGGCCGCGCATCTGCGTGTCCAAGGCCACGGGCTGTGACCCGCGAGCACGCCCGTATACTACCGGCGTGAACTTGCGCAGTGCGTTCGAGCGATGTCCCATCGAGCGCACGGCTGAAGTCCGTCGAGGCAAGGGGGATTCATGAAACGCACGTGGACGATCATTGGCGTTCGCGATGTCGCCGGCAGCTTCAAGTGGTACCAGTCGCTGCTTGGCGTACCGGCGTCCACACCGGCTCACGACCATTTCGGTCAAATCGTCGACTCGGATGGAACCGTCCTCCTGTGCCTTCACGAGTGGGGCGCTCATGAGCATCCCTCATTGATGAGCCCCGATCACGCAGCGCCCGGCAACGGTCTCCTCCTGTTCTTCCGCGTCGACGATTTCGAGATGACGTTGCGAAGGGCGCACACGCTCATCGCTCGGCTCGAGGAGGAGCCGCACGTGAACACGAACACTGGAACTATGGAGTTCTCACTCCGAGATCCGGACGGCTACTACGTCACGATCAGTGCGCTCTCCACGGCCTGACACCGAGCTGCCACGCCTCCCTGGGGTCTGACCGGTAAGCGGCCTCCACGCCAGCCGTGAAACCCGCGGCGCGCCACGTCCGTAGGACGGTGATATACTGCTATATATCACCAACCGCGCATGCGACGGGGCCCTCATGACGACGCTCACTCCTTTCCTGTTCCTGCACATCGTCGGCGGATCCCTGGCGCTCGTGGGCGGCTATGCTGCGCTCTTCGCCCCGAAGGGTGGCGTGCTCCATCGCCGAGCGGGCATGCTGTTCTTCTACGCGATGGTCGCCATGGGGATCGGCGCCATGATCGTTGGCCTCGCGCGAGGGAAGAGCACGTGGCTCGGCGGCCCGCTGGTGATCTATCTCGTCGCCACCGGCATGATCACGGTCAGTAGGACACAGAGGACGTCGCGGACGAGGGACATCGCACTCATGATGCTCGCCCTTGTCATCGGGCTCGTCAGCCTCGCCGGCGGTATCCAGATCGTGATGGATCCGCGTGGTCCGCTGGGGCGTGCGCCCGGCGTTGCGAGCCTCGTCAACGCACTCGTCCTCTTGCTCTGCGCGGCGGGCGATGTCCGCGTGCTTCGCTCGGGTCCGCGCATGGGAACGCAGCGACTGGCACGGCATCTGTGGCGAATGTGCTACGCCATGTTCGTCGCAACGGGGTCGTTCTTCCTCGGGCAGGCGAAAGTGATTCCCGAGCCGCTGCGCATCACACCACTGCTCACCGTGCTCGCCTTCCTGCCGCTTCCGGCGATGTTCTACTGGTTGTGGCGCGTACGCCGGCGTCCCCATAGGATGATCACTCGCGTTCCCCTAACCGCCTCGTCGCCGAAGGTCGCCTGAAATGAACACGAAGTGGAGTGACGAGCAGCCGATCTACCGCCAACTGCGTGACCTCGTCGTCGAGATGATCCTGGAGTACGCCGTCCCGGAAGGAGAACCATTGCCCTCCGCCCGTACCGTCGCTGCCGAGTACCGGATCAATCACCTCACCGTGCTGAAGGCGTACCAAGAGCTGTCCGACGAAGGCCTGCTCGAGAACCGCCGCGGAGTGGGGCTCTTCGTGACTTCAGGCGCGCGCGAGCGCCTGCTGCGCGCCGAGCGCAAGCGCTTCCTCCAGGATGAGTGGCCGCGCATTCGTGCAAGGATGCAGCGTCTCGAGTTGTCCCCCGACGAACTGCTGCAGGAGAAGGCCGCTAGCTCGGTCCCGCGCGCGCGCGGACGCTGAGCTCATGGAGACCGTGTCGGCCCGCGGCGTGACCAGGCGGTTCGGCGATCACGTGGCGCTCGATGCGATAGACGTCGACGTTGCGCCAGGACGCGTCGTTGGCCTCGTGGGCCCCAATGGGGCAGGAAAGACGACGCTGCTGCACGCGATGCTCGGGTTGCTGCCCGTCGAGGGTGAGCTGCGCGTGCTGGGAATGAATCCCTGGCACGACCGGACGTCGCTCATGCGCGCGGTGAGCTTCGTGGCCGACGTGTCCACGGTGCCACGGTGGCTGCGGGTATCGCAGGCGATAGCCTACGCGGAAGGTGTGCATCCGCGCTTCGAACGCGCGCGTACGGAGGCCTTGCTCGAGACGACCGGCATCGGCCGTGGAGATCGCGTTGGCCAGCTCTCGAAAGGGATGATCGGGCAACTCCAGCTCGCACTCGCGATGGGCGTCGACGCCAAGCTGATGCTGCTCGACGAACCGACACTCGGTCTCGACCCGCTCTACCGGAATCGATTTTACGAGATGCTGATGGAGCGATTCGCCGACGGCGACCACACGGTCATCATCGCGACGCATGAAGTGGACGAGCTGCAGCACATGCTGACCGACCTCGTGTTTCTCGACACCGGGCGAGTCATCTTGAAATGCACGGCCGATGAGTACGAGGAGCGCTTCGTAGAGGTCCATGTGCATCCCGAGCACCTCGAGCTGGCGCGGGACATGGGCCCGATCAATGAGCGGCCAGCACTGGCGGGACGGCTGTTGTTGTTCGACGGAGCGGACCGAAAACGTCTCGGTTTGTTCGGTGACCTGCGGAGGCCAAGTGTCGGGGCGTTGTTCGCGGCAGTGATTCAGCGTCATAGAAGCGGTGCATCGTGAAGCCCATGCTGTGGTCCGTGCGACGAGAGCTCTGGGAACATCGCTGGCTCTGGATCGTGCCTCTCATGATCGGCACGATCGTCGTCGCCGTGTTTGCCGGCGTCGCCGGCGTACACGCAGGGAACGCCCAGAAACTCTCTGGCCTGTTCGACCTCGCGTCGCGCATGCTGCTCATGACGGGAACGATCGTGTCGTTCGTGTATTGCGCGGAGGCATTGCACGGTGAACGACGTGACCGGGCGATCCTGTTCTGGAAATCGTGGCCCGTTGGAGACGGAACCACGGTCACGGCGAAGGCGATGGTGGCAATGCTCGTCGTCCCTGCCCTCACCCTCACATTGCTCCTCGGCGCGCAGGTGATCGCGCGGTTCGTCCTGGTGCCGAAGGGTGTCGAGCTGCATGCCCCGATGGGGAGTCCCGCCGCCGCCGCTCTCGAGGTATTCGCCGCGACGCTCTGGATTGCGCCAGTCTATGCGTGGATCATGGTCGTGTCGGCGTGGGCGCGCCGCGCGGTGCTCCTGGTCGCGTTCCTTCCTGCGCTACTCGTGTCCATCCTCGAAGCCATGACTCGTGGAGACGGCGCCATCGGGCATGCCCTGTTTTACCGCGGTGTGGGACGACACTGGCCGATGAACCTGAGTGTGGATTTCGCTTCCCGCGGACCGATGATCGCGACGCCGGCTCCCGAGCTTCTGCGCTCTCCAGCGCTCTGGGCCGGCGTGCTTCTCGCCGCGCTGTTGCTCGGCGTCGTCGCGAGGCTTCGCCGCACGATGATGGCGCTGTCGTGACGATGTCAGCGGCGGACCTTGAAGATCGGTAAGAGGCTGTTGTAGTCGTCCGTCCAGAGACGCAACCTGCGTGGGATCGTGATCGCCTCGCTCGCCTTCGCGATCTCTTTCCGCTCGAGGAACGCGCTGTTCTTCGTCACCAGCACCCAGTCGGAGGTCCAGACGTCCCTCCTGGTGTCCGCTGCGTTTGCGATGTGCGCAATGCCCATTCCGGCTCGCGCCGCGATCTGCGCGACCACGGGCTTCAGGTCGAGATGTCTGTTCGACACATGGAACGCGACGATGCCGCCGGGTGCCAGATGTCGCCGATAGACCTCGAGCGCCTCGAGCGTGATGAGATGGACGGGAATGGCGTCCCCTGAAAATGCGTCGACGACGATGACGTCATAGCGCTGCGGCGCTTCGCCGGCCATCGAGACGCGGGCGTCGCCAAGCACGACGTCGATGTCGGCCGGCGACCCGCGGAGATAGGCGAACTGCTTTCGCGCAATGTCTTCCACGGCGGGATTGATGTCGTAGAAGCGAATGTGGTCGCCGGCCCTTCCGTACGCGGCGATGGTACCCGTGCCAAGTCCGATGACGCCGATTCTGCGAGGCCGAGCGTCGCAGCAGAGATCGATCGCGAGACCGACACCGCTCGGGTGGCCATAGTACGAGGTGGGCGCATGCGCGAGGTCCTCGCGAAACACCTCGCGTCCGTGGGAGATCGTGCCGTTGTACAGCGTGCGGGAAGTGGCATCGAAGCTCGCGTTCTTGATCTGGATCACCGAGAGCGTACCGTAGAAGTTCCTCACGCGCCTGATGGTGTCGACATGATCGTTCTCGAGCTGCGTCGCAATCAACGACGCCATTCCCACGGTTCCACCAATGGCGAGGATACGGGGAAGAATGCCAAAATCCCACGCCGCGATGACGCCGAGCGCGGCGGCGAGCGTCAGGCCAAATGCGAGCTCATAGTTTCCGTCGAGGAGACTCGGCGCCACGACGCCAACGAGCACCGCGCCCAGCGCGCCGCCGATGGCAAGGCAGGAATAGAATGACGTGAGCTGCTTCTCTGGTGGACGACGCCGATACAGCTCGGCATGCAGGAACAGGCAGATGAGAAACAGGGAAAGGCAGAAGCCGGACACCACGATGAGCAACGGCGTGCCGAGGATGCCCTTCGAAAGCAGGTAGTACGAACCACCCAGGCCAACTGCTCCCACCGCTACGGTCACCTCGCGCGGCAGCCAGCGCTCGCCGCTGAAGGCGACGATGAAGCTCATCAGGTACGCGGTGAGTGGGCCGATCCACAGCAGCGGGAGTGTCGCGATGTTCTGGCTGATGTATGTCGTCACCGCGGCCAAGAGCAGCGATCCGCACGTCGACAGCGCAATCCACAGGGCGATTCGGGACGCGCGAAGTGAAGCGCGAGGCGGTGCGACATCGACGCTCGCCGCGATCGGCGATGGACTCGCGCGCCAATGCGTGGACACGATAAAGAAACTTGCCACTGCGAAAATGCCGAACGCCACGGCGACCAACAGCGACTGCTGGTGCAGGCTCAGAAACGGCTCCAGCACGAGCGGATACAGCACGAGCGCGAGCAGCGAACCTACGTTCGAAATCGAATAGAGCCGATATGCGCTGCCTCCGTTGGTTTCACGTGCGTACCATGATTGCAGGAGTGGACTGGTGGCCGAGAGGGTCAGGAACGGGAGGCCGATGACGCTTGCCAACAACCAGATGACACTCGAGATGGGACGAGACGGTGTCGCGCGAAGATACGGGTTGATGGCGTATCCAAGCTGAATGAGCGACAGCGCGAGCAACGCAACGTAGATGGAGGCCTGCCGTCGCACGTCAACGCGCGTGACCAGCCAGTGAGTGAGCCAGTAGCCACCGAGAAGTGCACACTGGAAGAACACCAGGCACGCGGTCCATACGGCGGCGCCTCCGCCAAGCAGCGGCAGCAGGCGCTTGGCGGAGACGAACTCGATGAGGAACAGAAGGCCGCTGCCGAGAAAGATGGCGGCGGAGTATCGAAGGCCAATGCGGGAAGGCAAACTTTCTGCGCCTCTACCAGGTGGGCGGTGCGGCGCCGATGATCGTCAGCACTGCATTGGCAATTGCAGGGGTACGAGGGTGCGCCACCGCCGCGGTGACAATACGCATCGCGGCCCCGCGACGATCGCCCTGATAGTACAGTGTCAACGCGTTGTCGCGCGCCTTCTCTCCGGCGCTCATCGGCGTTGGGGACACCTTCACCGGCTCTCGTCCAGTGATCCCCCGACGAGCAAACGCTCGCGCCAGATTGTCGAGCGTCACCGGCAGCCGACGCTCCTTGCTACCTTCGCCGAGACTCGTGTTCGACTGGTGGATCCGATACCGGTTGAGGACATCGGGCAGGCACACGAGCCGACCCGCTTCAGCCAATCGAAGCCACATGTCGTGGTCCTCGCCGCTCGTCTGCAACTGCGGTGCGTATCCACCAACCGCGATCGCCGCCTTCTTCCGAACCATCGCACTGTCGTTGCCGATCGCGCCACCGTTGCCCTCGAGCAGCGAGCGATCGATGTTCTCGTGCGTGATGTAGCGACCGACCATCCCGACTGCTTTACTGTCCGCATCGACGACCACTGATCGCGATCCGACCGCCACGCATTCCGGATGCGCATCGAGATACGCGACCTGCAGCGCGAGTCGATGCGGAAACATCGCGTCGTCCGAGTCGAGGTTGGCGATGTAGTCGGCCCGCGAGTGCTCGAGCCCCGCATTGCGCGTGGCAGCAATCCCGCCGTGTGGCAGCACGATGATCCGCACTCGCGCATCGTCGCCGGCGACCCGGCGCACAACTGCCACTGAGCCGTCCGTCGACCCATCGTCGAGAATCAACAGCTCATAGTCCCGAAACTCGCTGGCGAGCACACTGCGCACCGCCTCGGCGATGAACCGCTCGCCATTGTAGACCGGCATGACGACGGACACCCGCGGCGCCATCACTTCGCCGTCAGCTGCGAGGCGAGGGCACGGGTCAGCTCCTGCGACAACAGCGGGGCGAGGCTCGCCGAGAACTTGACGGCGAGATGGTCCTTGTCGGCGAAGCGGACGACGCCATCGCGCGACGAGGCACACGTCGTCGCATCACAGAGATACTGGTTCATGCTCAAGTACGTCACGCCGGGAACGACGGACGCCGCGTGTCGCTCGAGTGCAGCCATGCCCGGATGCAGCGCGCGGCGTGGCGACACATCGCACGCCGCCGGCTTGTCGATGTACTTCACGAGACAGCGCGGCACGTCGTGGCCCGGCTGTGGCGTGTCCTCGAGCACCATGAGGCGCGACTTCGAAGGCGCGAGCGCCGTCAGTGTCTGCACGAGGCCATCATGCCATTCGCGACGCGCCACGGCGCTCGTATCCGTCAGCGGCTGCTTCTCTCCGAGGACGATGTTGTACACGCGATCGTTGGTGAGGACGACCATCGTCGGATGCAGCTTGACGATGCGGTCGATTGCATAAAGTCGCCAATCCTCGCACTCGACATAGCGCCGCCCGAGGTTGTTGAGCGTCACCGTCACCGACGGGCAGCCGGTCTTGGTCAGGTTGACGAGCTTCCAGCCGCGCAGTGAGGCCACGGAGTCGAACGCCGGGAACCAGTGCGCCGCGTGGGAATCGCCGAAGAGGACGACCGTGGTGTCGTTCTTCGCGGGGCCGTACTCACACGGTGGCGAGACGCGCGCGAGCAGCGGCACCTGGCATCCGTCCTCATACACACGAGCCTTGCTACGCGCCGCCATCACTGCGGCCATCCTCGGCGACTCCAGCGTGGCGTTGGCGTGATGGACGGCGTACACCGCGGCGCCGTACGTCAGCGCGGCAAGGAACACCGCCATGCCCACCGCATAGCGCGCATGCTGCTGGAGGAACTTCGAGAAGCGGATGGGCGTCTCGACGAGCGCGTACGTGACCGCGGCGGGAATGAGCGACAGTGCGGCGACGGCTACCGTCATCTTGAGCGACGGTGCGTCCTGCACCTCGCGCAGCCACACCAGCATCGGCCAGTGCCAGAGGTACCACGAATACGACAGCCGGCCGATGAGCCGCATGGGCGGCAACGAAAGTCCGCGTGCGACGAGCGTCGGTCGCGCCGTGCCCCCGCTCAAGAGCAGACCGACGGTGCACAGCGTCGGAATGAGCGTCGCGAGTCCGAGAGGCGAGACGCGTCCCTCGCGGAGATACGCCGCCGAGAACGCGAGGCCGAGCATCGAGCCGAGGGCGACGAGTTCGAGGAACGCGGCGTTGACGCGCGGCATGCGTCCCACGAGCAGCACCGCGAGCGCACCGAGCCCGAACTCCCACGCACGAGGCGGAAGGATGTAGAACGCGATGACCGGATAGCGACGGACGAGCAGCACACATCCCGCCAGCGACACCACCGACAGCACGATCGTCGCGACGGTCAAGTTGCGGCGGAACAGCGTGTGTCCGTGCTTGCGCGTCCAGATGGCGAGCAGCAGGAGCATCGGTGCGAAGAACAGGTAGAACTGTTCTTCCACCGAGAGCGACCACGTGTGCAGCAGCGGATCGCGGGTCGCCGTTCCGCCGAAGTAGTCGGTGCTGCGGACGGCGAAGAGGATGTTCGACCCGTATACAGCGAATGCCTTCGCCGTCTCGGCGCGCGTGATCTGCTCGAATGGCGACAGCACGATCGCATTGCCGACGAGTACCACGAGCGTGATGAATGTCGCCGCGGGAAGCAGTCGTCGAGCGCGACGCGCCCAGAAGTTGACCAGCGAGAGACTGCCCGTCGCGGCGATCTCGTCAACGATGATGCCCGTGATGAGGAATCCGGACAGCACGAAGAAGACGTCGACGCCGAGGAAGCCGCCGCCGGTCTTCGGGACGCCGGCGTGGAAGAGCACCACGAACATGATCGCGACGGCGCGCAGCCCTTCGATATCAGGACGGAAGCGCAGATGGCCGCCTTTCTCCTTGTCGCCGCTCATTGTGGCCTCGGTTGCGCCAGCGCCTGCGTCAGCAGATCGGACAACTGCGGCAGGATCGACAGCACGTACGGTTTGGATAGATGGTTGCCATCCTGATACCGCACGAGGCCATCCTTCACTACGGGGCACACGGAGCCTTCACAGATCAGCGAATTCAAGCTGACGTACGACGCGCCAGGCATTCCCTTGATCGCCGCGCGTACGGCAGGGGCGAGCACGGTGTCGACGGCGCGCATCCTGTAGCTCGAGCAACCAACAGGGTTGTCCATGTGCTTGACGATGCACTTCGAGATATCGAATGAAGGATGCGGATTGTTCTGCATTACCATCAGTCGCGCGCCGGATGGACGCAGCGCCGTGAATAGCCGCGTGAGGCCCGCAGTCCACTCTCGGCGCGCTTCCTCCCTCTGGTCGGTGCGGAGACGCTCGTCGCCGATGACGACTTCATATGCACGAGTGTTCGCGATCATCACCAGCGCCGGCTTGAGCTTCACGATGCGCTCGACCGACGCCTGGCGCCACTCGTCGCACTCGGAGTACTGGCGGCCGAGCTGGCCGTTCCACGTATGGACGTCGACTGACGGGCAAGCCGACTTCGTGAGCGACACCAGCTTCCAGCCGCGCAGCTTCGCGATGGAGTCGAGCGCGGGCATGAAATGCTCCGAGTGCGAGTCGCCGAAGAGCACCATCGTCGTATCGCCCGACGGCTTGCCGTAGACACAATCCGGACCCTTTACCGTCGCGATGGACAGATGGCAGCCGTTGCCATAGCCGTCCGGCAGTACGCGTGCTGCAAGGAGGGCCGCAAATTTCGGCGCGGCGAGGACGTTGTTGGCGTGCCGGACGGCGAGTGTCGCCAACCCGATGGTGACGACGGCGAGAACGAGCGCGCCGACCAGCACGAGCTTCGCCTGCTTCTGGAGCGCCTTCGAGAACCGAACAGGCGATTCGATCAGCTTGTACGTGATCGCCGCCGGAATGAGCGACCCGATGGCCACCGCGACACTCAATGGCAGCGACGGCCGCGATACGTATTCGCGCAGGAACACCAGCATGGGCCAGTGCCACAGATACCATGAGTACGACAGTCGGCCAATCAGCCGCATCGGTGACGTCGACAGCATGCGACCGACGAAACTCTCGCGCGCGCTCGCACCCGTGAGGATCAACGCGGCCGCGCATGCCGTCGGCACGAGCGTGATGAACCCGAGCGGCTGCACCACGTTGCTCTTGAAGAACGCGGCAGAGGCGAGAAGGCCCGCAATGGCGGCAATGGACAACCCTTCGACGACACCAGGGCCGAGAATATCCACCCGGCGCACAGCCAACACCGTCAGCGCGCCAAGTCCGAACTCCCACGCTCGCGGCGGCAGGATGAAGAACGCCACCAGCGGATAGCGCTGCACCAGGATCAGGCACCCAACGAACGACGCCACGGAAACGAAGACCGTCGCGATACCGAGTCGCTTGGCGAACACGCCGTGGACATGCCTGCGCGACCAGACCGCCAACGCGAGGAGCAGCGGTGCGAAGAACAGATAGAACTGCTCCTCCACCGAGAGCGACCACGTGTGCAGCATGGGGTCGACGGGCCCGCCGAAATATTGCGTCGTCCTGAACGCGAACAGGATGTTCGACGCATACACGGCGAACGCCCGCGCCGACTCGGCCGCCGCGATCTGGTCGAATGGCGTGAGGAGAATCGCGTCGACGATGAGGACGACGAACGTGATGACGGCCGCGGCGGGAAGCAGACGTCGCGCGCGTCGCGCCCAGAAGTTCGTGAGCGAGAGCGAGCCGGTGGCTTCGACCTCTTCGAGCAAAATGCCCGTGATGAGGAATCCGGAGAGGACGAAGAAGACGTCGACGCCGAGGTAGCCGCCGCCGGCCCATTTCCATCCGGCGTGATAGAGCACGACGAAGACGATCGCGACAGCGCGCAACCCTTCGATGTCGGGACGAAAGCGCAGACGCGGACTAGCCAATGCGTCGCGACGGGTTGTACCAGGCCTTGTCGCCCTTCTTGTACGGCGCGTTGCCGTCGTACGAGCCAGGCGTCTCCACGTAGCGAAGCGCCTTCGTGCAGCCGATCTCGGAGGAGAAGTACCCGATCAGCGTGAGCTCCTTCATCAATCGGAAATAGTGGTACGGCTCACCAGCAGCGCGGTTCTGCGTGTGCGTGCGCTGCTCGGCGTCGAGCTCATTGAGCAACGCGGTGCGCTCCGCGGGCGAGCTGTCCATGAAGGACTTGCCGTGATGCTTCCTGCTGGCGGCGTCGATCTTCGTGAGACCGCCGCGAAGGGAGCCAAAGCTCGCGTCGTCGTAGCAGTCGTGCGACATCATCGCCATGAACGGGCCGACGCCGGCGGCCTTGGCGCCCGGGGTGTCCGTGGTGGGAATGATCGTTTCGGCGATCTCGCCCATCAGCGCGATATCTGCCGAGGAGAACGCGACGGTGCGCTTCTCGGCGTCGGGGGCGCGGCAGCCGGAGAGAAACAGCTCCCCGCCGATGGCCATCGTCCCCGTGATGGCGATCATCCGCGCCACGGCCTCGCGCCGGTTCATCACGGGCGAAGCGTCGCTCCGGTTGTCCCGAGCGGGGAGTTGGAGATTGCCATTGGGGGAACGTAAGGGGGGCTTCCGGGCAGTGCACGAGCAAGACGATCCGCCGGGGGCGGTCGTTTCGGCGACGGATGAAATGTTGGTTGGTTCGCCTTGGACACTTATAATGGCGGGCGGTTCGAACGGTTGAGTCGATGCCTAGACCCTTGCAGAAGGGCAAAATGGTTCAGACGAGATCCATCGAGCAAGTCGTCGATACGTACCCGCTGTCCCCCATGCAGCGGGGCATGCTGTTCCACTGGCTGCGCGATCCGCGCGCCGGTGTGGACATCGAGCAGATCTCGTGCACGTTTCGCGCGGTCGGCGTCGACGCGTTCAAGCGCGCCTGGGAGGAAGTCACGCGGCGCGAGCCCCTGCTCCGCACCTTCTTTCGGTGGGAAGGGGTGGATGTCCCGATGCAGAGCGTCGCGGACAGTGTGCGGCTCGACATCCACGAAGAGGATTGGCGCGGCACGAGCGACGTCGAACAGAAACGGGCCTTCGCGGCGTTCATCGACGCCGACCGTCGTCGCGGATTTGACTTCGGCAAGGCGCCGCTCTTTCGCCTGACGTTCTTCCAGACGTCCGAGCAGACGTACGAATTCGTCTGGACCTTTCCACATATCCTGCTCGACGGGCGCAGCTTCATACTCGTATTGCGGGACGTCATCGAGAGCTGCCGCGCGATCGAGGAAGGCCGCGAGCCGCAGCTGATCGACAGCCGGCCGTACCGCGAGTTCATCGACTGGCTCGAGCAGCAGGACTCTGCGCCGGCGATGGCGTACTGGAATGGCGCACTCCGGGGCTTCTCCGAACCTGTATTTCCAGAGCTCGGCGCGGTTGTCTACGATGCGTCCGACGAGGAATACGGCGAACAGCTCGTCCGCCTGACGCAGGGCGACACGGCCGCACTTCGCGCGTTCGTCGAGCGACATTCGCTGACCGTCAATACGCTCGTCCAGGCGGCGTGGGCACTGGTGCTGAGCCGCTACACCGGCTCCGACGACATCGTCTACGGCGCGACGCGCGCCAGCCGTCGCTCGGCGCTCGATGGCGAC
>JAQBPV010000121.1 GCA_028287345.1 Gemmatimonadota bacterium
CGATCGGGCGAAGGGCTTTCGCGACGAGATCGCGAAGCATCCCAACATGAAGATCATCGCCTCGCAGACCGGCAACTTCGCCCGCGCCACCGGCCAGGGCGTGATGCAGAACATCGCCCAATCGCTCGGCCGGAAGATCACCGCGGTCTACGCGCACAACGACGAGATGGCCATCGGCGCCATTCAGGCGCTGCAGGCGGCGGGCCTCAAGCCCGGCATCGACGTCCTCATCGTCTCCGTCGACGGATCGCGTGCCGCACTCGAGGCGATCGACCGCGGCGAGCTTGGCGCTACCGTCGAGAGCAATCCACGCTACGGCCCGCTCGCGTTCGAGACGATCGAGAGGTATCGCAAGGGCGAAAAGCTTCCTGCCAGGATCCTCGTCAACGACCGGTTCTTCGATCGCGCGAACGTGAAGCAGTTCATCGCTGACGCCTACTGACGTGTCCGATGCCTCTCCGGCGCTGCTCGGCAAGGAGGAGGATTACGAAGCGTCCCAAACAGCTCGTACGCGATTGGGTGGAAGTCGGCATGCTTGGTCGCCGATACGTGACCAACGGCCTCGGGACGCACTAACAATTTGGGACGCGGAAACTGAACGGAATGGACGGACTTTGACGGAAAGTGCGGCCAAAAAATGCGCGTAGGTACCCGGCGATAAACGCGGTCATTCAACTGATTCTTCAATTCCGTGATTCTAGCCATCAGTTCCATTCGAGAAGTATTTGCTGAAGTCGCAGTTCGATTGTTATTTGCCAGAACAAAGAGTCACCTGATAGCTGATAGCGTCCTCTCTGCGAGGTTGAAATGCTTGCGCGATCGCTTGCCGTTGCCGTTCTCGCCACCACGCTCGCGCTCACGCCGGCAGCGGCTCAAGCGCCGCAGACGCTCATCATCAACGCCGATCAGGGTCGCGACACCATCAGCCGCCACATCTACGGCCACTTCGCCGAGCATCTCGGCCGCCTGATCTACGACGGCATCTGGACGAAACAGCCCAGCGGTGAGTGGCGCATCCGCGACGACGTCGTCCAGGCGCTGCGCGCCATCAAGATTCCCAATCTCCGGTGGCCTGGAGGCTGCTTTGCCGACTACTACCATTGGAAGGACGGCATCGGCCCGCGCGCGCAGCGGCCGAGCGTCGTCAACAACAACTGGGGTGGCGTCACCGAGGACAACGGCGTCGGCACGCATGAATTCCTCGACCTCACGCAGCGACTCGGCGCCGAGCCGTTCATCGTCGGCAATGTCGGCAGCGGCGGCGTCAACGAGATGCAGGAGTGGTGGGAGTACGTCAATCATCCGGGCAAGAGCCCAATGGCCGATCTTCGCCGCAAGAATGGTCGTGACGAGCCGTGGAACGTGAAGTTCTGGGGCATCGGCAACGAGAGCTGGGGCTGCGGCGGCAACATGCGCCCCGAGTACTACGCCGACGAATACAAACGGTATGCGAGCTTCCTTCCGAGCTACGGCAACACGCGCGCCTTCCGTATCGCCACCGGTCCGAGCGACGACAACTACGCCTGGATGGAAGTCTTGATGCGCGACGCCGGTCGCATGATCGACGGCATCGATCTTCACCACTATCTCCTCACCGGCACGTGGGCAAAGAAGGGCAAGGCCACCGACTTCACCGAGGCCGAGTGGGCGGAGCTGATGCAGAAGGCCACGGGGTTCGACGAGTTGCTCACGCGGCAGTCGGCCATCATGGATCGCTACGATCCGCGCAAGCGCGTGTGGCTCATCGTCGGCGAGTGGGGCACGTGGCATCAGGGTGAGCCCGGCAGCAATCCCGGATTTCTCTATCAGCAGAACGCATTGCGCGATGCGCTCGTCGCAGCCGTCTCATTCGATGCGTTCAACAAGCACGCGGATCGCGTAAGGATGGCGAACATCGCGCAGACGGTGAACGTCCTCCAGGCGATGATCCTCACGGAGGGGCCAAAGCTGCTGCTCACCCCGACGTATCACACGTTCGAGATGTATACGGTGCATCACGACGCGCTGCTTCTGCCCATCTCGCTCGACGCAGGGCGCTACGTGAACGGGGACCGTTCGATGCCCGCCGTGAGCGCGACTGCGTCTCGAGACAAGGCGGGGATCATGCACGTCACGCTCACCAACATCGACCCCAATCAGGCGCGGACGATCAACGTCTCCGTCCGCGGGCAATCAGTGTCGAGTGTGACGGGCCGCATTCTCACCGCGCCGCTGATGACCGCCCACAACGACTTCGCGCAGCCGAATGCCGTGCACCCGGTCGGGTTCGAGGGGGCGCGCATCTCCGGGGGCATGCTCACGGTGCAGCTGCCCGCCAAGTCGCTCGTGGTGCTCGAGCTGAAGTGATCTGGCGAATCCTGGCCGTTGCGCTGGTGCTGTGCGCGCAGGGAACTGCGGCACAGCAGGCGTCGACAGTTGGCATCGGTTGGGCGAAGTCGTCGGTGAACGCGGTGATCTTTCGCACCAACAGCGTCGTGACGTACGGCCGTTCGCAGTACACGGCCTACTACGACGACAGCGCGCGTGTCGTGCTCGCCAAGCGCACGATTGGCTCCGACGGCTGGACGGTGAAGACGACGAGCTACACCAACGACGTCACTGACGCACACAATGCCATAGCGATTGCCGTCGACGGACGCGGTGTGCTGCACGTGGCGTGGGCGGAGCACAACAAGCCGCTCCACTATTCGCGCGGCGTAGCTCCCGGCTCGCTCGAATTGGGAGCCGTGCAGTCGATGACGGGCCAGCACGAGGAGCGTGTCACGTATCCGCAGTTCTACGCACTGCCCGGCGGCGACTTGCTGTTCGTCTATCGCGACGGTCGATCAGGCAGCGGCGACACGATGTTGAATCGATTCGTTGTCGAGCGTGGCGAGTGGCATCCCGTCGCGCACCCGCTCATCACGGGCGAGGGCGCGCGCAACGCGTACGTGAACTCGCTGGCCATCGACAAGAGCGGCGGCTGGCATGTGTCGTGGGTGTGGCGCGAGTCGCCCGACGTCGCGTCGAATCACGATATCATGTACGCCTTCTCGCCCGACGAAGGTCGCACTTGGCGGAGATCAGATCGAAGCGCATACGCGCTTCCGATCACCGCGAGCAGCGCGGAGATCGCGTGGCCGGTGCCGCAGGGCCATGAGCTGATCAACCAGACGTCGATGACAGTCGATGCGGCCGGACATCCAATCATCGCCACGTATTGGCGCGCCGACGGATCCGAGGTACCACAGTTCCAGCTCGTGTGGCATGACGGCTCGCGCTGGCGTGCCAGCCAGATAAATGCGCGTACGCAACCATTCCGATTGAGCGGTGGTGGCACGAAGCGCATTCCGGTCTCGCGGCCGCTGGTGATCGCCGGCGAGGGCGGCGCCGTGCACGTCGTCTTCCGCGACGAGGAGCGAGGCAGTGGCATCTGGGTCGCGACGTCGACCGATCGCGCGCACGCTGTGTGGCGCATGAGATCGGTGTGGCACTCACCGGTTGGACAGTGGGAACCGACGTTTGACGCGGTTGCATGGCGGCGCGACCAGATTCTGTATCTATTCGTGCAGCGTGTCGGTCAGGGCGATGGGGAGTCACTCGAGGACGTCCCGCCGCAGCCCGTGAGTATCATTCAATGGTCTCCCTGACGGCTCGCCTTTTGAATCGTCTGTTTATCGGCAAATCGTGCCCAGACCTACCCTATCGACCTCCCCAATTCCGTGAACCTCTGTTGGATAATCCCGAAGAATGCACCCGCCTGCCGGCGTGACGTGCAGTGGACTGACCAGTTGGAACTCGAAGACGGTGGCTACGCGAAGTATCGCATCACCGTCGAAGAGGGTGAGGCGATCGTCTACGTGCAGGACTCGAAGCGGATCATCGATGCCATCGAGTGGGCGAAGGCGGCATGGAACCTGTTCGGCTCTCAGAACAGCCTGCAGGTGTTTCGCCCGGATGGATCACCGGTAGCGCTCGCCGCTATCTGATCGCCTCGGCGCCTCCGTGCAGACGACGCCATCGTCGCTTCAACCCGACGAGCTCCGACTGATCGACGCCTATTGGCGAGCAGCGAACTACCTCAGCGTCGGGCAGATCTACCTGCGTGGCAATCCACTCCTGCGCGAGCCGCTGACGCTCGCGCACGTGAAGCCGCGCCTGTTGGGTCACTGGGGCACGACGCCGGGCCTCAACTTCGTCTACGCCCACATGAATCGCGCCATTCGTGCGCGCGATCTCGATGCGATCTTCATCGCCGGACCTGGACATGGCGGCCCCGGTGTCGTCGCGAACACCTATCTCGAGGGAACGTACAGCGAGGTCTATCCTCAGGTGAGCCGAGATGTCGCCGGTCTCACGCGGCTGTTCACGCAGTTCTCGTTTCCCGGCGGCATCCCGAGTCACGCCGCACCTGAGACACCTGGCTCCATTCACGAAGGCGGAGAGCTCGGCTACTCGCTCCTGCATGCCTATGGCGCCGCGTTCGACAATCCTGATCTTCTCGCCTGTTGCGTCATCGGCGACGGCGAAGCGGAGACCGGCGCGCTCGCCGCGAGTTGGCACAGCAACAAGTTCCTGAACCCGGCGCGCGATGGTGCGGTGCTTCCCATCCTGCACCTCAACGGCTACAAGATCGCCAGCGCCACCGTGCTCTCGCGCATTGGCGACGATGAGCTCACCGCCCTGCTCCGCGGCTATGGGCACGAGCCATTCTTCGTCTCCGGACATGAGCCGGACGACATGCACCAGCAGATGGCCGCGACGATGGACTC
>JAQBPV010000122.1 GCA_028287345.1 Gemmatimonadota bacterium
CATCACGCGCGATGCTGCCGCCAGGCTCTTCACCCGCCGCAACATCGACGGTCTCTCCGCCGGCAACACGGGCGCGACGGTCAGCGCCTCACTCGACTTCGTGGAGTCGCCGAGTGACTACGCGCGCCACGTGGTGGCGATCATTCCGGGCAGCGATCCGGTGCTCACGAATGAGTACGTCGCCATCGGCGCGCACAACGATCACGTCGGACTCCTGGCTGCTCCGGTCGACAAAGATTCGATGAAGGTGTTCAACGACGCGCGGAACAAGATGTTGATCGCGAACGGGATGCTAGCGCTCACGCCGGCGCAGCTCGCGACGATCACGGTGAACATGGACAGCATCCGTCGCCTCATTCCGAAGGCGCGCCTCGATTCGATCCGGAATGGCGCGGATGACGACGGCTCCGGATCGATGGGCGTGCTCGAGATTGCGGAGCAGATTCAGGCGATGAAGGTGAAGCCGAAGCGCTCGACGCTGTTCGTCTGGCACACGGGTGAAGAGGCAGGTTTGATCGGCTCGGCGTTCTTCACGCGCAATCCAACGGTGCCCATCGACTCGGTGGTGGCGCAGATCAACATCGACATGATCGGCCGCGGCCGCGCCGAGGATCTGCCGGGCGGCGGTCCGAATTATGTCGGCGTTGTGGGCTCGATGTTCGACTCGAAGGACCTTGGCGAGACTGTGCTCGCGGTGAACAGGAAGCTCAAGGAGCCGCTCGAGCTGGACAACAAGTACGACTCGACGCTCACGTGGTCGGGCTACAACAACATCTACGGCCGCAGCGATCACTACAACTATGCGCAGCAGGGTGTGCCGATCGCGTTCTTCTTCACCGGGTTGCATGGCGATTACCACCAGGTGAGCGACGAGGCGGAGTTCATCGACTATCCGCACTTTGCGAAGATCGCCAACTACATCAGCGATCTGGTGGTGGAAGTCGGGAACGGTCCGCGTCCGAGGATCAATGGCTCGAAGCCGGCGCGTGCGCCTCGAGCGATGGTGCCGTAGGACCAAGACCAAACAGCGCACGCGGATTTACGCGGAGGGACTGCCGGATTTACACGGATCAGGCGGAACTACGATAACGCAGTGATCTATTCGTTGAAGACCGCCACACCACTACGATCCGGTGTAAGAATGAGACGCCGAAAGATGGGCTGAGGGCCATAGTTCAAGAGTAGGCCAATCGGAATGTTTGCTGCGCGAAGATAGTTGACTATCTGAACCTCGTGGATTGGGGCAAGCCTGTCGGCAATCTTGACCTCGACGATGACCTTGCCCTCGACCACGAGGTCGGCTCTATAGTCACCAACATCGACACCAAGGTAGTAGACTGTAAACATCACTTCCCGCTCACACGCGATGCCCCTTGCCTGAAGCTCCACGGCGAGGGCACGCTTGTAGACAGACTCAACGAATCCGTACCCCAGTTCATTGTAGACCGCGAAGAAAGCGCCGATAATCTGTTTGGTGAGTTCCTCATGTAGGAGCGCCATAGAAATATTCTCGTGTCTGTCTGGGTATCCGTGAAAATCCGGCAGTTTCTCCGTGAATATCCGTGTCAGGCAGTGAAACCCACCATCATTCCACGGCGGCCAGTATGAAACGACGCCACTTTATTCAATCGGTGATGGCCGCGGCGGCCACGACACTCGTCCGCCCAAGAGAAGCCCGAGCCACCACCCGAAAGCTGGACCGCTTCGGCCTCGAGCTCTACTCCATCCGCGGAGCAATGCGCGCCGACCCCGAGCGCACCCTCGCTGCCGTGCGCGCCATGGGGTACTCCGACGTCGAGCTCCTCTGGTCGTTCAAGAACTTCGGCCGCACGCCACAGCAGACCCGCGCCATCCTCGACAAGGAAGGCCTGCGCGCGCCCTCGTGTCACATGGAGCCCTCCACGATCCTCACGGACTGGGACAGGAGCCTCGACACCGCCAAGCTGCTCGGCCAGGACTACCTCATCGTTCCCGACCTCGGCGAAGAGGAGAACAAGTCCCTCGACGTCTGGAAGCTCTGGGCAGATCGATTCAACACCGCTGGCGCGGCGGCACGAAAGGCCGGCCTCTGGCTCGCGTTCCATAACGAGCCCAATCACATGAAGCCGATCGGCGGCGTCGTGCCCTACGATCTGTTCCTCGAGCGCACCGACCCATCGCTCGTGCGCCAGCAGCTCGACGTAGGCAACATGCTCATGGGCGGAGGCGATCCCATGACATACCTCGAGCGCTACAAGGATCGCTACTGGAGCTTCCACCTCAAGGACGTCGTCGCCGACCGGTCCAGCGACACGGAGCTCGGCAAGGGCACCTTCGACTTCAGGCGCTTCTTCGCCGCCGTGCCGTCGCTCGCAAGCAAGCCGGTCTACGTCGAACAGGAAGGCCCGAAGGACGAGATGGCCAGCGCGAAGATGAACGCCGACTACCTCAAGGCGCTCGAGTTCTAAAGGCTACAGCGCCCCGTCTCGATAGCTCCACCTCGGCGCGTACCGCAGCATCTCGCGTGCACGCGTGATGTCGAGCGTGTGCTCGTCAGCGAGCTGGCTCACCGCACATCGCGTGAGGTAGGGCCCGCGTGTGTCCGACCCACGCAGCCACATCGCTTCGAACACCGATGCCGCCGCCCACGCGGTCGCGCGGGGCACAAACACCACGTTCGTCGGAATGACGAGCCGAGACAGAATCGTGTCGAGCAGCTCTTCGACCGACGCGTCCTTGCCATCGGAGATGTTGAACGTCCCGCTGACATTGCCGGCCTCGATCGCGCGCATGACCGCGATCACGAGGTTATCGAGATGCGTCACCGACAGATTGTTGCTGCCATCGCCAGGAATGGGCAGCATCCCGAAGCGACGCGAGCCGAGCAGCCGAGGAAGAAGCGTGGTGTCGTTGGGACCGTAGACGATGTGCGGCCGCAGGATCACCGCATCGGGCCTCGTCCGGCGAACGATCTCCTCGCCCTCGGCCTTGGTGCGCGCATACGCGGAGTGCTTGCAGTCTCCCACGGGCGCACTCTCGAGTACGTGACGCTTCACGACGCTGTCGGAGTAGACGCTCGTCGTGCTCACGAGCACGAACCGGTGCGCATCGGCGAACGTCTTGAGCACCGCCCGCGTGCCGTCGACGTTCACGGCGCGATAGTCCTTCTCGCGCCCCCAATCGCCCACGAGCGCCGCCGCATGCACGACAGCATCGACGCTCGGCGCCATGATCCTGCCGGCCGTGACATCCCATGAGACGTAATTGGGCAGCCGGCGTGTGAGCGCTGTCGGTGACCGTCGTCCGTACGAGTGGACCGTGTGCCCCGCACGCGCGAGCGCCAAGGCGATGTGGCCACCGACGAACCCACTCGCGCCCGTTACAGCGATGCGCATGCGAACCTCTCCCGCGCCGACTCTTGAGATGAGCGGCATACTGCAACAGCGACCGACGATGCGCTGTGACGCCGAACACGTGTCTTACACCGTAAACGGATTTGGATGCGAGAAGCGGGCGACGTCCGGCGCGATACGCGCGTTGATCTCGTCCAGCTTCTCCTGCATGCGCAAGCGCGTGTGCTCGAGCAGCGACACCTCGTAGTCCTTCGCATGCGCCTCCGCGACCTTGGACACCCGAATGGCATCAGGCACGCCGACGTGCACCACGCGCGGACCGAACGGCCGAGGCATCATGATGGCCATCGTGTTCTTCCATCCGCCTCGCAGCAGCCGATCGCGCATGCGCTTGAGGCTCTCGAACAGCTGCTCCTGCGACAGCATCGCCGAACCATAGATGTCACGAGTGAACTCGCCGAGCCGCTTCGCCTCCTCTGCCATGGCGATGTGCTCCTTCAACGCCGCGCGCTTGTCAGCTGTTGCCGCATCGCGGCCGAGTACCGACAACTTGCTGCGGATCGCGCGGATCATTCGCGCGATCCGCTTGTCGACGGACTCGGCGTCTTCGGTGTGATAGTGCTGCTCGAGCGCACCGATCAGGTGACGCTGGAACGCACTCTGTCGCTCGAAGAAGTCACCGGCCGTGTCACCGAAGCCGAACCGCTTCATGCGCATCGCGAGCAGGTGCACCTGCAGCGCATGGAAGCGCCGCGGCACCGACGTCGCCTCACCACGCGGAAGCTCGAGTCCCTTCTCGAGAATTCCCATCTCGCGATGCATGCGCGCGCTGACGTCGCGCACGAAGCGGTACTTCCACACGATCGGCACGATGTACACGGGCTTCTCGGTGCGCTCCGCCGCGTTCATCGCCATCTGCGCGATACCGGGGAAGAGCGCGTGCACGCGATCGTTGGTCCACCGCACGGAGCCTTCGGGGTGCAGCAACACGCCTTCACCCTCGAGCGCTCGCTCCACCGAATAGTCTTTCGCCGCCTCGCCGCCGTCGTTCGCGACGAGATTGTTCATCCCCCAGAACTTCGGCGCCATCGCGACGATGCCCCTGTCCGCCCAACTCGCCATCTGGGGCGCGACGTACATGGAGATCTCCTTGTCGACCATCCAGTCAGCGCCGAACTCCGGATGATTCGGCCCCATGAACGCGACCGTGCCAGAATTCACGGCACTTTCGAGACTCCGCCGGTCCGCGTCTGGCAGATCGATGTCACGCACCCAGAAGTACGCGTGCACCAGCGGCAGGTCGCGAACGAACGGAATGTGGCGAAGGAGTGGGAGTCCCTGGAGGAGAAACCAGCGATTCACCACGCCGAGTAAGCCCATCAAGGCGCCGTTTGGCCGCGGGCGGTTCCAGCGGGAGGCCTTGGGCTTCGATTCGGTCATTGTTGTCGTAACTCGCTGTGAAACGGAATCCTGGGCGATTGAAGTCATCGTTGCGCCGGTTTGAGTGTTCGCTACCCGGAGATACAATGACGACTGACAGTCCTTCTCCGGTCACTCCATGGTCACCACACGATCACGGCCACAAAAAAGGCGGGACTTCAGTGAAGTCCCGCCCTTTTGACAGCCCGCCCGGGCTATTTCAAGCCGAGATTCCGCTTGAGGAAGGTCACCGTCTTCGGCCAGGCGTCCTTCGTGGCCGCGAGGTTGTCTGCGCGCTCCTTGGCGACGCAGGCTTCGTCGCACTGCGTGGATGCCGGCTTCGGATCGTCCTGCGCGCGCAGGAACCCGTGGATCGCGCCATCGTAGTTCGTCCCCGAATACCACTTGCCCAGCGCCTTCATCGTCGAGTCGACGGCCGGCATTGCCGAGCCGATGCGCGCGTCTTTCGAGCCGCTCAACAGCATCACAGGCTGCGTGATCTTCGCCATCGAATCCGCAATGGGAACCGCGCCATTCATGTACGGAAGTCCGTAGAACGCGACGCCACCCCCAAAGCCCTTGCCGTTGGCCACGGCCGCGCCCCACGTCGTCGAACCGCCCCAGCAATAGCCGATGACGCCGTACTTCTGCGCCGCCGATGGCTGCGACATCGCGTAGTTCGCGACCGCAGTGATTCCCTTGTTCCGCTCCGTGAAGTCGACGCCGCGAATGAGCTTCGTCGCAGAGTCGCCGCGCAGCTCGTCCGCGGTGGGGCCTCCGCGTACGCGCGACAGCAGGTCTGGTGCGATTGCGATGAACCCGTCCGCAGCCACCTGATCGGCTACACCGCGCACCCACGTCGATAGGCCGAAAATCTCGTGCACCACGACGACCACCGGCGTCTTGGCGCGCGTGGTTGCCGGATAAACGATCCACGCCATCAACGAATCCTTCGAGCCCGGCTCCCACGCAATCTTCACCCATTCGGCGTGGCGAGGGCTCGCCGAGAGCCGCGCGGCCGCGGTGCTGTTGCTGGCGGGCAGCCCGGGCGTCCCTTGCGAAAGGCTCACCTCTCCACCCGACATCGCGCGAGGCAGCGCCACGTCGGCCGCGGACATGTGCGAGATGTGATCGTCCTTCGCTGAGGGCTGTCCGCGTTGAATGCTGCACGCGCTGACGAGAACGGCGAGAGCGCACACGGTGCGAGTCGCATGATGGACGGCCATTGAATGCTCCCTTCTGGATTGGGGGTCGGCGCTGATGGTATTCCCTGCCAAGGATCGAAACTATCGGCGTTGCAGACGGACGAAAGAGGGTGTTGCAAAGAACCATTCGACTTGGGAGCGAGATCCGATGAATGTCGCTGTCGATGAGCTGAAAGCGGTTCTCTCCGCTTATGAATTGGTGTCACGGGCTTCGTGGCCCGACTTGAATCCCCGTCTCGCAAGCCGCTCGCCATTCTGGGGCGCAGCCACCGCGGAGGCACTGCAGGCCGAGCTCGCCGAGTACATGCGTGAAGTGGCCCCACCACGGAGCAACGTGCGAGTCTTCTGGAAGGTTGGCCCCGGGCTCAACTTCGGCGGTTGCAACGACGCCTTCGCGAACGACGCAGGAATGAAGAGTCCGTCGGAGATGATCGGCATCGACGACTTCGACAAGCGTCTCCCCTGGCGACATCAGGCCGCCAAGTATCGCCGCGACGATCAAGCGGTCGTCAACTCCGGCGAGAAGCAGCTCGACATCGTTGAACGACAGCAGAGCACCGATGGTTCCATCACATGGGTGCGCGCTGGAAAGGCGCCGATCAAGTTGTCCAACGGTGACGTCGTCGGCGTGCTCGGCATGTACGAGGTGCTCGATGCTGCCGAGGGGCGCGCACTCTTCATGAAGGCCGCAACGCGCGAGAAGCAGCCAGCGAGCTGACGACTTACCCTTTCGGCGTGTAGCCCAGCCGGCGGGACACGAGGTCCGCCGCCTCGCGGACACGCGCCGTGAGCTCGGTGATACGCGCGCGTGTGAAGCGAACGCGCGCGCCGCCGACACTCATCGCTGCCACGGTGCGCCCACCGAAATCGCGAATGGGCGCGCCGACGGCAGCGAATCCTTCCTCGATCTCGTCGATGGCCGTCGCGAATCCCTGACGAGTGACCTTCGCCAACTCCTTCTCGAGCTCATCGGGGTCGGTGATCGTCTTCGACGTCAACTTTGCGAGACGCCCCTTCTTCGCACGCTTTGCCGTGGCGTTCTCGCCTCGCTCGGCGGCGAGCAAAAGTTTGCCTGTGGACGTTGCGTGGGCAGGAAAACGCAGCCCGAAGTCGGGGCGTCCACCCACCAGATAGCGACCGCGCACTTCATCGAGGATCACCACTTCGTCGCCGACGAGGATCTCGATCGTCGCTGCCTCGCCAGTGTCGCGCGCCACCGCTTCCAGCTCGGCATGCGATGCGTTGTACAGATCGGTGGAGCGCAGCGCCTGCGAACCAAGCGCGATGAGCTCAGGGCCGAGCCGGTACGTGCCGCTCGTTTCTTCGCGCTCGAGCATGCCTTCGTGGACGAGTGCGCCGAGGAGACGAAAGGTCGTCGTCTTGTGCAATCCGATGTGGCGTGAGAGGTCGCTCACCGACCACTCCGGATGCACCGAATCGAACGCCTTCAACACGGAGAACGCGCGTCGAACGGCCTGCGTCCCCGGATACGGCGCCGATGCGACTTTTGGCACGAGTGTTAGCGTCCCATCGCCGCGAGATACGCTCTGTCCCACGCCGCGGGAATGGACTCCAACGGTGAGAACGGCCCAGGGCGATAGACGCGCGACGCGACGCCGAGTTGACTCAGCTCGCAGATGTGCCAGTCCTGCCGATTGACGGTGTCCCAGAACTCGATGGCGCCCTTGGGTGACCACGTTTCCGTCCCCACAGAATCCGGATGCTGCAGCCACTCGGTGACGACGATCGACCGCTGCGCATCCACGGGCCACACGCTGTAGTAGTTCACGTAGTCGGGGTGAACGCTCAACATCATGTTCGGAAAGAACGTGTAGTAGAACGCTCTCCGTTGTTCATCGGCGTCCAGTGTCCCAATAGGAACGCCGCAGGCAAGTCCGTCGCTGGTCGCGCTCTGGTTGGGCTGCGTGATCTCCATGTATCCGCCCAGCTGCTCGCCCTCGTGCAAGTCATTGGCGCCGCTCTGATAGGGCAGCACGCGAGACAGCTCGGGATGAATCGTCGGACAGTGGAGACACTCGTTGTAGTTCTGGAGAATCAGCTTCCAGTTCGCCTTGACGTCATACTCTCGTCGCTCGACGGTGACGAGCCGGTCGAGATTGAAGCGCGCGAGCCGGTCGAGCACGGGCGCGAAGGCGTCGGCGAATGGAACAGGATCATCCGACAACGAGACGAAGATGAAGCCTTCCCACTCCTGCACCGGCGCCGCATGCAGCGGATAGTCGCTCTTGTCGAATCCCTCGGCATCCTGCATGTGCGGTGCGCCGATGAGTCGTCCGTCGGTGGAGTACGTCCACGCGTGGTACGGACACTGAATGGAGCCGGAGAAGTGCCCCGACGCGGCTTCGCACATACGCGTACCGCGATGACGGCAGACGTTGTAGAACGCGCGCAGCGTTCCACTTTTGTCGCGCAGCACGATGATGCTCTCGCCGAACTTCTCGTAGAGAAAGTAGTCGCCAGGCTTGGCCACACGCTCGGCGCGCGCAACCCAGAGCCACCGTTCGCGAAAGAGCGTCTCGGTCTCTTCGGCGAGGACTTCGGGCGCGCAGTAGTACTCGCCGGGTAGCGTGCGAGCGCCAGAAACGAAGGTTGTGGTGGTACGCATGAACGACGTCATGGGTTCACTCCTTGAAAACAGAACTACAGACTCACCGCAGAGGACGCAGAGCAGCGGAGGAACGCAGAGGAACCCAGACTGCAAAACAAGAAATGAATTTCTGAGGTTGCCCTTCGAATTCCTCTGCGTTCCTCTGCTTCTCTGCGTCCTCTGCGGTAAAAATGTAGTTCGCAGTTGGTCAGCCAAGAATTTCCTTGGCTGCCAATCTGCCCGATGCGCCAGCGGTTCCAGCACCAGGATGTGTTCCGCTGCCGCACAGCCACAAGCCCTCTACCGGCGACGCATATCGCGAATTGCTCGCGACCGGCCGCGCGAAGAGAAACTGGTCGAGTGTGAGCTCCCCGTGAAGGAGGCTGCCCTCGGTTGCCCCATATCTCTCCTCGATGCACGGCGGCGTCAGCACGTCGGTATGAACAATCAGCCCCGGCAAATCGGGCAGCTGCTGCGCCGCCATCCCGATGATCGTCTTTCCCAGCGCCACGCGGCGTTCGACAGTCCATCCTTCGCGCAGCCGATAGGGCGCGTACTGCGCATGGATGGTCATCACCGGCTTGCCGAATGACGCATCATCGAGCGTCGGAATCGACATTCGCAGCCAAGGCCGTTCGGCGATTCGTCCGTGCTTCGCCGCGTCGTATGCCCTTTCGACGTACGACATCGTCGGCGCGACGACCGTCGACGATGCCGCGCCGCGCGGAAGCCCGCTGAGCGCGAGATGCACTCGCACCTGCGGGCCACGCATGCGCACGCAGTCCACCGCGTGCAGGAACTCCGGGTCGAGATCTCCCGCGTCGAGCAGCGAAGTGAAGGTGCGGCGAGGATCGGCGCTGGACACCACGATCGGGACGTCGATCTCCTCGCCAGAGGCGAGCACCACCCCAGCGACGCGATCCTCCTTCACGCGTATCCGCGCGACGTCCGCGTTCGTGCGGATCTCCCCACCGGCGCGAGTGACCGCACGCTCGAGCGTATCCGCGAGCGCACCGACGCCACCGCGCACGACCCGCCGTCCACCGATACCGCCGACCGGCATTCCGATGTGATTGTGCAGGAAGACGAGTGCCGTACCGCCCGACTGCGGGCCATGCTGCACGTTGAGTACGCCAAGGGTCGAAAGGGCGCCCTTCAGTCCCTCGTGTTCGAACCGTTCGTCGAGCAGGTCGGCGATGGGCATCGGAATCGTGCGAATGACGTCGATCATCCCACGCTTCCCGAGTCCGCGGAGCTTCTTGCCGAGTGAGAGCAGTGTGAGCAAGTCGGTCGGCGCATTGCTCTCGACGGCAGGCGCACGCACCGAGTAGATGTGCTCGATGAATCCGCTCAGCCGCGCGACGAACGCACAGAACTCCGCCCATTTGTTGGCATCGCGAATCGAGTGCGGCAGGATCGAGCCTGCCGTCGCACGAACGTCCGGCGTGATGACGATTGGCGGCTCGCCATCGATCGGGATCGTCATCGAATGCGGCGCGAACGTCGGCACGTACCCGAGCGACGCGAGGCCGAGGTCCTTGATCACCCGCTCCGGTACCCAGCCCGGATCGTCCACACAGCTGTTGGCGCGAAAGCCGGGATGAAACTCCTCGGTTGCGCACAGCCCGCCGAGCGTCGCGCGCCGCTCGGCGACGAGCACCTTCTTGCCGGCTCGCGCAAGGTAGGCCGCTGTCGTCAGGCCGTTCACTCCGCCGCCGATCACAAGGACGTCGTAGCTCATTTCGGCACGTCCTTGAGAATCTCCAGCGCGGCGAGTCGTCCGGCGGCGCCCATGATGCCACCACCTGGATGCGTCGCCGATCCGCACTGATAGAGACCCTTGAGTGGAGCGCGGAACTTCGCCCAACCCGGCGCGGGCCTGAGGAAGAAGAGCTGATGCAGCGCGAGCTCACCCTGGAAGATGTTGCCGTCGGTGAGACCCGTGATCGCCTCGATGTCGGCAGGTGTCAGCACCTGTCGATGCAGGATCGACGAGCGGAAGTTCGGCGCAAATCGCGTGACCGCATTCACGACAGCGTCGCCGAAGGCTTCGCGCTTGGTGGCATCCCATCCGCCCGTGATGTTCGACGGTGCATACTGCACGAAGATGGACATCACGTGCTTGCCCGGGGGTGCCATCTGTGGATCGATCATCGACGGGATGATGATGTCCATGTATGGCTCGCGCGAAAAGTTGCCGTACTTCGCGTCGTCGTATGCCGTCTCGACGTATTCCATCGATGGACTGATCGAGATGGCGCCACGGTGATGCGGGCCCGTTCCCGGCATGCACGTGAGATCGGGCAGCTCGCTCAGCGACAGATTCACCTTGCCCGACGAGCCGCGAATCTTGTAGCGACGTACGTCCTCGACGAAGTCGGCGGGTAGCTCCTTCTCCTCGACGAGTTTGAGGAAGCTCCGCTTCGGATCGAGCGATGTGACGACGACAGGCGCATGGAGCTCGTCGCCATTCTCGAGGGCGACACCGGTAGCGCGACCACCCTTCACGAGGATCTGCGCGACGGATGCGTTGAGCCGAATCTCTGCACCCAGTTCGCGCGCCGAACTCGCGATGGATTCGCTGATCGCGCCGGTTCCGCCCTTCGCGAAACCCCAGGCGCGAAACGCGCCGTCGATCTCGCCCATGTAGTGATGCAGCAGCACATATGCCGAGCCGGGCGTGCGCGGGCCCATGAAGGTGCCGATGATGCCGCTCGCCGACTTCGTCGCCTTGAGGACGTCCGTCTCGAACCACTCGTCGAGATAGTCGCCGGCACTCATCGTCATCAGCTTGTACAGCGCGTGAAACTGGCGCGTCGGCAGCGCGCGAAAGATCCTCGCGAACTCCAGCATCCCGCGCAGATCGCTGGGCGCCAGCGACGTTGGATCCGGCGGTACCATCGCGAGGATGGGCTTCACCGCCATCGCCATGTGGTGCATCAGCTTGTTGTATTCGTCGTATGCGTCGGCATCGCGCTTCGAGTGGCGATAGATCTCCCGCCGCGTGACGTCGTGGTCCGCCCACGCGGCGATGTAGTCGCCGTCGAGGGTTGGCGTCACCGTGCTCTCGAGGGGAAGGATCTCGAGCCCGTGGCGCGGCAGGTCGAGGTCGCGGATGATCTCGGGCCTGAGAAGTGAGACGACGTAAGAGAACACCGAATACTTGAAGCCGGGATAGATCTCTTCCGTCACCGCGGCTCCACCGACGAGATGGCGACGCTCGAGCACGACGACCTTCTTTCCGGCGCGTGCGAGATACGCGGCGTTGATGAGGCCATTGTGGCCGCCGCCGATGACGATGGCGTCGTAGCGCTGGGTCGTCATTTGCGCTTCCGCTCGGGATTGAAGAAGGGAAGCGACTGCACCGTTGCCTTGGCGCGCTTGCGCCGATGCTCGACGGTGATCTCGATCTCGAGCGAAGTACCAGGCGCCGCGTGCTTGCTCTCGACGTGCGCGAGCGCGAGGTAGCGCTTGAGGAGCGGCGACCACGAGCCACTCGTCGCGTAGCCCACCTGATTGCTGCCCGAATACAGCGGCACGCTCGTGCGCCACGCCTGCGTCGGCAGCCGAGGAGCGAGCCCCATCTCGTTGAACCGCGACTGCAGCGACGTCCAGTCCACTTCGATGCCGACGAACTTCCATGCAGCGCCGCGTGCGTGCTCCGCCTTGATGGCGCGACGTCCGTTGAATTGCGGCTTGTCGAGCGAGACCGTCCAGTCGAGCGACAGCTCGAAGGGCGACGACTTCTGCAACTCGATGAGCGCGTGGCGCGAGGAGAAGTAGTCCACCTCGATGAGCAGCAAACCGGCTTCGATGCGTGCCATGTCGAGGGCGAGCATGCCGGCCGGCGTGATGCCATGCGGTGTTCCACTCTCGATCAGGGCGTCCCACAGCGGGACGGCGGATGCGGAGTCGACCCAGACTTCGTAGCCCAAGTCGCCGGTGTAGCCGGTGCGGGTGATCGTGACCGGTATACCGCGGATAGACGATCGTGTGAGCCGGAAATACTTGAGTGACGCGAGGTCGCCCTGAGTGGCCTGCTCGAGGATGAGGCGGGCCGTCGGCCCCTGCAGTGCCACTGCCGCGATCTTCTCCGAGACGTCCTCGATGTGGACGTCGAGCTGTCGGGAGTTGTCGCCGAGCCAGCGGTAGTTCGGGTCGGCGGCGGTGAGCCGGAACAGTTGGTCGTCGAGGCGGGAGACGGTACCGTCGTCGATGACCTTGCCGTCGCTGTCGCACCAGGTGGTGTAGAGCACCTGTCCCACCTTGGTCGCACCGACATTGCGCGTGACGACGCGATCGAGCAGTCGGGCCGCGTCGCGTCCGGAGACGTGGTACTTGTAGAGTGGCGAGACGTCGAGCAGCGCGGCGGAATTGCGGATGGCGTAGTACTCGCGCTCGTGGGAGAGTTCGTACGCGCTGGCGACGGCGTATCCCGCCCATCGACGCCACGCGGCGCCCTGCATGAGCGAGGCGGTCCGGGGGTGGAACGGGGTGGGTCGAAGATGGTGGTCAATCACGTGTGTACCGTAATAATGAAACGGCGTTCCATAATATGGTACAACTCAACCGCCTGCGGGGCACGGCGTCAAGGCGGGGATGGAATCACACGGTTGGATCGACGAATGGAAATCGACCGAAGCAAACTCTCAACGCAGTCATTCAACTGATTCTTCCAATTCCGTGATTCCAACCAGCAGTTCTGCTGTTGCGGTCGACTGCGAAGACAAGGCTAGAATCACGGAATTGAAGGAATCACGGAATCTGATCTCTTTGAGAGAATGCTGGTTGAGCGCTTTTTGTCTTAGCGATTCCTCTGCGTCACCAGCACGATCACCCGATCCGGCTCATCCGCTACAACCGGAGGAAGCGACAGGATCACACCATTTGCGGCCTGAACGACTTCCACGCGCTCGCCGCTCTTCAATACAGACGCTTTCACGACACGCGCCCCGAAGTCCGGCAGCGACAGCAACCGGTCCGGCCAATTGAGCACATGCACGAACACCGTATCCCCGCGCCGAGTGGTCACGCCCCACTCGCGCGGCGGTACGGGCCCACCACGCGTTCCATAGACGGACGTCCCATACGTCCGCAGCCAATCGCCAACCGC
>JAQBPV010000175.1 GCA_028287345.1 Gemmatimonadota bacterium
TCCAAGGGTCACGTTTGGAGTATGCACCGATGTCGACCGATCAGGAAATCAGCGCGCCCGCTGAAGAAGTCGCGGCGCCAGCACCCGCGCCAGGCAACCCGGCCGCCTTCTCCGAGTTCAGCCTCGAAACGGCCAAGCTCGCGCTGCGAAAGGTGAAGGACCCCGACCTCAATCTCAACATCGTCGACCTGGGCCTCGTCTACGACGTCCGCGTCGACGGTGAAAACGGCAACGACGTTACCGTCGACATGTCGCTGACGTCTCCCGGCTGTCCGAGCGGCCCTGAAATCATGGGCGACGCCGAGCGCCAACTAAAGGCAATCCCTGGCGTAGGCAACGTCACGATCAATTTGATCTGGACTCCCTTTTGGTCTCCCGATCGAATTGAGCCGAGGGTGCGCGCTTACATGGGCTTGTAGTTGACAAGCGCTTGGTGCGAATCGCTGGCCCTCCAGTGAATTTGATCTCTGTTCCGCACCGGGGCGATGCGCCACCCACTCAGCAAAAGATCAAGCTTTGTAAGGCGACGCTTCTTCCTTGCGATGCGGCGCCAGCGCTGCGATGAACGCGTCGCCCAACTCGGCCTTCTGCCAGTTGCGCAGCTCGCCGACTTCCGCGAGTTCCTCCACCGACACCGGATTCTTCCGCGCCACAGCTTCCATCCGATCGCGCGAACACAACACACCGGGATCCAACGAAAGACGCTTCGCTGCTTCGTCGCGCGCCGTCTTCAGCGCCGAGACGCGCGTATCGAAATCCGGATCGCGATCCCACCGCGCCGCGCGCGGAAACTTGGGGAGATCCGACTCCGCCACGCCAAGCGCGCGCTGCACCGCATCGATCAACTCGCCGCCGCGCTGCTCGAGAATACCGCGCGGCATTCCCTTGATCTTGCCGAGAGCGTCGCGCGAAGCCGGCTGGGAGCGCGCGATGTCGAGCAGCTGCTCGTTCCCGAGCACGCGGAACGTCGCACGGTCGAGCTGCTTGGCCACTGAGTCGCGCCAAGGCACCAGCTCGCGCAGCACGGCGAGCTCGCGTCGATTGAGGTCGCGCGCGCCCTTGAGCTTGAGGAACGACATACCCGGCTCTTCATCCGCCCAGCGCGTTCCTTCGAGCAGCGCAAACTCCTCGCGCGCCCACCCCATGCGGCCCATGCTCTTCAGCTCCGCCGACATGTGATCCTTGAGGGCGAGCAGGAAGCGCGTGTCCTGTGCTGCGTAGTCGAGCATGTCCGGTGTGAGCGGACGCATCGACCAATCGGCGCGCTGATGCTTCTTGTCGAGCTTCACGTCGAAGAAGCGCTCGAGCAGCGCCGCGAGACCGAACGCCGTGTAGCCGAGCAGCTGCGCCGCGATGCGCGTGTCGAAGATGTTCTTGATCTGCCAACCGTAGTCCTGCTCGAGCAGTCGCAGGTCGTAGTCGGCGTCATGAAACACGACCTCGACATTCGGACTCTCGAGCAACCGGCCCAAACCCGCCGGCGTACCGATGGGCAGCGGATCGATTACCGCATGTCGCTCTCGCGTCGACAGTTGCAACAGATAAATGCGATCGACGAACCGGTGGAAGCTCGCGCCTTCGGTGTCGAGCGCCAGCTCGGTGACGTTCGCGATCTCCGCCGTGAACGCATCCACGGCGGAAACGGTGTCGAGATACTCGAACGTTGCGGCGGTCGCACGGTCGGCCACGCTTCTCCTCACTCTGTTGTCTGATCGAGCCACGGGGTAATGTATCGCTTCGCACAACAGCGTCACCGGCAGGGAGAGGCATGATTCCGGCCGCGCGATCGCGCCCTCATTCCAAATCGCATGACCGACCCGAACCGAGACCCCTCGCACGACTTGCACACAGGTCCTTCGGGGGAGCAACTGGCGAACGCGACCATTCCGTCGAGACGCGGATCGGTGCCTGGCCCCGCGGTGGGGCGAGGCGAAATCAAGCACAAGCGGGCGGTCGGCTGGCGGAGCCGAGACGTCATGCGCGCCGTGCTGCTGGTCGCAGGCACCTACCTCGCGCTCCAGCTCATCTGGTTCGCGCACGCGCTCTTCCTCGTCGCGTTCCTGGGTGTCCTCTTCGCCATCGCCGTCTCGGCTGGAGTGGACCAGCTGCAACGGTTCAGGGTGCCGCGCGGCGTGGGAGCGGGTCTCATCGTGCTGACGTTCTTCGCGCTGCTCATCGGCGCGTTGAGTTGGGTGGCGCCAACCCTGCGAGAGCAGGGCGCGGAGCTGCGACAGAAGCTTCCCGAAGCTGTCGATCGCGTTGAGCAATGGGTCGACCAGCGCAACAGCGGCCTGTTGGGCGTGATCCTCGGCCGCGACTCTGTGCCGGCGTCAGCGACTGTTCTTGCGCCAGGTGCTCGGCCCGCGACGCCTGGAGTGGGGGCGGCTCCGCCCGCAGCCGCACCGCAGCGCCCATCGAGCGTGCTTCGGAAGCGCCTCGGCTCGTTCATGAGCGGCACCAGCCGCTACCTGTTCCCGTTCCTGACGTCGACCATCGCGGCCGTGGGCGGGCTGCTGCTCATCATCTTCCTCAGCATCTACTTCGCCGCCGATCCGGATCTCTATCGACGCGGCGTGCTCGCGCTGTTCCCCGCGAGACATCGAGAGCGGGGGTCTCAGATCATGGATCGCATCGCGACCGTGCTGCGGAAATGGTTGGTCACGCAGCTCATCGCCATGGCCGTGATTGGGACCGTGACGACCATCGTGTTGTTGATCCTGGACGTGAAGGCGGCGTTCGCGATCGGCCTGCTCGCCGGCCTCTTCGAGTTCATCCCCACCGTCGGACCGATCCTGAGCGCGGTGCCCGGCGTCGCCATGGCGTTCCTCGACTCTCCCGAGAAGGCGCTCTACGTCGGCATTGCGTACTGGGGAATCCAGTTCCTCGAAAACCACATCCTCATCCCGCTACTCATGAAGGGGGGCATGGACCTGCCGCCCGCGCTCACCGTGCTGGCCCAGGCGCTGCTCGCCCTCGTCTTTGGCTTCCTCGGCCTCATGGTCGCCGTGCCGATGCTCGCCGTCGTGATGGTCATCGTGCAGATGCTGTACGTCGAGCAGATGCCGACGCAGGGAACGTGGACGTATCCCACTCAGCGGGCCAGCGGAACGTTCGAGGAACTCGAGTCGGGCTGACGTGAGCGCGCTGGTCGCACGCTTCCCGCAGCTGGCGCGCACGCTCGCTCACGTGGACCTTCGCGTCAGCGAGACGCCGGTGGAGCGCTGGACCGTCGACGGCGTGTCGCTGCTCGCCAAGCGTGACGATCTCTCGGCGCCACTGCTGGGCGGCAACAAGGTTCGCGCGCTCGAATTGCTGCTCGCCGGCGTGGCAGCGGGTGACACGGTGCTCACCGTCGGCGCTTCCGGCTCGACGCATGCGCTCGCCGTCGCGGAATATGCGCGGTCGCTCGGCGCGGAGTGCGAGGTGATCACGTGGCCGCAGGAGACGAACGCGGTGTCGCGCGCGACGTCGGTCCGGCTGCAGTCGGTCGCTCGAGTCACGG
>JAQBPV010000226.1 GCA_028287345.1 Gemmatimonadota bacterium
AGCGAATGACTTCCGCGCTCGACGGCGTCGGCAACCGGTTGGCCTCTTCGTCATCCGCGCAGAGAACGACGTATCGCGCACCGAGGAGATACTGCGCGAAGGTGCGGCGCAGGTCATCGATGTCGGCGTAGATGTCGAGGTGATCGGCATCGAGGTTGGTGACGACGGCAACGGTGGGCGACAGCGCGAGAAAGGAGCGGTCGTATTCATCAGCCTCGACGACGAATCGCTCGGCGCTGCCAGGCCGAATGTTGCCCTGCCACGAGGTCACGCGTGCGCCGACGTAGCCGGTGGGATCGTATCCGGCAGCGACGAGTGCCTCGGTGGTGAGCACTGTGGTGGTGGACTTGCCATGGGTGCCCGCGACGCCGACGAGCATGGTGCCGCGCGTCGCTTCGCCGAGCGCCTCGGCGCGTCGGACGACGGGAATTCCGAGCTCGCGCGCGCGCTGCAACTCGGGGTGGTTCTTGGGCATCGCGCTGGTGACGACGAGCGCGCGCGCCGTGTCGGCGTGCACTGGGTCGTGCCCCTGCTCGACGTGAATGCCTTTGTCGACGAGGTATGCGGCATTCTCGGCGTGGCTGTCACATCCCGTGACGTTGAGCCCGCGCAGGATGAAGAGCTCGGCGAGTGCCGACATGCCGGCGCCCGCGATTCCGACGAAGTGGATTGGGCGGGAGTCGTTTGCGTCGAGTAGTGTCATTCGTTCGTGAATATAGGCATGCTGCGTGCGTGTCGCTTCCGTGCGCCGGTCGGTCGCGCGCATTCCTTCCGCCGGCCACTTCGCACGTAGGGTCGTTCCCGGCTAGCACCGGGAACTCTGCGCGCTCAGAAGCCGTCTCCAGGAACACGCACTCCCTCCCCCAACGCGCTACGCCCGGACGCAACTGCGGGCCTGACGACTCCACACGGCATTCGCGCCCATTCCATTCGGAGACGGGCGCCGTCTTACACGCCCTCTACGAATACGCAGTCAATCCCACACAGCGCCCGCCGCGCTCAACTCCAAACGCCGTTCGCTTCTCCTCCACTCGTGGGAGGAAATCGCTCACGCTTTCGGTCGAGATGTTAGATGGAGGAAGTGGGCGCTCCTGGAGGAGGGCATCGCCGCGTAGCAAGAGACTCGCGCGGCAGTTTGCGCGAGGCTCGCAGCGTGTCAGCGCGTAGCCCGACGGAGGGAGTGCCCGCTGACGACCAAGCGAAGATCCCGAACGAAGCACTCAAAACGCTACGCCACGCGAATGTACCCCATCTCCTCGGCATACCCACGCAGTCGCCCCTGCAACAGACGACGCCCGCGAAACAACCGAGACTTCACGGTCCCCTCTGGTACACCAAGCAGCTGCGCGATCTCCGCATAACGCAGTTCCCGAATGTCACTCAGCACGACCGCCGTTCGATACTCATCGGGCAGAGCGTCGATCGCTTCGACGATCTCGTCGTCGAGAAACGAATCGTAGAAGCGCGACTCAGGATCCGCCTCGCCGACCGCGTTCTTCGTCGACCATCCGCCCTCCCGCTCGTCGTCACCGTCGCGCACCTCGCGCGCGTCGATCCGTCGCTTCCGGCTCACGAACACGTGGTACAGGATCGTGAACAGCCACGCACGGATGTTGGTGCCGAGACGGTACTGGTCCCACCGCTCCAGCGCGCGTAGCAGTGTGTCGGAGACCAGATCCTCCGCATCGTCGCGTACGCGCGACAGCTTGAGTGCAAAGCTGTACAGCGCGTCCACGTGCAACAGCGCTTCAGTCTCGAAGCGCGCGCGCTGCGCTGCCTCCGTAATCGTCAACGCTCTCATCGTCCCCTCCCCTCCCAGTGGCATCGAGGCCCCATACCTCGCCTGCACGCAGATGCGTCGCGATGAACCGTTTGAGGTCCTCGCCGATTCCCGTCATCACCGCCGCATCACGCTTGACTCGCGTCATCAGCATCCCCCCCTCCAGCGCCGCAACGATGAACCGCGCCAGCCGCGCCGTGTCCACTCCATCCTGCAACTGCGGTCGCAGTTCCTCGAGCAGTGTCTGCAGTTGCCCTGCCCACTCGTCGAACACCTCGTCGAGCCGCTTGCGAAAACCTTCGTGCGAATCCGCCAGCTCCCCCGCCAGGTTGCCGAACGGCGATCCATTCCGCCCATCGCGCTCGTATTGCAGCGCCACGATCGTGTCGACGAAGAGCGACAATCGGTCGAGCGGCTCGATCATCGGCTCGCGCAACAGTACCAGCCCCCGCTCCGCAAATCGGGAGAATTGCCGCTCGAGCACCTCGTACCCGAGCTCCTCCTTCGACTTGAAGTAGTGATAGAAGTGGCTCTTCCCGCTCAGCCCCGTCGCGGTGATGAGCTCCTCCACTGACGTGTGCGAAAAGCCACGTTCGTTGATTAGCCGCGCGGCGGCATCCAGGATGGCGGTTCGTCGCTGACGCACAACCAAAACTAGGACCGTTCGGTCCTAACTGCAAGTCACATCGGTTTCGCGTGCTCTTCCGTATGTTTCCGGCAATGAATAACCCCGTCGAGGTCACCCGGACCCATCTCGAGATGCGCGACCTCGCCGCGCTTCGGCGCTCCCGGCCGCCCAGCGCGGACGCCCGCCTCGCACGAGAGCAACTCTCCCCCGACGAGTATCGCGCTATCTACAGGGTGGTTGGCGACCGCTGGCACTGGCGCGACCGCCTCATCATGGCCGAAACCGCACTCGCGGATTACCTGGCTTCGCCCAACATCCACGTCTGGGTGCTCCGCGTGGGCGACGAGATCGCCGGCTACTTCGAGCTCCAGCAGTACTCCGACAAGAGCGTGGAGCTCATGTACTTCGGCCTCACCCCGCGCTTCATGGGTCAGGGACTCGGCGGCTGGACACTCACCCGCGCCGTCGAAGAAGCGTTCGCCCTCGGCGCGGTACTGCTCACGTTGCATACGTGCACGCTCGACGCGCCGACGGCGCTGCCCAACTATCTCGCCCGCGGCTTCGTCATCGCGCGAACGGAGCAGTACTTCCAGGAGATTCCGGCGTAAGTCAGCGTGAGGGCCCGCGCCGTCCGCCGGGACTGCCACCGCCCGGCTTGCTCCCGCGAGGCTTGCCGCCACTCTTGTAGCCGCCGGGACGATTGCGCTCGCCACTGCCCGTTCGTCCCCCCTCTCGCGGCTGATCGCCGCTCGTCGCGCCACCGCTCCGCCCATCTCGTTCGCGCTTGCCCGGACGACTCGCGCTCCCTCGACCCTCGCGCAGGAATTTCTTCGGCCCCTTGCCCACGCGATCGCGCCGATGCTGCTGCGCCGCCTCGCGCTGCTCCTCGCGCTTGCGGTTGAACCGCGTCACCTCTTCATCCGTCCACGGTGCGTCGAGCAGCGTCTGCAGCTCCTCGAGCGTCTTCGCGCGCACCTGTCCGCGCTGTCCGCGATACACCACGAACCGCACCGGACGATCGAGCGCCGGCACTTCTCCCGCAGTCAACGTGCGCGCGATCTTTTCCGGCAACTGCAGCCGCGCGACGCCCACCCGCGTACCGCTGTCCTCCTCGACATCATAGCCGATCTCGACATCGCGATCGCGCACGCTCACGCTCGTCGGCAGCTTGTCGTATTGCGCACGCGCCGCACGAGGACTGAACGCTTCGAGGTCCGCAGCGAGATCGAGGTCGGTGTTCTTGAACTCCGTGAGCGTATGCACGGTGGCGAGCCGCCGCTCGTAGAGCGATGCAAGCTCCGCCTGACCGAGCTTCGGCAGCACACCACCTGATCGGCGCCACGCTTCTCGCACGGCGTCGATGATGCCGAGGTTGTCCTTTACGGCAAAGTGTCGCGCTTCGCCGCGCGCGAGGGCGTCGGCGAGAACCCTCCGCGCTTCGTCCTCGCGCTCTTCGGGAAAAACCTCGATCGCTTCGACTTCTCTCTCGAGCTCGAAGCCGAAGTAGTCC
This sequence comes from Gemmatimonadota bacterium, assembly GCA_028287345.1. Taxonomy (GTDB): domain Bacteria; phylum Gemmatimonadota; class Gemmatimonadetes; order Gemmatimonadales; family Gemmatimonadaceae; genus AG11. The sequence goes on from JAQBPV010000226.1 coordinate 3,919, forward strand.
ACGCGACGCTTGAAGACGAGCGGCGCCTTCCGCCGCTCGCCGTCGTACACGATCGCCGCGTCATCGCTCGTCGCATATTTGCGAATGACGTCCATCGGCAGCTGCGTGCCTTCGATCGACGCCCGCGGACGTCCGAACTTGTCGGCGAAATAGCGCAGCTCGCCGGCGATGGCGCCCCAACTGCCGCACACGCTCGTCTTGCTGACCCTTGCTTCCTCGCCGTAGCTGGTCACCTCATCGATGACGAGATCGAACGGCATGTACTTGGCGAGCAGGTCGGCGAACTGACGCCTCGTGCCTTCGTGCGCCATCGGCATGTCCGCCGGCAGCTGCATGCTCAGCCCGCGATACACGCTCGCCATCCCCAGCGCCGCATCCTCGATCGACTTCACGAGCACACCGCGCCGCTCGGCCCACTCGGCAATCTCCTCCTCGTTGAAGAGATGCCGCGCCAATCCGTACACCTCGCCGACGTACCCCGCAACGCGATACGCCTCGGCGTAGACGTTGTATGCCGTCAGATGATCGCTGCCGGGCAACACGAGTCCTTCGAGGTCGCGCTCTTCGCGCGTCATGCGGTGCAGCGACTCGATGCCGCTCATCACGGAGAGATAGGGCACCATCGCATCGTCGGCGTTGACGAGCAGCTCCGCCCACTCGCGCTCTACCGGCATCGCTTCCACGGCGCGTCCGTAGCGCGTCAGCCGTCCCTTCTCGATGATGCCGCGGCCCTCGAGAAACTG
>JAQBPV010000250.1 GCA_028287345.1 Gemmatimonadota bacterium
GCGAGGTGCTTGTCCAGCTCATCGGCATTCTTCGCGTCTTCCTTGTACAGCCAGTGCGCGGCGATGCCGTAGTCCGCCGTGCGGTGCATCGTCTTCGTGCGGATCTGGATCTCGTACAGCTGCCGCCCGGGCCCGAACACCGTCGTATGGAGCGACTGATAGCCGTTCGACTTGGGCTGCGCGATGTAATCCTTGATGCGCTCCTGCACCGGCGTGTAGCCGTCGTGAATGACGCCCAGCGCGTGATAGCAGTCGGGTACCGAGTTGACGAGCACGCGAATGGCGAGGAGGTCGAAGATCTCCTCGTACGGCTTCTCGCGCTGCTTCATCTTCTTGTAGATCGACCACAGGTGCTTCGGCCGCCCGGTGACCTCGACGTTCTTGATGCCGGCGCGCGCGAGCTCTCGCTCGAGCGGCTCGCGCAGCTTGGCGATCAGGTCCTCGCGCTCGCCGCGCTTCTGCGCGACCTGCTTCGCCAGCGCCTTGTAGTCGTCCGGCTCGAGGAACTTGAATGCGAGATCCTCGAGCTCCCACCGCATCTTCGCCATACCGAAGCGATGCGCGAGCGGTGCGTACAAGTCGCGCGTCTCCTGCGCGATGCGGCGCCGCTTTTCCTCGGGGAGGAAGTCGAGCGTCCGCATGTTGTGCAGGCGGTCGGCGAGCTTGACGATGATGACGCGCGCGTCCTTCGCGATCGAGAGCAGGAGCTTGCGATAGCTCTCGACCTGACGGTCCTGGTTGGATCCGCTGTTGGGCAGCTTGGCGATCTTCGTGAGCCCATCGACGATCCCGGCGATCTCCTTGCCGAACTCGCGCTCGACGTCGGCCACCGTGATCTTCGTGTCTTCGACGACGTCGTGAATCAACCCACTGGCGACCGTCACCGTATCGAGCTGCAGGTCGGCGAGGATCTTTGCGACTTCGACGCAATGCGTAACGTACGGATCGCCCGAGTTGCGCGTCTGTCCGCGATGCGCCTCCTCGCTGAACCGATAGGCGCGCGCGAGCAGGTCCGCGTCGAGGCGTTTCGTGCCCTCTTCGAGGCTCCAATCGGGAATGATCTCGCGTAGTGCCGTGGTCGTCACTTCTCTTCAGTCTCAGCGGGATGCCTGCGGCACCACGCGTCAGCGACCGATGCTGCCGGCCGTGGCTCGAGTGCCCGCCCGCCAGGCGCTCGCTGCCTGGGTCGGATATGTATAGTACGCCGAAGTGTGCGCAAAGGCACCATGTAACCGAGGCAATGGCCGCCACGGAGCGCTTTTCGACGGTCCTACACCAATCCCCTCATGAGAGTCCAGGTTCGAACCGGTCAGGTATGCATGTACTGTGAAGAGCCCTTCGAGTCCCGAATGGTTCCCTTCGTGATGTCGTCGAAGGCGCACCGAAACTGCCAGTTCTGGCTGCACATTCGATGTGTCGAAGCGGCATTCGCCTACCTCAGCGTCACCTCGCCGGCGTTTACCTCGATCTCGGGGAATACACCCGGCACTGTCCCGACAAAACGGTACGTCCCGGCAGTTTTCTGACGCCTGAAGAGGAGTTCCGGGTCGATCCAATAGCGCAACGTCGTATCGCTGCCCGCCTGGAGTGCAATTACGGTCGGCTCGGGCACGCACGCGCGATTCTCCTTGAACTGAGAAAACACGAGTACACTCGGCGAACCCTGACTATAGAGGCGAACATCGACGTAGCACTGAACCGTAAGGTTCGCAGGCGTCGTCGAGACGTTGGTCACACGATACGATATTTGCGGCGAACTTCCGCTTGCCTGCGCGCTCGTGACAGAAAAGCTGAAAGCGCCGCTGCGCAGCGTCACAGGCGAAGTAATTGGCGTCAAGATTATTTCCTTCGGCGGCTCGGTAGCCACGACAGCACCGCTGCACCCGATCAACAGCGTCAGAACGCCGATGCGCCGTGAACGAACAGCTCTTCCGCAGTTGAGTGACGGCATGAAGCCTCCTGGCGTGCATCTGATGCAAGCTACGGTGCCCAATAGGGATCGAACAGAGTCCGGTCCAAGGAGCTGCTCGTCGCTCACCACTCCTTCGCATCGCGCTGCACTGCATTCTACCGCTGGATTGGAACTATCACACGTTAGTTGGGCACTTAGAGGAGTCCTGCCTCCGCAAAGCTCGTGTACCGTCCCCGCCCAATGATGATGTGGTCATGCACTGGGATGTCGAGCAACTTGCCCGCCGCAACCAATTGCTCCGTCACGAGCCGATCATCCGCACTTGGCGTGGGATCCCCGCTGGGATGGTTGTGCACGAGGATGAGCGCCGCCGCCCGCTCGGCGATTGCTTCACGAAAGACCTCGCGTGGATGCACGAGCGACGACGTGAGCAGACCGCGCGTGATCGTGACGTCGCGCTCGAGGCGGTGCTGCGCGTCGAGGATGGCGACGTGAAACTCCTCGACCGGCAAGTCCTCGAGGCGCGGGGCGAACAGCCGCGCGACGTCGCGCGGAGAACGGACCGGCGCGCCATCGTCGCGCGTCTCAGCAGCCAGGCGACGTCCGAGCTCCAAGGCGGCGTGAATGGTGACCGCTCGCGCACGACCGACACCTGAGGTCTTCGTCAGCGTTGCAACCGGCTGCATGGCCATGCGTCGCAGCGAGCCCTCCGCGCCGGCAAGCAGTAGCTGACCGACTTGCAACGCCGATCCGTTCACCGTCCCCGTGCCGAGCAATACGGCGAGCAACTCGGCGGAACTCAGGGCGGATGCGCCGAGCGAGATGAGGCGTTCGCGAGGGCGTTCGGAGGCGGGGAGCTCGCGAATGGAGAGTACGCGTGAAGGGGATGTGATCATCGGCGACCGGGCTGTGGGATACGCCATCATGCTAGTCGCCTTCGCGTTACGGGCCATCATCACTTTCAAGCAGCCCGTACCCGAAATGAGACCGAGCCGGCCCGTCATCTGACGAACCGGCTCGGTCTTCATCTACGAACCGCGCGCAACTACATCGACGCGCCGTGGCACTTCTTGAATTTCTTCCCCGAACCACACGGGCAGGGATCGTTGCGGCCCACCGCCGTCCAGTCGACATTCGCCGGCGCACCACCCTTCGTCGCCTTCTCGATGTCGCCCATGCTGCGCGCCTTCCCCGCCCCGACGATCACCGGATCCTTGCGCGTCGTCACTTCCTTCTCGGCCGGCGTCTCCGCGGGACCGACATCCATTACTTCGGACGGCCCTGCGCCATTGCCACCGACCTCGGGCACGATGTCCTCGAGCACACCCATCGCGTTGTAGCGACGCGACGGCGCAGCCGCCGGCGGTGGCGGCGCGAGCGGCTCCTGACCCGCCGGCGGGCCCTCCTCGATCACCAGCTGCACCTTGAGGAAGCGATCCGTGAAGGTCTCCGCGACGTCGTTCATCAGGTCGACGAACATCGTGTAGGCTTCCTGCTTGTACTCGAGCAACGGATCCTTCTGCCCCCACGAGCGATAGTGGATCGCGTTGCGCAGCTGATCCAGATCGTAGAGGTGGTCCTTCCACTTCTCGTCGAGGACGTTGAGCATGACGTAGCGCAGCAGGCGGTCGGCGTAGCCGCCCTCCTGGTCGCGCACCATGTCCAGCGCCTCGAGCTTGCCGGCGAACGCCGTACGGCCTGACTCCACGGCGTTCATCTGCGCGGACGTCAGCTCCGTCGGACGCAGATCCTCCTCGTCGAACTCCTTCACCTGCAGGAGGTAGTGCATGAGGAGCTCCTGCCGGAGGAGATCGAAATCCCATTCGGAGTAGTCCTCGAACTCTGCCAGCACGGTCTCGACGCGACGGCCGACCGCCTTCTCGACCATCTTCAGCGCTTCGCCCTTCAGCTCCTCACCACCCTCGAGCGCGAAGGCGCGCAGCGAGTAGATGACTTCGCGCTGCTGGTTCATCACATCATCGTATTCCAGCAGCTTCTTTCTGCTCTGGAAGTTCTGCAGCTCGACGCGCTTCTGCGCCTGCTCGATGGAGCGCGTGATGAGCGGGTGCGTGAGCACCTCGCCTTCCTGCGCGCCCATGCGATCCATCAACTTCGCGATGCGCTCGGAGCCGAAGAGACGCATGAGGTCATCTTCGAGCGACAGGAAGAACTGGCTCGCGCCCGGATCTCCCTGACGTCCCGCACGTCCGCGCAGCTGGCGATCGATGCGCCGTGACTCATGGCGCTCCGAACCGACGATGTGCAGGCCGCCCATCTCCATCACGTCGACGTCCTTGCCGTCCGGATCCTTCACCACGCTCGGCTTCGAGGGCGTAACGCCTTCACCGAGTTTGATGTCGGTTCCGCGTCCGGCCATGTTCGTCGCGATGGTGATCGCGCCCGGCTGTCCGGCGTTTGCAACGATCTCTGCTTCGCGCTGGTGGTACTTCGCGTTCAGCACGTTGTGCACGAGGCCCGCGCGCTGCATCAGCTTCGACAGCGTCTCCGATGCGTCGACGCTCGTGGTACCGATCAGCACAGGATAGCCCAGCCCGTGCAGGCGGCGCGTCTCGTCGACGATGGCGTTGTACTTCTCGCGCCGCGTCTTGTAGACGAGGTCGTGTCGGTCGTCGCGAATGATGTCGCGATTGGTCGGGATGACCGCCACCTCGAGCTTGTAAATCTCGAAGAACTCCGTTTCTTCCGTTTCGGCCGTGCCGGTCATGCCGGCCAGCTTCTCGTACATCCGGAAGTAATTCTGGATGGTGATCGTGGCCATCGTCTGCGTCTCGCCTTTGACGCGAACGCCTTCCTTGGCCTCGACCGCCTGGTGCAGTCCTTCACTCCACCGACGACCCGGCATCGTACGCCCGGTGTACTCGTCGACGATGAGGACCTCGCCTTCCTGGACGACGTAATTGACGTCCTTCTCGTAGAGCGCATGTGCACGCAGCAGCTGGTGCACGATGTTCAACCGTTCGCTCTTCCCCGCATAGTCGATCTCGAGATTGCGACGCTCGGCGATCTTCTGGTCGGCCGAGAGTTCGGTCGAGTGGTCGATCCGGTGTACAGCCTCACTCAGGTCGGGAAGGATGTACGCCTCATGATCCGCCGGCGACATGAAGTCGACGCCGCGGTCGGTGAGGTGTACGGAGTGTCCGCGCTCATCGAGCACGAACAGCAGGTCTTCCTCGATGTCCCGGAACGCCTGCTTGGCCGGCGGCAGCTTGCGGTCGGCGAGATGCTCCAGCTCCGTCTTCTGCACGAGCTGCTTGTTGCCCTGCTCCTGCATGAGCTTGAGCAGCCGGCGGTTCTTCGGGTGGCCGAGCTGCGCCTGGTAGAGCTTGACCGCGGCGTCCTGTGTCTTTCCGTTTTCGAGCTCACGCTCCGCATCGGCGACGAGCACGTTGACGAGCTCCATCTGCTTCCGCACGAGCCGCGAGACCGCGGTGTTGTGCTCGAAGTACTGGACGTCGCCCTCGTTGCCGACGGGGCCCGAGATGATGAGCGGCGTCCGCGCTTCGTCGATGAGCACGGAGTCCACTTCGTCGACGAGCGCGAAGACGTGGCTGCGCTGCACGCGCTGCTCGAGCGACGTCACCATGTTGTCGCGCAGGTAGTCGAATCCGAACTCGTTGTTCGTCCCGTACGTGATGTCGGCCATGTACGCGGCGCGACGCTCCGGCGTGCCCGCTTCGGTATCATCGAGACAGCCTACCGTCAGGCCGAGATACCGGTACAGGTGCCCCATCCACTGCGAGTCGCGGCGGGCGAGATACGAGTTGACCGTCACCAGATGCGCGCCCTTGCCGGGCAGCGCGTTGAGATAGAGCGGCAGCGTGGCGACCAGCGTCTTGCCTTCGCCCGTGGCCATCTCAGCGATTTTCCCGAAATGGAGCTGGATGCCGCCCATCAACTGGACGTCGTACGGCACCATGTTCCACTCGGTGTCGCGGCCGGTCACGTTCACCGTAGTGCCGACGAGGCGACGACTCGCCTCGCGCATCGTGGCGAAGGCCTCGGGAAGAATCTCGTCGAGCATTTCGGCGATGGCGCGCCGGAGATCGGCTTCGACACCGCCGCTGCCGTCGGCACCACTCAGCTCGGTGTCGAGCTTGTCGCGCTCGAGCGCGTCGGCGGCGGAGCGCTTCGCCTCGCGCAGCTCGGCGGCACGTGCCTCGAGCTCGTGTGTCCGTTCGTGCAGCAGGCCGCGAAACTTCGCCGTCTGGCCCCGCAGCTCTTCTTCGCTCACACCGCCAAGCCGCTCCTCGTGCTCATGAATCGCATCGAGAATCGGCTGAATTTTCTTCCGGTCCCGCTCGTGGCGGGTGCCCATGAAGGCCGTCAATACGCGCTTGAACATGCAGTCCTCTTATCGATACAGCCGATGCTCGACGATGTAGTCCGCCACTGCATCAGGCATGAAACCGCGAATGGTCCGCCCGTCGGCCACCCGGGCGCGCAGCTCGGTGGACGAGATGTCCACACGCCGCGTCTGCAGCACCTGCACCGTTGCGTCCGCGGGCACGATCGCCGGATCGCCCCCACGTTGGAGGACAGCGATCGACGCCAGTGCCCGTATCCGTTCCGGCTCCCGCCACTGCTCGAAGAGGGCGAATGCGTCGGCACCCAGGAGGAGTACGAGCTCCGCTTTCGGGTGCCGGGCTGCCATCTGCGTCACGGTATCAACCGTAAAAGATAACCCGGGACGATCTATTTCCGACGGGTCCGCCGCGAATCCGGGGATCCCTGCGACCAGGCGTTCGGTCATGGCCAACCTGTGCGCGGCACTCGCCGACGCCCGACCAATCTTGAACGGCTGCTCTCCTGCAGGGACGAACCGCACGCCATCCAGTCTCAACGCCTCAGCGGCATCGATGACTGGGAGCAAGTGCCCGAGATGCGGCGGGTCGAAGCTCCCCCCGTAAATCCCGAGGCGCACGCCTCAGAGCTCGGGCGGCTTCGCCGGGGGCGAGGTGGGCGGGCCGGTGGACGTGGGGACGCCGTTTTCCGGCGCCGGGCTGCTCGCCACAGCGGGTGCGGAGACGCCATCACACGTCGTGCGGACCTCGGCGTCGTCCGGGTAGCTCTTCTTGAGGATGGCGCACGTGTCCGACGCATCCTCCTTGTACCGGATCGCCTTGTACGAATCGACCAGCCTGAGCTGCGCAGCGCGCGCCGTTGGAGTGGCCGGATACTTCGCGAGGATGTCCTTGAAGTAGATGATCCCCGAGTCGTACGCCTTCCGTCGCAGGTAGTACATCCCCGCGAGGTAGTTCTTCTGCGCGAACATGTCCTCGAGCTCGGCCAGCTCCCGCTTCGCGTCTGCGATGAGCGGCGACGTGGGATAGAGGCCGAGGAGGGTGTTGTACGTCGCTAGCGCGGTCTCGCCGTAAGTCGGATCTAAGGCGGGCTTCCGCCACATCTTCCGGTATTCCCGCGCCGAGGCGAGCGCGGCGTCGTCCGAAAGGGAGTCGTCCGGGAAGCTTTCGACCAGCCGCGAATAGCTCGTGGCGGCGAGCACGTGCTCGCCACGATTTTCGTGGGCCTTTGCGAGATACCAAAAGGCGCGCGGAAGGAGCGTGTCACGGGCCGGGAGGTCCGTGGTCAGCTTCTCGAACGCGGCAACGGCATTATCCCACCGTCCAGCAGCGAACTCGGTCGCCGCGGCCTGGTAGAGCTTGTCGTTGGTCGGGTACTGCGTGATTTGAAAGTCGGGGTGACACGCCGCCGCTGCGAGAAGCAGCGCGACGAGCAGCGCCCGGCGAGATAGAAGCATATCGGAAAACAATACCCGCAAGAGAACCAACGGTTCGGGAAGAGCCCGAGAAAGATACACCCTAGACACCACAGGGAGGCAGGAGGTTTCTCCGCCCGGACCGGCGGTACCCGATCAGGCCACGAGTCCGCGACCGATCGATTCGTACAGAAAGCCCAGCGAGCGCATCTTGCGCGGATCGTACAGGTTGCGGCCATCGACGACGATCGGCGACTTTAGCGCCGCCTTCATGCGCGCAAAATCCGGATGCCGGTACTCGTTCCAATCGGTGACGACGACCAACGCGTCCGCACCTTCGAGGGCCGCGTAGCTCGAATCGGCGTATTCGACCGTCTTGCCGATGCGGCGCTCCGTCTCGTGCATCGCCACCGGATCGTGCGCGACCACCGTGGCGCCCGACTCCAGGAGCTCTTGAATGAGCACCAGCGCCGGCGCCTCGCGCATGTCGTCCGTATTGGGCTTGAATGCCAGGCCCCAGACGGCGACACGCTTGCCTGTCACCGAGCCGAGCGCCCGTGCCACCTTCTCGAACAGCCGGTGTTTCTGCGTGTCGTTCGCCAGCTCGACGGCGTCGAGCACGCGCAGCGGAACGCCGTGCGAGTTCGCCGTCCGCACCAGAGCCTTCACGTCCTTCGGAAAGCACGACCCGCCGTAACCGGGCCCGGGAAAGAGAAACGCCGGACCGATGCGCCCGTCCGAGCCGATCCCCTTCCGCACCTGGTCGACGTCAGCTCCGACGATCTCGCAGAGATTCGCGATCTCGTTCATGAAGGAGATGCGCGTCGCGAGCATCGCATTCGCCGCGTACTTGGTCATCTCCGCGGAGGGCAGATCCATGAACAGGATCGGCTTGCCGGTGCGCACGAACGGCGCATACAGCTCGGCCATCACGCTCCGTCCATGATCCGTCTCGACGCCGATGACGACGCGATCGGGCTTCATGAAGTCCTCGATCGCCGCGCCTTCCTTCAGGAACTCGGGATTCGAGCACATGTGATACGGAAAGCGCGCATGGCGATTCACCGCCTCGGACACCTTCGCGGCCGTGCCCACCGGCACCGTCGACTTCGTGACGACGACCAGCTCACGCGTCATGTGCATGCCGATTTTCTCGGCGACATCCAGGACGTGACGCAGGTCGGCGGAGCCGTCTTCGTCGGGCGGCGTACCCACGGCGATGAACACGACGTCGGCAGACGCGATCGCCGACGGAATGTCCGTCGTGAACGCGAGACGGCCCTGCTTCTGGTTCCGCTCGACGTAGCTGTCGAGGCCCGGCTCGTAGATGGGAAGGACGTTGTTCTTCAGCCCTTCGATCTTCGCCTCGTCGACATCGGCACAGGTGACCGCATTGCCCGTCTCGGCGAGACATCCGCCCACGACGAGACCGACATAGCCGGAACCTACGACGGTGATGTTCACGCTACTTCGCGAAGAACGCCTGGACCCCTGATACCACTTCGTCGAGCTGTTGACGCGTCAGCTCGGGGAAGATCGGCAGCGACAGCACTTCCTTCGCGGCGCGTTCGCTCTCTGGCATCTGCCCCTGCTTGTAGCCGAGGTAGGCGAAGCACGGCTGGAGGTGCAGTGGCAGCGGATAGTAGATCGACGTGCCAATGCCGCGCTCCTTCAGGAATGCCTGCAGCGCGTCGCGCTTGCCGTCGGCAACGCGGAGCGTGTACTGGTTGAAGATCGACTCGTTCTCCGGCGAGACAAACGGCGTTGTAATCGCGTCGTTCTCTGCAAGCTTCGCGAACGCCATGTTGTAGTACGCCGCGTTCTCGCGACGCTTGGCACTCCATGCGGCGAGGTGCGGCAGCTTGGCCGAGAGCACGGCGGCTTGCAGCGCGTCGAGGCGGCTGTTGTACCCGACTTCGTCGTGGAAGTACATCTTCGCGCCGCCATGCACGCGCAGGCGCTTCAACCGCTCAGCGATGCGATCGTCCTGAGTGGTGATCATGCCGCCATCGCCGTAGCCGCCCAGGTTCTTCGAAGGGAAGAAGCTGAACGTGCCGATCGTGGGGACTTCGCCAGCCATGCGCCATTCGCCGTCGATGGAGCGACGCGCGCCGATGGACTGCGCAGCATCCTCGATGACGGGCAATCCCGGCATCGCGAGCGCGACTTCCTCGACCGGAGACATCTGGCCGAACAGGTCCACGGGAATCACGGCCTTCGTCTTCGACGTCCGCGCGGCTGCGGCGGCGTCGGGGCGGATGTTGTACGTCTTCGGCTCGATGTCCACGAACACGGGTGTAGCACCCACGTTGTGGATCGTGCCCGCCGTGGCGAAGAAGGTGAACGGCGTGGTGATCACTTCATCGCCGCGGCCGATGTCCAGCGCGCGCATGGCGAGCAGGATGGCGTCGGTGCCGTTCGCACAGCCGATCGCATGCTTCGTATGTGACAGCTCGGCGACTTGTCGCTCGAGGTTCGCTACGGCATCACCGAGGATGAAGGTCTGCGCGTCGACGACTTTCATCATCGCCGCGACGACTTCGTCGCGGATGGTGGCGTGCTGCGCCTTGAGGTCCAGAAGAGGGACTGGCATAGGAGCTAATTATAGTCGGGTACGGAGCGGAATCGGCACATCGCGCCCGGTCTTGGCGGACTCGTAGATACCGAGGATGAGCTCGAGTGACTTCCGGCCAGCCCGACCATCCGTGTCCGGACGCGCCGAGCCATGCAGCACCGGCAGGAGATTGCGATAGTAGCCTTCGTGGCCGAAGCCATACACGTTCGGCGGATTCGTGCTCGCGGTTTCCACGAGCTTGTCGTCGTCATCGTACGTCTCGAACGCCCAGTGCTCCACCTTGTTCACTGCGGTGCCACCGATCTTCACCGAGCCCTTTTCGCCGAGGATGGTGATGGAGCCCTCGAGATTGCGCGGGTAGGTGAGCACGTTCACCTCGATGACGCCCAAGGCGCCCGAGCGGAACTTGATCACGGCGACGCCGGAATCTTCGGCCTCGATGCGACGTGCCTGAGTGGCGGTCTTCGCCATCACGCTTTCGACGGGGCCGAGCAGCCATTGCATCAGGTCGACGTAGTGGCTCGCCTGATTCATGATTGCGCCGCCGTCGAACTCCCACGTGCCGCGCCACGACTCCGTATCGTAGTACTCCTGTGGGCGCGTCCAGCGCACGGTGACGTTGGCCATGTAGATGCGGCCGAAGCGTCCCTTGTCGACTGCGAGCTTGAGCAGCTGGATGGGTGGATTGAGGCGGTTCTGCTTGACCACGAACAGGTAGACGCCCGCTGCATCACACGCGTTCACGAGCTCGTCCGCCGCGGCGAGCGAAATGGCCATCGGCTTTTCGGTGAGCACGTGACGTCCCGCCTTTGCGGCGATGATGCCATGCTGTGGATGCAGTCCCGATGGCGTGCAGACCGTCACGAGGTGGCTCGGCACCTTCGCGAGCATCTCCTCGAGTGAACCAAAGGCCGGCACGCCACGCGCGGCTCCGACTTCCTGGGCGCGAGCGAAATTCGTATCCGCGACGGCAACGAGCTCGAGCTCCTTGACCTTCGCGATCGCATCGAGGTGGTTCTTGCTGATGCGGCCGCATCCGAGCAGCGCAACGCGAACGGGGCCGGTGATCGGCGGTATGGGCACGCTCATGCGTGGCGCTCCAGGTTCGGACCACTGAGTTGCTGAACCACGCCATCGCGCGATTCGTACGTCGATCCACAGTAGGCGCAGGTGCCGCTGCCGCTGTCCGCGAGTCGCTCGCCGCACTGGCACATCCAGCCGACGCGCCGCGCCGGCACGCCGACCATCAGCGCGAACGCCGGCACGTCCCTCGCCACCACGGCGCCCGCACCGATGAAGCAGTATTCGCCCAGCGTGCTCCCGCAGACGATCGTCGCATTCGCACCGATGGATGCGCCGCGCTTCACGAGCGTCCGTCGATACTCGTTCTTTCGCGAGACGTGGCTGCGCGGATTCATCACGTTGGTGAACACCATCGACGGACCGCAGAACACGTCGTCCTCGAGCTCTACACCTTCGTAAATCGACACGTTGTTCTGGATCTTCACGTTCGTGCCGATCGTCGTCCCGTTCATCACGACGACGTTCTGTCCCAGCGACGTCCGCTCTCCGATCACGGCGCCACCGAGCACGTGGCAGAAGTGCCACACCTTCGTGCCGGCGCCGATCTTGGCACCGTCGTCCACGTAGGCCGACTCGTGCACGAACGCTGTTTCATGCACGCTCATGCGGGCTGCCCAGCCGTGTCGAGAATGTCCTGCTGCCATTCCTGCAGCGAGCGCACCGCCGACTTGCGCGAGCGCAGCGAAAGGATTGCGTCGGACGCGGCGCTCGCTGCCGACAACGTCGTCGTGTATGCGACGCGGTTGCGGATTGCCGCCTGGCGCAGCGTGTAGTCATCCCACTGCGCATGCTTGCCGAGCGGCGTGTTCACGAGCAGGTGCACGTCGCCATTGAGGATCATGTCGAGACAGTTCGGGCGACCTTCGTGCACCTTGAAGACACTCTTTACCGGAATGCCACGGGCGCGGAGATAGCGCGCCGTTCCGCCGGTCGCGAGAATCTTGAAGCCCATCTCGTGGAAGCGGCGCACGATGGGCGTCACCGTCGCCTTGTCGTTGTCGTTCACGGTGACGAGGATCGTGCCCTCGAGCGGCAGTCCATTGCCGGCCGCAAGCTGCGCCTTCGCGAACGCGCTCCCGAACGAATCGGAGATGCCCATCACTTCGCCCGTCGAACGCATCTCCGGACCGAGCACCGGATCGGTGCCGGCGAACTTGTTGAATGGGAACACCGCTTCCTTCACCGACACGAAAGGCGGGATGATCTCCTCCGTGAAGCCGATGTCCGCGAGCGTCTCGCCGCACATCACGCGCGCCGCGTACGACGCAAGCGGAACGCCGATGGCCTTCGAGACGAAGGGAATGGTGCGGCTGGCGCGCGGATTCACCTCGAGCACGTAGACGACGCCGTTCTTGATCGCGAACTGCACGTTGATCAACCCGACGACCTTGAACGCCTTCGCCATGGCGACGGTTTGTTCGCGCATCGTCTGCAGATCCTTTTCGCCGATGAGGTAGGGCGGCAGCACACACGCTGAGTCGCCGGAGTGAATGCCGGCGTCCTCGATGTGCTGCATCACGCCGCCGATCACGACCTGCTCACCATCAGACAGCGCGTCGACATCCACTTCGTATGCATCTTCGAGAAAGCGGTCGATGAGCACCGGGCGTTCTTCCGACACGCGCGCCGCCGTCGCGAAGTAATCCTGGAGCGACGGTGGGTCGTACACGATCTGCATCGCGCGACCGCCCAGCACATAGCTCGGACGTACGAGCACCGGATATCCGATGCGCTCCGCGGCTTCGAGCGCTTCTTCGACGTTCGTCGCGGTGCCGTTCGGCGGCTGCGTCAGCCCGACCTCACGCGCGATCTGCTCGAAGCGCCGACGATCTTCCGCGGCATCGATCGAGTCGGGCGACGTACCGAGAATCGTGACGCCGGCAGCCTCGAGACCGCGCGTCAGCTTCAGCGGCGTCTGTCCGCCGAGCTGCACGATGACACCCATCGGCTGCTCGCGATCGACGATCTCCAGCACGTCCTCGAGCGTCAGCGGTTCGAAGTACAGCTTGTCCGACGTATCGAAGTCCGTCGACACCGTCTCGGGATTCGAGTTGATCATGATCGTCTCGTATCCCTGCTCGCGCAGCGCCATCACCGCGCGCACGCAACAGTAGTCGAACTCCACGCCCTGTCCGATGCGATTAGGTCCGCTGCCGAGGATGACGACCGACTTCCGTCCGCTACGCGGCGCTTCGCTCTCCTCATCGTAGCTGCCATACAGATACGGCGTGGCTGAGGGAAACTCGCCGGCGCAGGTGTCGACCATCTTGTACGCGGGCCGCACGCCGAGCGCCCAGCGATGTGCGCGGACGTCGGTCTCCTTTTCACCACGCAGCTCGCCGAGCTGACGATCGGAAAAGCCGTACTGCTTCATGCGCCGGATCGCGGTGGCATCTACATCTTGCAGTGCCGTGTACCACTTCTCCGCCTCGATCAGCTCCTGCATCTGCGCCAGGAACCAAGGGTCGATCGCCGTGAGCTCGAACAGCTCCTGCACTGACATGCCCATGAGGAAGCCGCGCTTCACCTGATAGATGCGCTCCGGCGTGGGCTGACGCAGCGCGCCGCGCAGCGACTCGATCGTGTCGTCCACGAGCCGGTCGTCGATGAGCCGCTTGCCGACCTCCCAGCCGTAGCGACCCGCCTCGAGCGCGCGCAGTGACTTCTGGAACGCCTCCTTGAACGTGCGCCCGATCGACATCGACTCGCCCACGCTCTTCATCTGCGTCGTGAGCAACGGACTCGCGGACGGAAACTTCTCGAAGGCGAACCGCGGCGCCTTCACCACGACGTAGTCGAGCACCGGCTCGAACGACGCCGGCGTGGTCTTCGTGATGTCGTTCGGGATTTCGTCCAGCCTGTAGCCGACGGCGAGCTTCGCACCGATGCGCGCGATGGGGAAACCCGTCGCCTTCGACGCGAGTGCCGAGGAGCGCGACACGCGCGGATTCATTTCGATGACGATCATCTCGCCGTCGCGCGGATTGATGGCGAACTGAATGTTGCAGCCGCCCGCATCGACGCCGACTTCGCGAATGATGGCCACTGCCGCATCGCGCATCGTCTGATACTCGCGATCGGTCAGTGTCATCGCCGGCGCGACGGTGATCGAGTCGCCCGTGTGCACGCCCATCGGATCGAGATTCTCGATCGAGCACACGATCACCACGTTGTCGAACCGATCGCGCATCACCTCGAGCTCGAACTCCTTCCACCCGATGAGCGATCGCTCGATGAGGATCTGGCTCGTGGGCGATAGATCCAACCCGCGACGCACGATCTCCTCGAACTCTTCACGATTGTAGGCGATGCCGCCGCCGGTGCCGCCGAGCGTGAACGAGGGACGCACGATGGAGGGAAAGCCGGTGACGTCGAGCAGCGCGACCGCCTCGTCGAACGTGGTGGCGATGCCGCCCTGCGCGCAGCCAAGGCCGATCCGCTCCATCGCCTCGCCGAACTGCTTGCGGTCTTCGGCTATACCGATGGCGCGCGACGACGCGCCGATCAGCTCCACACCATGTTTCGCCAGGACGCCGTTCTCCGAGAGCGTCATCGCGATGTTGAGCGCCGTCTGTCCGCCCATCGTCGGCAGCAACGCATCCGGCTTCTCGCGCTCGATCACCAGCTCGACGAACTCCGCCGTCACCGGCTCGACGTAGGTGCGATCGGCGATCTCCGGATCCGTCATGATCGTCGCCGGATTCGAATTGATGAGGATGACTTCGTAGCCCTCTTCGCGCAGCGCCTTCGTCGCTTGCGTTCCTGAGTAGTCGAACTCGGCGGCCTGCCCGATTACAATCGGGCCGGAGCCGATGACGAGGATTCGGTGGATGTCAGCGCGTCGCGGCATGGATCAGGTCATCGATGATGTCGTCACGCGTCCGGCGGGGAGCCCAACCGGTGGCGTGGCGAAGCTTGCTGTTGCTGCCGACGAGCACCGGCACGTCTACCCGACGCATCAATGCTGGATCGGTCGTGATTTCGGCGTCCATTCCGAGGTGTTGGAGCACGCTCGTGGCGAGCTGGCGCACCGTCACCCCTTCCCCGCTGCTGACGTTGTACGCCTCCCCAACCACACCCTTCTCGAGCAACGAAAGATATGCGTCCGCGACGTCCGAGACGTGCAGAAAGTCCCGAACCGTGTCCGCGTTGCCGATCACCAGCGATCCTCCCGTCTTCGGCAGCGCACAGGCGCGCGCGACGAGGCCTGGCAGGAGGAAGTGCGGCGAGTGTCCGATGCCCGAGTGATTGAAGCTCCGCGTGCAGATGACCTTCACGCCCTCGCTCCGGTACGCCTGCAGCGCGGCGATCTCCTGGGCCATCTTCGAGGCGGCGTAGAGCGTCAACGGACGCTGCTCGAGGCCTTCGTGCAATGGCATCTCGTTCAGCTCGTGGCGGCCGTACTGCTCCGCCGACCCAACGACGAGCACCACAGGATCCGCCGTGCCCGCCGTGCGATGCTTGCGCACCTCGGCCAGCAGCCGCACGGCACCCACGGTGTTCACCTCGTAGGCGTACCCTGGCTTCGACAGTGCGTCGAGCACGTGACTGATGCCGGCGAGATGCAGCACCGCATCCGGGCGCGCGAACTCGACGACCGCTTCCACTTCGCTCTGCGACGTGATGTCCATCCGCTTCCACGCGACGCGCGAGCGCTCGTCGTCGGTGAGAACGATGGACTTGTCCGCCGGACCGACGCCGGCGGCCGTGACGCTCCAGCCGCGCTCGAGCATGGCCTTGATCGCCCACTGTGCGACGAAGCCATTGCCTCCTGTGACGAGCGCGCGCGTGGTCACTTCGCGCTAGCGTGGCGTGCGAGGTCGGCGGAGACCATCATCTGCACGAGGTCGCGGAAGCGCACCGTCGGCTCCCAACCGAGCTTCTCCTTCGCCTTGGATGCATCGCCGACGAGGAGGTCGACTTCCGCCGGCCGGTCGAACTTCGCGTCATGATGTACGAAGTCCTTGTAGTCCAGGTCCACTGCCTCGAACGCGAACTGGCAGAGTTGGCGCACCGACCAGGTCTCACCCGTGGCGACGACGTAGTCGTCCGGCTCGTCCTGCTGCAGCATGCGCCACATTGCGTCGACGTAGTCGCCAGCGAAGCCCCAGTCGCGCCGCGCCTCGAGGTTGCCGAGCTTGAGATCCTTCGAGATGCCGAGCTTACAGCGTGCGGCGCCGTCCGTGACCTTGCGCGTCACGAACTCCAGTCCGCGACGCGGGCTCTCGTGGTTGAACAGGATCCCCGACACCGCGTAAAGGTTGAAACTCTCGCGATAGTTGAGTGTGATCCAGTGCGCATAGACCTTCGCCACACCGTACGGGCTGCGCGGATAGAACGGCGTCGACTCGCGCTGCGGAGTTTCGACCACCTTGCCGAACTGCTCGCTCGAGCTGGCCTGGTAGAAACGTGCCTTTGGCGCGGCCTTCTTCATCGCCTCGAGCATGCGCGTGACGCCAAGCGCCGTGAACTCGCCCGTGAGCACGGGCTGCGTCCATGACGCCTGCACGAAGCTCTGCGCGGCGAGATTGTAGATCTCGTCGGGCTGCACATCGTGCACGACGTCCGTCAGCGACGTCTGGTCGAGCAGGTCGGCGCTCGCGAGTTCGAGTCTGTCGACGAGGTGTGCAATCCTCTCGTAGGGGGTAGTGCTGCTGCGCCGAACGACGCCCACTACGCGGTATCCCTTTCCTAGAAGGAACTCGGCGAGGTAGGAGCCGTCCTGGCCGGTGATGCCCGTAATGAGCGCGGTTGGCATGGCGAGACGTTTACTCGGGGATGTGAAAAAGGGAGCCCCCAAGAGCTCCCTTTCGCGTGCTGGCCTGGCGGAGCGGCTGCGTCACGCCACCTGCACGCCACGCGGCGCACGCGGAACCTTCCCCGCGTTGAGGCAGCGCGTGCAGACCTTCACTTTCGTGATCTTGCCGTCGACCAGGGTGCGAACGACCTGCAGGTTCGGCTTCCACGTGCGGCGCGTCTTGTTGTTGGCGTGCGAGACGTTGTTGCCGAACGCGACGCCCTTGTCGCAGTTGTAGCAGCGGTTGCGCTGGATGGCCATGATTACTTGCCCTCCGGCATGAACTCGATGCGCGCCATGTCTGCGCCGTCACCCTTGCGGAAGCCGGTCTTCAGGATGCGCGTGTAGCCACCGTTGCGCGACGCAAAGCGAGGTCCGATCACCTGGAACAGCTTGTCGGCCGCCTCGCGCTTCTGCACGTGACGGATCGCCAGCCGGCGGGCGTGGAGCGTGCCCGAACGTGCCTTGGTGACCAGCTTCTCGATGAACGGACGAAGCTCCTTCGCCTTCGCCTCGGTCGTCTCGATGGACTCACTCTCGATGAGCGACGTGGCGAGATTGCGCAGCAGCGCCAGTCGCTGTTCACTCGTGCGGCGCAGCTGCCGCCCTGCCTTCTGGTGACGCATGTCCCGTGTCTACTCCTCTTCGTCGTCAGGCGCCGCGGCGGCAGCCTGGCTTGGCGGTGTGCCCCAATCGAGCACGCGAACGCCGTCGCCATTCTCCTCGAACCGCATGCCAAAGTTCAATCCTTCACGCTCGAGCAGATCGGCGATCTCCTGAAGCGACTTCTTCCCGAAATTCTTGACCTGCAGGATCTGGCTCTCGGTCTGGCGAACCAGGT
>JAQBPV010000149.1 GCA_028287345.1 Gemmatimonadota bacterium
TGTACCACAACGACTGCCACGGCGGCTTCACGGACGTCTCGGCCAAGGCGGGCATTCTCGCCGAAGCGGGTTACGGGCTTGGAGTGGCCGTGGCGGATCTGAACGGTGACGGCCGGCCGGACATCTACGTCTCGAACGATGGCGCACCTAACGACGTCGTTTACATCAACAACGGTGACGGCACGTTTCGCAACAGGGCGGCACAGTCCATCAAGCATGGAAGCTTTGCCGGTATGGGTGTCGACATCGGCGACTTCAACAACGATGGGCAACCCGACATCCTGCAGGTCGACATGCTTCCGGCGGCGCTCAGTCGCCGCAAGCTGGTGGGGGGCAACACGACGTACCGCGGCCTGATCGAGTCTCGCTCGCGCGGATTGCGCGACGACTACGATGCCAACAGCCTACAGCTCAACAACGGGATCGCGCCGGATGGCGATGTCCTCTTCAGCGAAATCGGGCGTATGGCTGGTGTGTCCGCCACCGAGTGGAGCTGGAGCGCGCTGTTCGTCGACTTCGACAATGACGGCCTGAAGGACATCTTCATCGGCAACGGCTATCCCAAGGCCGTTAACGATTTCGATTACTCCGAGGCAGCCAATGCGGCGTATCGGAGGGGTGATACGAAGCGCGTTCACCAACTGCTCAAGGACGTCTACACCTTCGAGGTTCCGAACTTCGTGTTCCGGAACAATGGCGACCTGACGTTCACGGACAAGTCCAGGACGTGGGGCCTCGACACGCCCAGCATTTCCTACGGAGCCGCCTACGCGGATCTCGACAACGACGGCAAGCTCGATCTCGTCGTGAACAACATGAACGCGCCGGCATTCATCTATCAGAATGTCCAGCCAACCGACGACGTTCACCATTGGCTGGGCGTCAAGCTCGTGGGGGACTCGCTCAACACTCACGGCATCGGCGCCACGCTGAGCCTGTTCACGGGCGGCCGAACGCAGCAGATCTACAACACGCCAGTCCATGGTTTCATGTCCAGCATGGACGGACCGGTCCACTTCGGCCTCGGCAGCGCCAAACACGTCGACAGCCTGCGAGTCACCTGGCCCGGCGAGCGTGCACAGGTACTGAGGAATCTCGATCCGGATCGGATCATCGTCGTCAGGAAGGCAGATGCAAATGCCGTGGGGTTGCCGCCGGCGGGTCCATCGACGACGGCCACCCTGTTCGAGAACGTCACGCTGCCGGGATTGGCGTACCTTCATCACGCGCCGGCGCAGATCGATTACGCCATACAGGCCCTCCTGCCGTACATGCCGTCCCGTCAGGGTCCCCCGATCGCTGTGGGCGACGTGAATGGCGACGGTCTCGACGACGTCTTCATCGGCGGCGGTGGGGCAGGGACGCCCGGCAAGCTGTTCGTGCAGCAGAAGGATGGACGGTTCGCCGAACTGAATCAGGGACAGCCATGGTTGGCCGACGCCGCGTACGAAGACTGGGGCGCACAGTTCTTCGACGCGAATGGCGATGGCCTGCCCGACCTCTACGTCGCAAGTGGCGGATATCAGCTCTCCCCGATTTCTCCCCTTCTGCAGGGGCGCCTGTACATCAACACGGGAGCTGGTCGTTTTACCCGTGCTCCCGCGAATGCACTTCCGCCGATGCTCACGAGCACGGCCGCGGTGCGCGCCGGCGACTTTAGCGGGGACGGAAAGCCTGACCTCTTCATCGGTGGACGACTCATCCCGAGAAGCTATCCCGCTCCATCGAGGAGCTACCTGCTGCGTAACGATGGTGATCACTTCACCGATGTCACGGAGCAGGTCGCCCCGGAGCTCGCGCATCCCGGCGGAATGGTGACTGATGCCGTCTGGGTCGACTTCGACGGCGACGGGAAGCTCGATCTCATCACGGTCGGCGAGTGGATGCCCATCCAGTTCTACCACAACGACGGGAAGCAGCTACGGAACGTGACCGCGTCGACCGGACTCCCGGCCTCGCGTGGCTGGTGGAGCAGCATCGCTGTGGGAGACTTCGATGGCGACGGTCGCCCCGACATCGTGGCTGGCAATCTTGGATTGAACCACAGCTACACGACGTCACCGTCGAGCAAGTTTGGCGTCTACGGCGCGGACTTCTCGGGCAATCGTGGCTACGATGTCGTTCTAACGCAGGAAGAAGGCGGAGTCGAATATCCACTTTCTGGACTTGCACCGCTCGGACGCGAGATCTACACGCTTGGCCTGCGCTATCCCACTTACGGCGCGTTCGCAAAAGCGTCCATTCCGCAGCTGTTCAACCCTGCGCAGCTTCAGCAGGGCGTACACTATCAGGCCGACACGTTTGCGAGTGTGTTTCTGCACAACGATGGAGGAGGAAAGTTCACCTCCACTCCACTTCCGAACCTGGCGCAGATTGCGCCGATCAAGGGCATCATTCCGTACGACGCTGACGGCGATGGTCACCTGGATCTCCTCGTCGCAGGCAACCTGTTCGAGACAGAGCCGAACACGCCGAGGGCGGACGCGGGCAATGGGCTGTTCCTGAAGGGTGACGGCAAGGGCCACTTCACTGCCGTGTCGCCTCGCGCGAGCGGCTTTCTGGCGCCGCGCAATGTCGCAGGCCTCGCCCTTCTCAACACGCCTACGGGCAAGGCGGTGCTGGTGGCCAATACCGGCGATTCGCTTCAGGTGATCAAGGTGCGTAAACGCTGACACGGCACTGGAGCGAGTGCCCCAGTGCCGTGCGCGAACCGCCTTCAGTGTTGCCGGGAGATTACCAGCCCGGATTCTGCGTGAGCCCGGCGCCGCCCGTGCCGCCCTTGCTCAAGTCGATCTGAATCGATGGAATGGGATAGAGGGTGTGCTTGGTCCCGACCGTCGCGGCGTTCGCGAGATACAGTCGCCGAGTCTTTTCGGATCCGCCACCAACACCGTTGATGTACGCCGGAATGACTGTTTCCACCTGACCCCAGCGCCGGAGGTCGAAGAACCGCTGACCCTCCATCGCCAACTCGAGACGACGCTCCGTGCGTACCGCTTCACGTGCAGCGGCCTGCGTGGCGAAGAATGGCGACCCTGCCGGATAGGTGCTGATGTTGTAGTTCGCCCAGGTGACTGAAGCGTCGCCATAGGGAACCGCCATGTTTGCCGCCGTCGTGCCGGGCCCCTGCACACGCACCTTGGCCCGCGTCCTGATCTGGTTCACCAGCGCCATGGCATTCGGCAGCGAGCCGACTTCCACTTCCGCCTCGGCGAGAAGGAGCATCACATCGGCGAAGCGCAGCAGGTGGATGTTGACGGAGTTCAACTGCGTATTCTGCCATCCGACCGTCGAGATCGCGCCGCTGGACTTCTCGGCTGCATTCTTCTTGGCTTCGTAGAATCCGCCGTTCGCCACGTCACGCACCCACGTGGAGTTTTCCGGACCCCAGTCCTTATACGGTACGCCATCGCGACCAACCGTCCAGTCGAGCCGAGGATCGACGGGCGGCTTGAGGTTCGCGTCCAGGTTCGCGTTGTTCGTGTTCCACGTGGTGGGAGCCGTGAGTGACATCGGCAACCCCGTCGCCGCATCCGTGCCGAAGAAGTTCACGAGGTTCTGCGACGGCTGGTGAAATCCGCAGCATCCGCCCGGGCTGCTGCTGCCACCGTTGGGCAGGTTCAACCGCTCGCCGAAATTCGCGTTGTTTCCGTTCGGCTCGCCGTCATTCGCCGACGCCTGATAGGCGAAGACGGTTTCCTTGCCATTCTCCTGGGCGAAGATGCCGGTCCAGACCTTGTCGTAGCTGCTCTCCAGTGCGTAGGGACCGTTGTTGACGACGTCCTTCAGGGTGACGAGCGCACCCGCAAAATCCTTCTTGTACATCTGGACCCGGCCCTTGAGCGCCTTCGCTGTCCACTGCGAGGCGCGACCGACACTGCCGCCGCGAGGAGACACTGGTAGCAGGGCGATTGCTGCGTCCAGATCCTTGATGATCTCGTCGATTGCCGCAGCCTGCGTGAGGTTCGCCTTCCGGAAATCCGTATCTCCTTCGCGATAGTAGGGGATGTTTCCCCACATCTTCCACGCTTCGAAGTGGAAGTACGCGCGGAGGAAGGTCGCCTCGCCCTCGATACCCTTCTGGTCCACTGGCAGTATCTCGCCGGGTTTGGCGGTGATGACCGACCTGAGGAGGTTGATGGCGGCGTTCGAGCGGCTGATGCCCTCGTACGTGGCCTTCCACTTGTCGTTCAGGTCTCCCTGTGCATCAGGTGAAGACCAGGCATAGGCCTCCACTGCCGTGATTCCTGGCTGGTCGCTCGCCGTCGATCCCTTGTAGGAATCGTCGCTCGCCACACTGGCCCAGATCCAGTTGCTGGCGGCACTGCCCCACCCGCCGCCGACACCATTGCTGTAGTCGAGCTGTCTGTACGCCGCGATGAGCGAACCTTCCACTCCCGCTTTGGTCCCCAGCGTACCCTGATCCAGTGTCCCCTGCGGCAGCGCGGCATCCGTGAGGAAATTCTTGCACCCATGCAGGGTCCCCAGGGAGCACAACATCACTGCCATGCCAATGAGCACTGGCCGCTTCGAAACCTTGTTCATAGCAGCCCTCTGATTGAAGAATTTCATGGATCAGAACGAGGTGGTGAAACCGATGCTGATCGTGCGGCTGCTCGGATACACGCCCGAGTCGATCCCCATGGCCTGATCGCGATTGTCGCCGAGCGAGCTGGTGGTATTCAGCTTGGGCAGCGAGGGGTCGAGACCTGGATAGCCAGTGATGGTGAAGAGGTTTTCGCCCTGCACGTAGACGCGCGTGTTCGAGAAGTATCTCGACATCGACTGCGGGAGCGTGTAACCGAGCTGCAGGTTCCGCAGGCGCGTATAGGAGCCGTCCTCGACGTAATAGCTGCTGATCGCCTTGCTGTAGGTATCGCTGTTGTCCAGCTTCGGATACTTCGCATTGAGGTTCGTCGGCGTCCAGGAGTTCGCGAGCAGGTCGCTGCGCACGTTGGTGAAGAAATCCTGGAAGACGTAGAAGTCCTTCTGCGACTCGAAGATCTTGTTCCCGTACGAGCCGAAGAACGTGCCGTTCAGATCCCAGTTGCCGCGACGGTACCCCAGATCTAGACCACCCGTGAATTTCGGGTGCGGGTTTCCGATGATGACGCGGTCCTTGTCGTTGATGACCTTGTCACCGTTGGTATCGGCGAACTTGATGCGACCCGGCGCAGCGCCCGTCTGGCTCGCCGACGCAGCGACGTCAGCGGCATCCCTGAAGAAGCCGAGCGACTGCAGGCCGAAGAACGAGCCGATTGGCGCGCCAAGCTGGTTGATCGAGATGTTGCCGACACGGTTCGAGAACGACCCGAGGAAGAACGTCTGGACCCCGTCGATCGATTCGATCTTGTTGTCGTAGTGGCTGCCGGTGAACGTGACGTTCCAGTTCACCGCCTGGTGGCCCACCGAGAAATCGTACCCCTTGTTGTTGATCTTGCCGATGTTCACGATCGGCGAAGCGGCGAGGCCGGCGGTCCCTGGCAGGGCCGGGTTGTAGAGCAGATCGTCGGTGGTCCTGGTGTACCAGTCGAACACCACGCTGATCGCATTGTCGAACAGCGCGAGGTCGGCGCCGATGTTCGTCGACTTCTGCTTCTCCCACTTCAGATTGGCGTTCCCGATCGATACCTCGCGGAAGCCCGACTGCACTGACGTGTTGGACCCGTTGATGTCGTAGTACGTATCGCCGTTGCTGCCGCCGAACTGGTTGAGCGTGCGGCCCGACGGAATCGACTGATTGCCGGTGATGCCATAGCCCGCGCGCAGCATGACATCCGACAACACGCGGTTGTTCTCGAGGAAGCTCTCCTTCGAGATTCTCCAGCCGAGTCCCACGGCCGGGAACGTACCCCACTGGTGAGTCGGTCCAAGGCGCGAGGAACCGTCGCGACGGACGGTGCCGCTGAGGATGTACTTGTCAGCGAAATTGTAGTCGGCCTTGCCGAAGTACGACAGCAGGGCGCTCTCTCCGCCAAAGCTGTTCACCACCTTGCTCTTCGCATCGCCGAGCGCGTCCTGAATGTACCGCGCATTGAGGTCGGACGAGAGCAGGTTCGCCTCGGAGCCCTGAATCTGCCGGTTCGCAGAATGCTGCGCCTCCTGTCCAACCAGCAGGCTCAGTCCATTCCGGTTGTACTGCCGATTGAACTTCGCCGTGTTGCTCCACGTCCAGTCGGTCTGCGTATTCTGGTTCTCGTTGATGGCGTTGCTGAACGTCGCTTCTGCATTTTCCGGCGTCGGCGCGGTGTAGCCATTGAACGTGCGCTGGTAGGCGCTGAATCCCAGGCTGGTCCGCAGGGCGATGTACGGGTTCACCGTGAGCCCGGTGAACACGTTGCCGAACACACGATTGTTCGCGGTGACGTTGTTCCGTCCCTCGTACGCGACCTTCAGCGGGTTCGTGTTGTTGCCGAGACCCACGGCCTTTCCTGATGCGAAGTTGCCCATCGCGTCATAGACCGCGACGACCGGCTGCGACAGGATATTCTTGCCGATGAGGCCAGTCTCGCCACCCTGATCGTCCGGGAGGCCGCCGAAATGACGCTCGCCCGAGAGGGCAACGTTCTCACCGAACTGCAGCTTGCCCCGGTTGAACTGCGTGTTCACCCGGACGTTCGCGCGCTTGAAGTTGGTGTATGCCGCAGTGCCGTCCTGATCGAAGTAGTTGAACGACACACCATAGCCGTTGTCCGCGCCTGCACCGGCAATGCTGAGGTTATAGTCCCCAACGCGTCCGGGCTTGCCGAAGACGGCGTCCCACCAGTTCGTGCCTGGGCTGCCGAGCTGAATCAGGGTGTTCGGATAGGAATACTTCGAGAGATCGACGCCGGTGATCTGGCCGAAGGCGTTCGTCGTCACGCCGGTGCCCGGTGCCGCATACGTATACGTCGGCACGGTCGGGTTGTTCGGGTCACCGAAAATGTTGGTCGGGACCTTGAGGCCGGCACCCTCGTAGCTCGCCTTCTCGACTGCGAAGTAGTCGAGCGAGTTGGTGACGAGGAACTTGTCATAGCCATTCACTGGCGACGCGTAGCCCGTCCGCATGGACGCCGTCATCTTCGGTGGACCAAACGCGCCACGCTTGATCGTCTCGATGAGGATCACGCCGTTGCTGGCGCGCGAGCCGTAGATCGAGGCGGACGACGCATCCTTCAGCACCTGGATCGACGAGATGTCGTTCGGGTTGATGAAGTTGATGTAGGAGTCCTGGACCGGCACGCCGTCGATGACGTAGAGCGGATCGTTGTTCTGAAAGGAGCTGATGCCGCGGATGCGCACCGTGCTGCGCGAGCCGGGCGATCCGTTGCTCGCCACCGAGATGCCAGGGACGGCATCGAGACGCTGGAGGATACTGGCCGAGGTCGGACGCTGCGCCGACTCGATGTTGATGCTCGAGACGGCGCCCGTGATGTCGCCGCGCCGCTGTTCGGTATAGGCGGTGACGACGACCTCCTCGAGATACGAGATCTGCGACATCTGCACGTCGATGCGCGTGCGTCCGCCGATCTGCGCCTGTTGCGGTTTCCGGCCGAAGCTGACGAAAGTCAGCACGCCATCGCTTGGCGCGGTGATGCTGTACCGGCCGTTATCCGTGGTGACCGCCCGCGTCGTCGAGCCCAGCACACCCACCGCGACTCTGCCGAGGGGCGCTCCCGATGACGAGGTGACGGTTCCGCTGATCGCAATTTGCTGAGCCGACGCCGTAATGCTGAGCGCGAGCCCCAACAGCATGCTCGCTCCCAAGGCGCGAAGACCGCGCAAGGGATCGAGCCAGACTGACCGCCGGTCCGGCAACGTCTTCTCCATTGTCAATCCTCCGAGTGGCGCATGCGTGAATCCTCCTGGTCCGTTAGGACTGCGGGGCCGTACATCAACGATGTGAGTGAGGTCAAACGGGGCGGGCGCCGCGCGGCTCGACGGCATCGCGATGTCGCTGCGATGTGAGCCCACGCATGCATCGGCACTGTCGACGTTTGTCGGCAGCGCGAACAAAGACCCGCCAGGTGGCGGCTGGGCGAAACGACTTCGACGAAGCAGCTGCGTACGACCGTCCAGGTGAGGAGGAGGTCAGCGACGACTGTACTTCATACCGCGTAGCCGGTTACGCGACATCGCGTAGGGCGCGGGACACCCCGTTCTACAGCCCAAAAGGCGGCTTGTCAAGTAAGTGGAGAAAAGCGGACTTTGGCCTTCCGCCTATCTCCTCGCCCATGCATTTGACCGCCCCACATGCAAATGCGCCACATCTTTATGCAAAGCTTTTTTGCCATGCAACGCTTTTTGGGCCGTCCGTCGCGATACGTCTGAAGCGCTGGTCCTTGCCACGCCGCACTGGCACCTCGGCCACCGGTGCCCTAGCATCAGCGTTCTCTGTAGCTCGCACTCACCCGCGCACAACCCGGAGCACCGCTCGATGATCAGAACCATTGCCGATTTCGTGGCTGTCTGGAACCACGAAGCCGACAGCACCAAATCGCTGTTTCGCGCACTCTCCGATGCATCGATGGCGCAGTCCATCAACGCCGAGCACCGTGACCTCGGCCGTCTCGCATGGCACATCACGACGACCATCCGCGAGATGATGGAGCGCACCGGATTGCATGTCGAAGGTCCCGACCCGGACGCACCCGTGCCGTCGACCTCCGCAGAGATCGTCCGCACCTACGAGACGTCTTCCGCGTCACTGGTGAAAGCGCTCGACAGCTGGACCGACGCGACACTCGACGAGAAGGACAACATGTACGGCGAGGAATGGCGTCGCAGCGTGACGCTCCAGATCCTCCTGCTGCACCAGACGCATCATCGCGGTCAGATGACGGTGCTCATGCGACAGGCGGGGCTCGCCGTTCCCGGCATGTATGGTCCGTCGAAGGAGGACTGGGCCAAGTACGGCATGCCGAGCCCCGCGATCTGAGCGCTCGGCGCGACGGCGCGGGCGCGCTACGCCGTCGCGTGGGCCTGCGCGCGAAAGACCTCCGCTACCTGGCGCACGACGGGGTCCGCATCATCTCGGCGACACTGCAAGACGACTTGCCACGGTATGCTCAGTCCCGCCACGCGTCGCGCGACGGTGCCCGCTGGCGCAGCATGGGTCAGGGATCGCGGACCGATGCCCCATCCCTCACCACTCGCCACAGCGGCCCAGATCGAGCGCGCGCCGTTGTACTGCGTGCGAACACTCGCGCCGAGGCCCAGCCGGCGTACTTCGCCGACGATGAGATCGTGTGCGGCGGGCGAAAATGCGCGCGAGATGATGAGGAAGGTGATGTCCGCCAAATCCGCCGGCGTGAGCACGTCCCGATCGGCCAGCGGATGCGAGGCCGGCAACAGGGCGCACTCGAGCGGATCGTCGTAGAGAAAGGTGGACGAGATCAGGGGATCTTTCACGGCGCCCGAGAAGAGCGGCACGATCGACAGGTCGACCTCGCGCGCCACGAGCGCGTCGCGATACGAGCCCTCCGCCACGGTGATCTTGAGCTCGGGGTAGCTCCCGGTCAGTTGCTTCAGCGCTCCCACCAACAGCCCGTTCATGAGCTCCCGTGGCATCGTGCCAATGGCACACCGCCCGGTCATTCCGCGCGCCGTGCGTCTCGCGTGTGCGAGCGCCGCGTCGACCAGGTCGAGAATCGCCGTCGCCTCGGTGCGAAGCATCTCGCCCGCAGTGCTGGCGACCAGGCGTCCGTTGGACCGCGTCACCAGGGGAACGCCGACCGCGCGCTCGAGGCCGCGAATCTGCCGTGAGATCGCCGACTGCGTGAGACCGACTCGATCGGCGGCTGCGCTCAGCGAGCCTTCCTTCAATGCTGTCACCAACGCCACGAGTTGATGCAGCCGCAAGTCGGGTGTCGCACGCGCGGCGGGGGGATCGTCGACGATGATCGTGGGACGGGATATCGCATCGCGCAGCTCGCCGTCGTCGGTGACAACTGCGCACTCGGCGACGGCGAGCAGATTGCGAAGCACGGGGAGGTCGTCGCTCGTTCGTCGCCACAGCACCATTGGTATGCGCACGTCGAGCCCGCGCAGCGGTCGGAGCACCAAGCCTGGCGGCGGGCTCGCGAATCGTGAGCTTGGTGCGATCGTCCAGCCATCGCCAGCGGCAACGTAGCTGAAGATCGTGTCGAGGCCCTCGAGCTCCTGCCACGAGAAGCCGAGCTGCTGGAGTCGTGCGCGGAGGTCGGGGAAGCGCGGCAGCGTTTCGCCATCGAGAAGAAGCGGAACGTCGCGCAACTCGTGCGGATCGATCGCTCCGTCGAGTGCCAGTGGATGCGACGCGGCGAGCAGGGCGTTGCCGATGCGCTGCTGGAACAGGATCTGTCCTGTCAGCTCCGCGTCAGCTCCGATGCCGAGCCCGATCGTCACGTCGACGTCGCCGTCCTTGAGCGCCTGCGCCTGTGCACACACGCCGATCTCGCGCACGACCAGCTCTACATCGGGAAACTGTTCATTAAATGCGGCGATGACCTGGCCGATGCGCTGACTGATCAATGCGCCTCGGCTCAGTCCCAATCGCAGCGTCGCGAGCCTCCCCTCGTGCGCGAGTCGTACTCGCCGCAGCACTTCGTCGAGCCGACCGAAGATGCGCTCGACGTCGTCTCGCAATCGAAGACCGGCCGTTGTCAGCTGCACGCCACGGTGATCACGCGCGAAGAGCGGTGTCTCGACCGCCCGTTCCAGCTCGTGGATCTGCCGCGAGAGCGCCGGTTGCGCGACGAGAAGTCGGGATGCTGCGCGTGAAATGCCACCTTCTTTCGCAACCGTGGCGAAGTAGTGCAAACGCCGAAGTATCACGTGCAACGTCCGGTAAGCGTGGCGTGAGTGCGATCAGAAATACAGGTGCGGCGACGAGACCACTGTTGGTCCATGATAAAAATGCGCGGTGTCGTGAAAAAGAAGTATTGGGTGGAATAAGCGAACCAGATGTATCACTGTGACTTCGTGTCTGGCCGAGCTTCGAGATGCGCCACGCATGCAGAGCTCGAACCCGGAGTGGAACTGTCAAAGCCGACCGACCCCGCGTCACGAACCGGTGCACTGTCGACCGTTTCGATCGAGCACAAGCTACCCCTGTTGTTCGGGAGTCTTCTTCTCGCGGTCATCTTGGGGGTATCGGCATTTGCCGACGTAGAGATGAGGAGTACCGTCCTGCGAGCGGCCACCGATCGTTCGGCGAGCCTCACGAAGCAGTTCGGGTCACTCATTCAGCAGTCGAGCATACAGCTTCGTGCGCCCGCAACGTTGACGGCGGCGAAGCCGGAAGTCGCGGCTTTCGCCAAGTCGCCCGACGAGCGCACCCGTGTCGCCGCGGTTGCGGCGCTCGCGTATCGTGGTCCCCAGGCTGAGCAGGTCGTCGCCACCGAATTGCGCGACAGCAGCGACGCGGTGGTTCTCAGCGCGAGAACCGACACGAGCGTCTCTCCACTTCTAACGGAGGACGAGCGGCTTCCGACGTCGACTGGCCAGAACGCGACGATCGGCGCCTTTCGCCGAATAGGACGGAAAGCGGTTTATCCCGTCGTCGTGCCGGTCGTTGGCGCTTCGGGATTCCAT
Organism: Gemmatimonadota bacterium; assembly: GCA_028287345.1. Classification (GTDB taxonomy): domain Bacteria; phylum Gemmatimonadota; class Gemmatimonadetes; order Gemmatimonadales; family Gemmatimonadaceae; genus AG11. The sequence goes on from JAQBPV010000149.1 coordinate 11,554, forward strand.
GTGGTGCAATGGCGTCACGTCGCGGAATCGCGCGAAGGGCGCGAAGGACTCAAGAGCCTCATCGGCTCGGATGCGACGCTGTATCTCGGCAACCGTGATGGTTCATACATCACTGATCTCGAGCGCGATGTGCCGGGCCTGACGTTGAGCAAGGAGTCGTTCTCGTCGCCGCAGGTCGAGTCGCGGCCCGACCTGAACGGCGACTCCGGCGACAGCCGCCGCCTCGTGAGCTGGGCAGCAGTACCCGGCACGCCGTGGGCTGTGGGCGTGGAATCCCCGCTCGCCGTGATCCTCGCCCCTGTGAACGCGTACATGAAGCGCATCGCGCTGTTGGCGTTCGCCGCGCTCGTGGTTGCGCTCTTCGTCGCGTGGATGATGAGTCGGCGGTTGACCGGCCCACTGAGCCAGCTCGCGGCAGCGGCGGACGCCATGTCGAGCGGCAACTACTCGCAGACCGTGTCCATCGATCGATCCGACGAGCTCGGACGACTGGGGCGCAGCTTCAACAGCATGGCCGCGGAAGTCGCGGAGTCGCGCCACGGTCTCGAGGATATGGTCGAGCAGCGCACACGAGACCTGAACGCGACGCTTCATCAGCTGCACGACGCGCAGGAGTCGCTCGTTCGGCGCGAGAAGCTCGCGATGCTCGGCCAGCTGGCGAGCGGCGTGGGCCACGAGCTTCGCAACCCGCTCGGCGTCATGACGAATGCCGTCTACTACCTGAAGGCAGTACTGCCCGCGGCGCCGGCCAATGTCATCGAGTACCTGGGCATTCTTCAACAGCAGATCACGCTGTCCGAGAAAATCGTCAGCGACCTGCTCGACTTCGCACGACTGAAGCCTCCCATCCGTTTTGCCGCCTCGTTCGAGGACATCGCGCGCGAGCAGATCGCTCGGCTCGGCCCGACGAATGGCGTCACCATCGTCACGGATTTCCCGGATCAGCTGCCGCCGGTGCTCGTCGATTCGGTACAGGTTGGGCAGGTGATGCTCAACCTGCTGACGAACGCGATGCAGGCGATGGCAGACTCGGGTCAAATCAGCCTGAGTGCGCGCGCGGACGGCTCGATGATCTGGTGCGACGTGCGCGATACGGGGCCGGGCGTCAGTGCCGAAAACATCGGCAAGATCTTCGAGCCGTTGTTCACCACGAAGGCGCGCGGCATCGGGCTGGGGCTCGCCGTGTCACGAACACTTGCGCGAGCCAATCAGGGTGATCTCACGCTGGCCGAGACACTCGATACCGGCGCGGTCTTTCGCCTGACGCTGCCAATCGCGACTTCCGCAGGAGGCTGACATGCAGCCACAACGTCGCGTGTTGGTCGTCGACGACGATCTGTTCATGGTGAAGACGCTTACCGACGTCCTTCGCCTGAGCGGCTGGGACGTGCACGGCGCGTCGTCGGGGCTCGCGGCCATCGCCGCCGTAGCCGAACATGACTTCGACGCGATCGTCATGGACGTGAAGATGCCGGGTATCGACGGCGTTTCGGCACTGAAGGCCATCAAGGAACAGCGGCCGGATGCGCGTGTGTTCCTCATGACGGCGTACGCGGCGCATGAGCTTCTCGCCGAAGCGGAACGTGCGGGAGTGGCGCGCATCCTCGCCAAGCCGGTGAACGTCCCGGCACTCCTCGCGCTGTTGACGCGCAGTGTCGCGGCGCAGCGACCCGTGCTGGTGGTGGATACCGATGCGGCATTCCTGTTGACGCTCGCTGACGTGCTCGGCCTGCGCGGCTTTCCCACCGTCACGGCGCACTCACTCGACGAGGCGATGCGCCTGATGTCGAGCGAGCAACCCAGGGCCGTGTTGCTCCACCTTCATCTCGGTATCATCCCGCCCGAGGAGGCCATTCTCGCCGTGCACGTGGCGGGTCCGGCGTCCTCGCTCATCCTGTACAGTGGCAAGCCGGACGGCGAGGAGAGCATCCCGAGCGAGCTGCCGCGCGAATGGATTCACGCCTACCTGCAGAAGCCATTTGCGGTGGAACACATAACCGGAGTGCTCGATGCGATCAGCGCCCGTTAACGCGCTGACGATTCTCGTCATCGACGACGACAGTGACCTGATCCGGACGCTCGCGGACATCCTCCGTCTGCACGGCTATTCGCCCGAGACGGCTGCGACGGGATGGGAGGGACTTCAGCTTGCCGAGCGGTGTTCGCCGGCGCTGGCCATCGTCGACCTGCGGCTGCCGGACATGGACGGCGTGGAGCTCGTGGCGAAGTTGCATGCGCTGTCCGAGCGCATGGAGGTGGTCGTCCTCACGGGCAACGCGACGGTGGACAGCGCTATCGCCGCGCTGCGGCAGAACAGCGTGGACTACCTCGTGAAGCCCGTGCAGGTGGACCGGTTGCTCGCCGTGGCATCCGTCGCGACGGAACGGTGGCAGCGGCGCGACGCGGAAGACCGCTTGCGAGAATCCGATGAACGATTTCGCCGAGTCGTCGATTCGAACATGCTGGGCATCATGTTCTGGAAGGCCTCTGGACAGATCTACGATGCCAATGACGCCTTTCTCAATATGGTCGGCTACACGCGCGAGGAACTGGGGGAGGGACTCCTCGTCTCGTCGCGCATCACGCCGTCCGAGTTCGAGGCGATCGACCGGGAGATGATGGCGAACGTCGCGGTGCTCGGGACCATCGCTCCGTACGAAAAGGCGTATCGGCGAAAGGACGGCGCGCGCGTCCCTGTGCTCATCGGTGCCGCGACGCTCGAGGGACGCACCGATCGCGGCGTCTGCTTCGTGCTCGACATCACGGAGCGGAAGTCCGCAGCGCTGGCGCTCGAAGCCCGCGCACGCCAGCAGGAAGCAGTCGCGCACTTCGGCCATCGCGCGTTCGGTGCGACGGACCTGCCGAAGTTGTTCGACGAGGCGGTGGCGCTCGTCGCCGAGATTCTCGACCTGCCATTCTGCTCGATCCTCGAGCGGAGAGCGGATGGAAATGCGCTCGACTTCCGCGCCGGCGTCGGATTCGAGGACATGGGAAGACCGGTCGTCGTTTCAATCGTCGACAGCGCGCAGGGTGGTCACACCGTACTCGCCGACGAATCGGTCATCGTCAACGACTACGCGACGGACACGCGCTTCCCCGACACCCACCTGCAGCGGAAACTCGGCGTGCAGAGTGGGGTCACCGTGCCAATTCCCGGGCTCGTACATCCCTTCGGCGTGCTGGCCGCGTTCGACGACCGGGCGCGCGAATACACGCCGGCCGAGGTGCACTTTCTGGAGGCGATGGCGCATTTCGTCAGCACCGCGGTGGAGCGTCATCGCTCCGATCTCGCGGGTCGCCAATCGCAGCGGCTCGAAGCGGTAGGCCGGCTGGCGAGCAGTGTCGCGCACGACTTCAACAACATGCTCACGGTGATCTCCGCCTTCGGCCAACTCGTGCACGATGGGCTGCCGGGCGACGACGCCCTCAGAGTCGATGTGGACGAAATCCTGAAGGCCGCAGAACGCGCGGCGAACCTCACGCGTCAACTGCTGGCGTTCAGCCGACAGCAGGTGCTGCAGCCCAAGAAGGTGCTGCTCAACGACATCGTGATCGACATGGAACCGATGATCAGGCAGCTCGCCGGCAAGTCCGTCGAGCTGTCGTTGACGTTGGCGCCGGACCTCGCGTACATCATGGCGGACCCGACACAGCTCGAGCAGGTCATTCTCAATCTCTGCGTCAACGCGCGCGATGCCATGCCGAATGGCGGCCGCATCGCCGTTGCCACGCTGAACGTCCACGTCGATGCTGCGCAAGCCATCGAGCATTCGATAGAGCGCGTGGGGGATTACGTGTCGCTGGTCGTGTCGGACACCGGACAGGGAATGGATGCCGAGACGAAGGGACGGATCTTCGAGCCGTTCTTCACGACGAAGGGTCCGGAGAAGGGCACGGGCCTCGGACTCGCCACCGTATACGGCATCGTGAAGCAGAGCCGGGGCGAACTCAGTGTTCACAGCGAGGTCGGTCGCGGAACGGAGTTCAGGATCTTCCTTCCGACGCTCGGTGCGTAGTTGAACCGGCAGGACGGCGATGACGTTCGCCTCCGTCTGACCGAAGCGACGACGTCGTCGAAGGGATGTGTGATCGGACGCTAGGCGCCATATTCGCCGGCATGACCTCACGACGACAGTTTCTCGAGCAGACGGCACTGGCAGCGGTGGGACTCTCGCTGCCTGCACCTCGATTCGAGGCGATCCAGGCGCCACGCGGTTTTCTCGATGTGCGTCGCACGCCAGACAGCGTCTCCGTTCAGACCGCAAACGGCGAGGTGCGTCTCGCACGGGCCGCCAACGGTCGTTGGAGCGATGGGGGTACGATCGTCACGACGTCAGAGCGCAGCGATGCGCTGAACGTCTCACTCGCGGCGCCGGCGGTCGCGATCACGCGGGTGCATCTCCGCTGGCGCGCGCGCTTGACCGACGTACGCCTCATCCTCGGCGACGCCTGGGAGCGTGGCTATGGTGATCTGGAGTGGCGGTCATGGGTGCCAGACCGCGTCATGCCGTGGTACGCCGCGACGTACGATGGTTCGCTGACTCACTCGTACGGTGTTCGCACCGGAGCGCGTGCGTTCTGCTTCTGGCAGGTCGATCCCGAGGGGATCTCCCTCTGGGCCGACGTGCGGAGTGGCGGCGTCGGCGTGCAGCTCGGTGATCGCGTGCTCGACGTCTGTGATGTGATGTCGCGTGCGGGTCGCCAAGGCGAGACGGCATTCGCTGCGCTGCATGCATTCTGTCGACAGATGTGTCCCAACCCGCGTCTTCCTGCGCAGCCGATATATGGAAGCAACGACTGGTATTGGGCGTACGGAAAGAACAGCGCGCAGACCATCCTCACCGACACTCGCCATATCGTCGAGCTGTCGCCGTCGGGAGGCACCCGTCCATTCTCGGTGATCGACGACGGTTGGCAGCCGGAGCGTAGCGCGGACAAGATGGGCGTCGGTACATGGGATCACGGCAACGAGAAGTTTCCCGACATGCCGGGGCTCGCCGAGGAGATTCATCGCTCTGGTGCAAGGCCAGGCGTGTGGATTCGTCCGCTGCAGGCAATGAAGGATGCGCCGGAGTCCTGGCGTCTTCCGCGCGACAAGGCGTATCTCGATCCGACGGTGCCCGATGTATTGAAGAAGGTCGGCGACGACATCGCGCGGCTACGACAGTGGGGCTACGAGCTGATTAAGCACGACTACACGACGTTCGACTTGTTCGGCCGCTGGGGATTCCAGATGGGCGCGGCGATGACGCGCGACGGGTGGACGTTTGCTGCCGGTCCGACGCGGACGACGGCTGAAATCATCGGTGAGTTGTACGGTACGATTCGCCAGGCCGCCGGCGACAGTCTCGTCATCGGCTGCAACACGGTCAGCCATCTGTCAGCGGGGCACTTCGAGATCTGCCGCATCGGCGACGACACGAGCGGCACCGAATGGGCGAGGACGCGGAAGATGGGCGTGAACACGCTGGCGTTCCGCGGCGCGCAGCACGGTGCGTTCTATGTGGCCGACGCGGATTGTGTCGGCGTGACGAATGCGATTCCGTGGGCGCAGAACAAACAATGGCTCGACCTCCTGGCACGCAGCGGCACGATGCTGTTCGTCTCGCTGGCACCCGACGCACTCGGCGCCGAGCAGCGACGCGATCTCAAGGAAGCGTTGGCACTGGCAGCCGCACCGCATCCCCTCGCCGAACCGCTCGATTGGCTGACGACCGTCTATCCGTCGCGCTGGAAGATGCTGGGTCGTGAGCGGACGTTCGACTGGATCGGCGAGGAGGGCGCGGGGTTGTCTCACTGATCCCGCGATAGCCCGCGGCGGTGAAGTGTGGCACCGATCTGCGCCGCCTGTTCGAGCAGCGCGTCTATGTCAGTGGCCTCCGTGCGGAAGTTCACGATGCATGCGCGCAGCGCGAACCGCTCGTCGATGACCGCATTGGAGGGAAAGACGCGCCCAGCCATCTGCAGCTCCGTCATCAGTCGCTCATTCAGCTTGTTGAGATACGGCTCCGCTGATGCGACACCGCGAAGCTCGCGAGGGACGTAGCGAAAGCAGGCGATCGACAGCTCGGGCGCCGGACCTACCGTCTCGAGGTCGGCGTGCGTCGACGCGCGTCCGTAGAGGTATTGCGCGAGCTCGACGTCGTGCGCGATGCGGCGTTCGTAGGCACTCCAGCCGTGCGCGAGCAACGACACCCAGATCTTGAGCGCGTGGAACCCTCGCGAGAATTGCGGCCCGAGCGTGTACATGTCCGCGCCCCGGCCCGTCAACACCTTGTCCTCGTAGGTGTAGCTGGGATCGATCGAGAAGGCGTCGGCGAGCGACTGCATGTTGCGCACGACGAGCACGCCACCGGAATGCGGCGTGTACAGCCACTTGTGGGGATCGAGCACCACCGAGTCGGCGCGCTCGATGCCGCGAAAGAGTGGAGACAGCGCGTCAGTCAGCGCGGCGACGCCACCGTACGCGCCATCGACGTGCAGCCACAGCCCGAATTCGGCGCAGATGTCGGCGATCTGATCGAGTGGATCGATGGCGCCTGTCGATACAGAGCCCGCGGTGGCCACCACAGCGATCGGCTTGTGGCCAGTGCGGATGTCGCGCGCGATGGCGAGGCGCAGCGCGTCGGGTCGCATGCACTGCAGCGCGTCGCATGGCACGAGACGAAGCGCCTGTCGCCCGAGCCCGAGCATGTCGACGGCGCGAGCGTTGACGTCGTGCACCTGCGCCGACGCATATACGGTGAGCGGCGGACCGGCGCGCGTTCCGAGCTCGCGGATGGACCATCCGGCGCGCGCATCGCGCGCGGCCTTGAGCGCCACGAACGCGCCCATGGCTCCGCCCGACGTCACGTATCCGCCAGCGCCTTCAGGAAGGCCGAGCCTGTGCGCGAACCAGCGGCCCAGGTGCAACTCGATCTCCGTGGCGCCGGGTGCGAGCCGCCAGCCGCCGACATTTTGATTGAGCGCGGCGGCGAGGAGATCCGCTGCCGCTCCCGGCACGGTGCCGGATCCGCTGATGTACCCCATGAATCCGGGGTGGCCCGTATACGTGGAATGCTCGAAGGCCAACGTCCGCAGCGAGTCGATGAGCTCATCGGTGTCGAGCGGCTCGTCTGGCACGTTGCGCAACACGGATGCGCGCACCTCGGCAGCCGTATCACTCTTCGCGACGGGCAGGGAGGGGAGTCGCTCGAGCAACTCGATCCAGATGTCGAGGACCTTGCTGCCGAACTCGCGGGCGCGATCCGCATCCCAATCCAGGTCGGTCACTGGCTCCGGCACGGTACCCTCGGCGAAGAACACAGGGAATAATGTCGTCTCGTCAAGCTGCATGACACTCGAGCTCTCATGAAGGTGAGGCCGGCGCGCTGGACGATGCGCGCCGGCGTTCGATCTATCTCTTTCCGACGATTCGCGGCGTGTCCGCGGGATTGATGTAGGTCAGCGCGAATGGCCCGATCGCGTGCACCTGCACGACGGTGAGCCCCTGCGCCTGGGCGTAGTGTGCCTCGTTCGCGGGCGCGCTCACGAAGCCGCCGGCGTTGAGGGTCAGCATGCCGTTGCTCTCGAACTTCTTGCCCATGCCGAGGCGGAGTGTGCCGCTGATGACCGTGACGTTTTCGTCGGTCGGGTGCCAATGCGGCGCGATGGTGTATCCGCTCGGGAAGCGGAGGCGGACGGTGAAGGGTTCGGCCTTGCCGGGGTTGCCCTGCATCACGGCCATCTGCGCGCCGGCGGGAAACACGGCTGGGGCGGGGCCCCACTTGGGTTCAGATGCAGTGTGGCGGTCAGCCTGCGCGGATGCGGTGGCGCCAGCGAGGGTGAGCAGGAGTGTAGCGGCGGTGAAACGCATGTCGATGATCTCCATTTGGGGGCCTGGCTCAACCGGCCGGCGACATCACCGGCGCGGTACGTGGGCAGAGGATATCCTCGAATGGGAAGCGAGTCTCCGTGACAAGTACGGGGAAATTCAATTTCTGTACGGGTTCTTTGGCGTGCGGCGGCCTTCTTCACTTCCCGGATCCTGCGAGACGGTGTTTGTCGTCAACGCAGTAGTTCGTGCGCTTGAGCGCCTACGTGGCCGGATTCGAATCGTTCCGGCGCCGCAGCACGGATCGCGTCACGCAACACGCCTCACTCCGTCCGGCGCGCCGCACGCCGCATCGGCTGTGGCACCTCACGCCGCACGACTGCCGCACGACTATGGATGCTTGAGCTGCTTGTCCGCCCAAACCGCAATCTGTGCGCGAGAGGTAAACCCAAGCTTCGCCAGAACGGACGCCACATACCCTTCGACAGTCCGCTCACCAATACCCAGCTGCCGCGCGATAGCCCGATTCGATTTCCCCAACGCGACCAACGCCGCCGTATCACGCTCGCGACGCGTCAGCCCTCCATGGGCATCCCGAGCCACTTGCCCCGCTGTGCGCACCGATGGCGGCGGTGCCAGGCGGTCGACCGCCGAACGGAACGACGCCACGTACGCCGGCTGGTCGAGCTCCAAGACAAGCTCCTCGGCGGCCGAGCGCGCGGCGTCGAACGAGCGTCGCGCCTCGAGACGATGGCGTTGTCCCAGATGCACTGCGCCGCACATGGCGTCGATCCGCCAGAGCAACGCGCGCGCTCCCTGTCGCACCGCTTCGCTTCGGGCGCCGTCGAGTGTCTTCGCCGCTTCATCCCACCGCTCCAGCAGTACCAGCGCTTCCGCGCGAAGCAACGCGGTGCGCGGTGCGCCATCCGACTCTGTCTCGCTGATGATGTCGAGGACGTCATCTGGGTTGCCCTTGGCGAGCGCGATCTCTGCCCTCGCCAGTGCAATGAACCGCTCTCCGAGCGTACGCAACTCGCCGCTCTGGGTAGAACGCGGGAGTGTGTGATCCACGGCGTCGAGGACTGCTGTCGCCTGCTCCGATTGACCGTCGCGCGCCAAGGCGATGGCCAGCGGCGCTCCCGTCCAGCGCGTCCATGTCGCCGATCCCAGCCGTCGCGCGATATCGTGCGCCGCGCTGAACTGCGCGATCGCCTCTTCCGACGCGTACATATCGAGCGCGATGACACCGAGCACTCGGCGCGTGCCGCACTCCCACTGGAGGTGCTCGATCTCCTGCGTGATCGCCAGTGAATCGCGGGCGAGCTTCAGCGCGCGACGATATTCACCGCGCCACGCGAGGCAATCGGCGAGCAGGTAGCGCGCGAACGCCTCGCCGGCGCGCCACCCGATATCGATCGTCAGGCCAATGGCGCGTTCGTCCTTCAGCAGAGCGGCCGAATGGATGCTCGCGCCTACGCGCGCGGGTGACGCGTGATGGCTCGGCCCACAGACACCGAGTACCGCGAGCGCATTCGCCAACCCACGGCGATCATCGAGGGCGGTGAAGAGTTCGACCGAACGTTCGTACATCGTGGTCGCGGTGACCTGCGCACCGGCGACGTGATGCGCCATCGCGAGGAGATCGACCGTTTCCGCCACGCCCCTCGCGTCGCCGACTTGCTCGAAGATCGCGAGTGCCTCGTTGTGGTGCGGAATGCCCGAATGCGGTTCCTCGCGGTTCGCGAACCAGTTGCCGACGCGGTTCAAGCTGCGCGCAATGACGGCCGGATCGCCGATGGCGCGCGCCACCTCGAGTGCGTCCTGGCGGTAGTGGCCAGCGCGGTCGTAGTCGCGCGCGGCCCACAGCATGCCGAGCGAGTGGAGGGCCATCCATTCGTTGCGGCGGTCATCCGTGTCGCGCGCCGCGGCGAGCGCCGCGGTGAAATCATCATTCGCCAACCCAAACGCACCCAAGGTCTCATTCACCCGCCCTCGGCCAATCAATAACGAGGCGTCGGCAGGCAGTCCGGCGTTTTCTGTCGCGGTGACGGCGCGCTCGAAGTGCTGCAGTGCTTCGCGTGGCGCGCTGAGCGTGAGGGCGCGAGCGGCAGCGCGCAGGGCGTAGCGTCGCGCAGCGTCCCAGGCGCCGGCTTCGAAGGTGTGATACGCCAAGGCGTCATCGCTGTCGTCCTGCGGGCGACGCGCGTGATCCTGCTCGAGCGCCGTGGCGATGGCGCGGTGCAGCGCGACGCGCTCGCGCGCCAACAGACGCGCGCGAATGGCCTCGCGCGTGAGGGCGTGCCGGAATGCAAAGCGGTCGGCCGACTCCTCGATCACGAGCTGCGCGTCGACGAGCTCCTTGACCAGCGACAGCAACTCCACTTCGCCATGCGTCGTAAGCGTTTGCAGCAGCCGGAAGTCAAAGCGCCGGCCGGCTACCGCAGCAATGGACGCGACCTTTCGTGCCTCTCCACTCAATCCAGCCAACCGCCGCCCCACGGCCTCCGTCGCCGTCCTCGGCACATGCACGTTGTCCAGCGGACGCGCGCGCCACGCGCCGTCCGTCCGCGCGAGATCGCCCGCGACGACCATCCCTTTGAGCATCTCCTCGATGAAGAACGGATTGCCCTCCGTCAGCTCGTGCAGTGTGTTGACGAACGACGACCCGAACGCCACCTGCGAGCCGAAGATCGACTGCAGCATGCTCGAGACGTCTTGCACACCAAGCGGATTGAGGCTGACTTCCGAGGCACAGCGCGCGCGATCGAAGTCCGCCAGCAGCCGCCCGAGCCGACTGCCCACTTCATCGCTGCGAAAGGTGAGGATGACCGAGATGGGATCCGCACTGATGCGCCGAGCGAGGTGGAGCATCAGGTCGAGGGTGGCGTCGTCGCTCCAGTGGACGTCCTCGATGACGAGGAGCACCGGTTGCACTTTGCCGAGTGTGTGGATGGCCTCCGAGAACGAATGGAACAGCCGGCGCCGGTCTTCTTCCGGGTCGAGAGTTTGCCGAGCGGTGGTGTCGGGGAAAATGGTGCGGAGCTCGGGGAAGAGCGTCACCAATTCGACGCTCGCCGGCGCGAAATAGTGCTCGACGAGCGCGGGCGAGCTCGTAGCGGCCAGGCCGCGCGCGAGGTCGAGAATGGGGCCGTACGGGTGCGCGCGGTCGGCCTCGAAGCAGGCGCCCTGCAGCGTGATGAAGCCGAGGCTACGGGCGCGCTCCAGCATCGCGCGGACGACGCGCGACTTTCCGATTCCCGCCTCGCCGGAGACGAGCAGCGCGCCGCCGTGAGCGGCACGCGCGCGATCGAGCGCGTGGAAACCGGCAGAGAGCGGTGCGACGCGCCCGACGAGAATTGGGCAGACGACGATCTGCTCAACGAGCATGCGCTCAGACCCTGACGTCATAGGGGGAATGATACGAGTGGGTCGCATCGACGTAAGAGAGCAACGGCTTGCGCTCGCATGGCCGCCGGGCAGCTTTTGCATATGAAAGCTCCTGGACGATGGACACTGCTTGCCGCCGCGCTCTCGTTCGCTCGGGCCGGGTCGGCGCAACTAACCCCGCTCGAGCATGCGCATGCGCACAACGACTACGTGCATGCGAGGCCGCTCCTCGATGCGCTCGAGCGCGGGTTCAACAGCGTGGAGGCGGACGTCCATCTTGTCGGCGGGCAGCTGCTGGTCGCGCATTCACGCGACAGTGTGGATGCGACGCGCACGCTCGAGTCGCTGTACCTCGCGCCGTTGCGCACGTACGTGCAGCAGCATGGCGGACGCGCGTATCCGGGCGCTGGGCCCCTGACGCTCCTCATCGATGTGAAGGCGGATTCGGAGGGCTCGTACGTCGCGCTGGATTCAGTGTTGCGACGCTACGCGGATCTCTTCACGATCTACGCCGGCGGCGAAGTCATTCAAGGGCCCGTCGCGGCGATCATCTCCGGCGAGCGCGCGATCGGCAAGATGAAGAAGGCGCGTGTTCGCTTCGCGGGAATCGACGGACGAATCCCGGACCTGCACGCGAAGTTGCTGACGCCGCGAACCGTGATGCCTCTGATCAGCGATTCGTGGGACCGCATCACCAAATGGAAGGGCGTCGGTGAGATGCCCGCCAACGTCAGGCGCGACGTGGAGCGCGTCGTCGCGCTTGCGCACAGCAGGGGTCAGCGTGTGCGTTTCTGGGGCACACCGGACAACGAGGTGGTGTGGCAGCTCATGCTCGACGCAAAGGTCGACTTGATCGGCGCGGATGATCTCGATGCGTTGCGCGACTTTCTGCTGCGCCATCGCGATTGAGCTCCGCAAGAGTGGCGGCACAGTGCGAAAGTCGGCAATCTCTCCCATCGCAACCAGCGCCATCATGCTCGACATCGGGCTTCCCTGAAGCACACAAGCATTGACCGAGTCCGTCACACGATCGATCGCATGTCTCAACTGCGGAGCGCCGCTCACCGGGCCGTTCTGCGCGGAGTGTGGCCAGCGCGACATCCCGCCATATCCGAGCACGCGCGAGCTCGTCGTCGACGCATTCTGGGAGCTCTCCGGCTGGGACGGCCGCTTCGCGGCGACGGTGCGTGCGCTGGTGCAGCGTCCGGGCATGCTCACGCGCGAATTTCTCGAGGGACGCCGCGCGCGGTTTCTTTCGCCGCTGCGACTGTACCTCCTGGCGAGTCTCGCGTACTTCGTGATCGCAGCTGCGACGCCAGACGTCCGATTGCCTGGCAAGAACACCAATGGGTTGACAGTGTCCGCGACGGCGAAATCGCGTCCCGAACGTGTGGCGGACGCCGTGAGCGGGTCGCTCGACAAGAGCCAGGTGCTGACGAGCGCGGACCGTGAGGCCGCGCTGAAGGACATCGAACGCGCGCCCGCGCTCATCCGTCCCTTTCTGCACAAGGCGGTCGCCGATCCAACCGGTTTCAAGCGCGGCATCGTCGAGGCGATGCCGCGCATGCTGTTCGCACTGCTGCCGATATTCGCGGCGATCGTGGCGGTGTTCTATCGGCGCAGGAAATATCCGGAGCATCTGTACTTCGCCATCCACCTGCACGCTTTCATGTTCCTCGCGCTGAGTGTGGCAGCGCTGTCCAAGTTCACGCGTGTACCGACGATCGTCGAGGCGTTCACGCTCGTCTCCGTGCTGTGGATTCCCGTCTATGCGACGCTCTCGTTTCGTCGCGTGTACGGTGGTTCGATCGCGATGACATTGGTGAAGGAGGTCGCGATTGGCACGATCTACTTTGCGGTGTCGGTGATCGCGTTCATCCTCACGCTCTATTGGGTTTCGGTCGCGGGCTGACAGGTTACCGAAGCTGCGCGAGCTCCGGATCTCCGGAGTCGCATTTCATCCGATGTCGCCGACGTATTCCGACCAGGTCGGGGGCCCGGGGAGTGAATGTCCGCAAACCGGTCGAACCGTCAGGTGCGCTAGGGCGGCGGCCCTTACCCCTGCCTTGCAAGTGAAAGAAACTTTCTGTAATATTGCAGAGTATGACGGCTCCTACCCTCGCCCATCCCGGCTCGGCCCCTGAGCCGGGTCTGGTGCTCGCCAAGGCGGCGCTGGCCGCGGCGGCGCGGCTCGGGTTGCGCAACCGCCATCTCGCGCTCGTCATCGGATCGAGCGAAGCCTCAGTGTCTCGCCTGCAGAATGGCCGAGGGCTGGATCCGGAGAGCAAGGAGGGAGAGCTCGCGCTGTTGTTCGTGCGACTCTACCGCTCGCTCGATGCGCTCGTTGGTGGCGACGACGCCAAGGCGCAGGCCTGGCTGCACGCCGAGAACGACCACGTTGCCGGTGTGCCCGCCGATCGCATTCGAACCGTCGAAGGTCTCGTCGATGTCGTCCAATATCTGGACGCGATGCGCGGGCGACTCTGAGCTTCGCCCACTTCGACTCTCGCCATGGCGGGTGGTCGAGGCACAGCACCAGGTCTCCACGCGAAAGCTCGTCGATTCGGCTGATGAGCAGGTGCTGCTCGAGGAGCTCATCGAGCGCGTGAAGCCGCCCGATGTCACGGGCGGCCGCCTGCACTATCTGCTGTTCACGCCATTTCGATATCCGCCGCTCAGACATGGGTCGCGTTTCGGTGCGCGACATGAGCGTGGGGTGTGGTACGGTTCGGAGGATCGGCGGACGGCGTTTTCCGAAGTGGCCTACTATCGACTGCTCTTTCTCGAGGGGACGCGTGCGCAACTCGGTGCTGTGACCACGCAGCTCACCGCGTTCACCGTCCGTGTGCGCTCGACGCGCGGTATCGATCTCGTGTCGCCGCCGTTCGACGCGCATCGCAAAGCCATCGCGTCGCCGACGAAGTATGCGTCGGCGCAGGCGTTGGGTTCCGCCATGCGTGAGGCTGGCGTCGAGCTGTTTCGTTACCCCTCGGCGCGCGACATCAGCGAAGAGGGCGGAGTGAACGTCGGCGCATTTTCGCCGGCGGTGTTCGGCTCGGCGAAGCCACATGGATTCGAGACGTGGCATTGTACGGCCGAGCGTGAGAAGGTCGAGCTGACGAAGGGTGACTTCTTCAAGCGTGAGACGTATGCGTTCATGCGTGAGCAGTATCTCGTGGGCGGAGAACTGCCGGCACCGGCGTTGTGAAATTGCGGTGGAGATGAGCGCGCCGCCGCTCTTGAACCGAGGGGAACGGATTAGACGGATCTGACGGACAAGGGCCGGATTTTCCCCGAGCGTGGGATGGCGCCGTGCGCGAAGGCTCTCCGCGCAACAGAAATGAAGAACTTTAGTAGTGGCGGAGACTGTCGACTTCGCGTGTAGTGATGCGTCGCGCGGAAGAATCGGGCATCACGCTCACGATCAGCGAGGTAGCATGATGCTACCAGCGCTCTCGCTCGAGCCGATTCTTCGGTGTCCCAAGTGCGGAGAGAAGCACGAGAGCCTGTATGTCGAGAGAGGCATCGGTTTCCCTGAATGTCATAGGTGCCCACCAGGAATGGTCGGCCCTGCTGCTTCGGCGAGGTGCAGTGCTGCCGCAGCTCACATTCGAGTTCGAGGATGAGCAGATCCCGACGACGCTGGTCGAGACCTACCAGCTGCCGGCCGTCCTGGACGACCGGCGATTCTGGCAGTTGATGCTGCGACCGAAGGAGATGTAAAGCACCGAGAGTCGTCACCGTCGATGCTCTTCCGCTCCATGCTGCTTCTTCCGGCCTAGCCGAACTTTGACCACAATGTGACGGCCGCCACAGCAAAGGCCCCCAAGGCGGCCAGTATTTGGGCGACGTGCTTCACCGTTTCGAGCCGTGCAGTCTTCGGCCCCGTGTTACGTCTGCGCCTCCAGTTGGTCATACAAATACTCCTGCCCGGTCCCCCGGGCTTGAGAGTTGGTCCTCGAACGCGTTCCCCTCCGCCTGAGAAACGAAGGGAGCGCGTTCGTGCTTTCTACAGGTCCTTCTTTCGGATGACGAGGGCCTTCCGTGGCGGTCACGTGCGTGACGGGCGCAATAGGTACACTGTGACGGGGGTCACGTCGGTGATTTTCGGCACACCATTTATGGTAATTTCGTTATCAAGTTCTTTGCTCTGTGAACACCTGTTGAGTGCCCTAAACAAGAGTCGACCGCCAGATCACCGGCCACACAACACATAGCAGGGCATCGCGCCTTCATCCGTGAGATTCTCACGATGAAGGCGCCTCTTGTCGTTCCCCTCACCTGCCTTCGTTGCCTACTCGCTCGCTTCATCCCTGTGGTCAACCGCGCTGCCGGACGCTCGTTGCGTAGGGTCGTTGTGCTGAGCACCGCGCGATCGAACAGCGACCGCGCGGTGGCGCGATCGTCAGCGAGGCACGGCACACGAGCGGATGTACACCGCTGAATTGCGCCGTGAGCGAGCGCTCTTCCTCTCGCAGCCCAAGCGGCAATGCCGAGGTTGGCTATTTGCTACACTCACCGTTCTGGCGACAGGGCTACGCCACCGAGGCCGCACTCGGTGTTCGCGCCTACTCGTTCGAGCAACGGCGCTATCTCCGGGTGATCTCGCTCATCCGGCCGGAGAATCTGTCGTCGCAGGTGGTAGCGCGGCGGCGGGGCATGAACGTGATCGCGGAGACATCGTATGTCGGTTTGACACATCTGGTATTCGGCATCGCTGCTGAACAGGTTGAAGCACGACCCTCGACGCATCCATGACTTCCGGCCTACAGTGGCTACTTCGCTGAAGCGCATTTTCGTCGTCACGGCTGGCCTCAGCGCAATCGGCATCGCGTGTGGTATTGTCCTCGGCTCCATCGCCTTCTGGGTCGAGCTGTGGCGCATACCAGGACAGACGGCGCCTGAAGATCGGCTGCGGCTGGCGTTGTTGGGTGCCGCTGGCGGAGCGTTGTTCGGCGCGGTGCTCGCTCCGATCGTCGCGTGGATCTTCCTGAGACGGGTGACGATCGGACGCGCTATCGCTGAAACATCGATTGGAGTTCTCGCGGGGATCGCGGTGGGCGGACTCTTTCAGCCGCAGTTGACGATCCTCTACGCGCTCGGCGGATTCGTGGCGGCGGGCGCTCGTTTGTGGGCGATGGTGCCGGAGCAGTCAGCCGACCTCCGCGAGCCGATCACACACGAGCGGCTGAAGATCAACTGACGACTTTGCCTAAGGCATCCGGCCGTATTTCTTCAACGCCGCGACGACGCGATCCCCAGGGAGGCCTTGCATCCGCAATCCATCGACACCCTCCATCGTCGTCGCGGCCAGCATCGCGTTGACGACTGCCTCCTCCGTCGCATCGATCGTCGCCTGAAAGAACGGGTTCAGCAGATCGTTCGACAGCGATAATGCCTGCTCGACCTTGTGAGTCTCCGCGTTACTGCGGTTGGCGGTCGAGAATGCGAGGAACAGGTCACCCGATCCGTTGCCCGCCCAGCTTCCGAGTCTTCCCAATCCCATGCTGACGCGTCGGGTCAAGCGCTCGAGTTGGTGCGGTAGCAGGGGCGCATCCGTCGCCACGATGACGACGATCGAACCGCGGCCGAGTGGACCATCAGTCTCCTCGTTGCGCGTGGTTCCGCGCTCGCCGCACTGCGGCACGCCACGAATCCACGGACGTGACTGCTCGCCATCGAGCATGCTGCACGTGCCCATCCCGATAATTTCCTTACCCACCGGCACGCCAAGTATGCGCAGGTCGCCGCTGTAGTTGCACTGCACGAGTATGCCGAGCGTGTACGTGCTCGCGCCGGCCACGGTGATCACGCGCGACGAAGTCCCGATGCCGCCCTTGAAGCCATTGCAGCCCATGCCCGTGCCGCCGCCGACCGCACCTTCGCGCACGGGGCCAGGCTTCGCGCTGTCGAGCGCGGCCCACGCGTGCTCCGGCTTTACATGACTGCCATTCGCATCGTTCATCAGGTCGAACGTCTCGGCGACGACAGGATACGTGAACGTGAACTCACGACCGTGCGCGAGCTGCCACTGAATGGCGGCGTCGCGAACCGTGCCGACGCTGTGCGTGCCGGTGAGCAAGATTGGGCCTTCGAGAAAGCCCGACTCCTTGATCCAGTTCACGCCGGTCATGTCGCCGTTGCCGTTCAAGTTGAACGTCGCCGCCATGACGAAATCCCAGTCACCGCGCGGCCTCGGCAGGATCGCCGTGACGCCAGTGCGGATCGGTCCCTTTCCCGGCACGAGACGACCGCTGCCTTCGATCAGCGTGACTTGTCCGACGGCAATTCCCGGTACATCGGTGATGGCGTTCCATTTTCCCGGCGTCCCGGGGAACGGAATGCCGAGCTCGCGCCCGCGCGGCCGTGACTGCGCTGCAACCGGAAGCGCGACGAGCGAGAGCGCAACGACGTACGAGAGTCGCATCGATCAATACCTCCAGCTACGCAAGTCAGCACCAGCAGGAGCGGACTTCTCCATGTGCGCGGTCATTTTTGGAATCAGCTCCTGCAGCGACGGACCCCAGCAGTGTGGCGCCATCGGTTGGAAGACGATCTCGCCCGTGTGCTTCGGGTTGCTCGTCTTCTTGAGGAACTCATCGAGCCTGTGCACGCCCATGTTGAGGAAGTACGTGTCCGCGTCTCCGACGTAGACGTTGATCTTGTCCGCGACCTTGGGGCCGAGCGTGGACCAGTTGGTCTCGAGGATGTTGCGGAGATCGTAGTGCTGCTTCCAGTAGTCCGCGACTTTCTTGTCGATCACGCCGGTCTTCTTGTTCCAGATCGGCACCGGATAGCCGTCGGCGCCGACGGGGCCATACGTCGCCTCCCAGATGTCCCACTGGCCGCCACCGCGCGCGTGATCGCCGGCAGCGAGCTCGAACCAGTTCTCATCCTTCATCATCGTCTGGACGTTGCCGTCGGGGCGACGACTGTCGGGACGATCGATGGCCATCCACGATCCGCGCTTCAACCAGTAGGCGTTGGTGTCCGCGTAGATGTCGACGATCTGGTGATAACGGAAGTCGACGCCGTCGGGACAGAGCGACCACGTGCCGCCGTACGAATCGGGATAGAGCACCTGATGCGCAAGTGAGATCCACCCTCCGGTGGAACCACCGGTGAGCAAGCGCGACCACGGCTGGCGCAGTACGCGGAATTGTGTCTCGATCTTCGGCAGCAGCTCTTGCATGATCGCATCGCCGTACGGGCCGTTGTTCTCGGAGTTCACGCCATACGAGTCGTCGTAGTACGGCGACGGATGCTGCAGCGTGACGAGAATGACGCGGGGCGTGCCGTCCGCGTTCCAGTAGCTGGTGAAGGCCGCGCCGCCGCCGGACGTCGCACCGAATCCACCAGGCGCGCGCAGCGAGAAGTGACCATGCTGATAGACGACGGGATACTTCGCGTCGGGATGCTTGTCGTAGTCCTTCGGCAGCAGGACGGTGGCGCCGAGGAAGATGGGATGGCCCCACCATTTGGTGAGGATGGCGCTCTCGAACTTGATGCGCTTGACGCTCTCGTTGTCGGCGGGAACCGCGACGGGAGGAATGACCTTGTCGGCGACGAGCTTGATGGGCGTCGACGACTTGGGATCCCAGGTGATCGTGACCGGCTCTCCGTAGATGTTGCCGGGTGACGACTTCCACTGCTGTCCTTCCCACTGGTCCATGTGCAGCCAGACCGTCTTTCCGTCGGCACGTGCGAACTTCGTATAGACATTCACGAACGGCTGCACGCGATATCGTCCCGCGGGGATGTCGCGCAGGCTCTGCACGGGGTGGCCAAAGGCGGTGGCATCGATGACGGCGGAACGTCCCGCAGCGAGATTCTCGACGTTGGCGCCGAACAGGGGATCGCCGGATTCGCCGGTGCGCCGAATGGGCGTGCCGCTGGTGTCGGCGAGTTTGCTGATGGCGACGTAGACGCGTCCAGTGACCGGCTCAGCGCGCGCCGCCGGGGCGATGGAGACTTCGAAGCGCGGGCCGGCCTGCGCGACGACTGTGGTTGAAGGAACGCCAAGCGCAAGGAGGAGTGCGCCGGCGGTGCGTACGGGATGGAAACGGGTGGCTATTGGCATGGGTGAATGGTACAGCTTTCATCGGCGGAGTCGAGGTTGGCCCAAGTGACGAGAGCTCGTCTGACATACCTCGCGTGCGCGCTGGCGACGATCGTCGTCGGGCTCGCGGTCGCGCGTGCGGGCCATGCGCTGCCGACGGCCCTGCGCGATAAGCTCGGCGACGCGCTGTGGGCCGTCATGATCTTCTGGTTGACGGGGGTGGTCGCGCCGCGAGGGGCGCCGTGGTATCGCGGCATCATCGCGGTCGTCGCCTGTTTTGCAGTCGAGCTGAGTCAGCTCTACCATGCGCCCGGCATCGACGCACTTCGTTCCACGACGCTCGGCCACCTGGTGCTTGGTAACGGCTTCGACGCCATCGACCTCGTGGCGTACACGATTGGTGTCATTGTGGCCGTGATCCTGGAGCGGGTCGTCCGATACCCTCTCGCCACGAATGGCCGTCCTTCCTAAGTTGATCGACACATCGACAGCTTCGGGGCACATCGCATGAGAACCTACGTCATAACGACCGGCGCGATCTTCGGCCTGCTGGTTGTTGCTCACATCTGGCGCATGATCGAAGAAAACCCGCAGCTGGCGACGGACCCTTCATACCTCGCGATCACGTTCGTCGCGGCCGCGCTCTGTCTTTGGGCCGTTCGCCTCGTCACTCGTTCCGCGCGCACGTGACGGGCGTTCCACCGGCGGTCTCCAGCGCACTCGACGCACTCGCAGTGGGTCGCGAAACGTCGGCGGTTCTGCTCAGCAAACGGCGACACGCCGTCCGTCGCGCCGTGCCGCGGATTCCGCGCGTGCTTGGCGTCGAGTTCGTATGGCGCTTCGATGAATTCGCGCGTGTCATGCCGCTCTCGGCGAATCAAACACCACTGGGCGACGCCGTTGCGTTTCTGGGCTGGCTCAGGAAGAATGCGCTCCTGCCGCGAGAGCTGCGCCGTCTCGGTATCCGGTTGCGCTGGCGGCGAGTTCGCTCGTGGTGGAGGGGGCGTGTAAGCGCCTGACGACAAAGCGCACCGGAAACCGAGTGATACTCACGCACTCGGATTCCAGTGCACCTGTGCGCTGTCACGTATGTGAAAGGTGGCCGCCCGCGCACGGATCATCGACAATTCGCTTGATTCCTCCGCCCTTGACCTTGTCGACGTCCTCGGGCCGCGCGTCGAGATCCTTGTTGATGTCCATTTCCGAACTGGTCTTGCCCGGCTGTGCGGACTTCTGGGAATCTGGTGCCTTGGCCATACGTGCCTCCTGGGCCGCATGAAATGGAGAGGTATATTCGTCGCGTCCTTCCCCAGGAGTCAAGCGTGAGCGAAGCGGGCGCGGCGGCGCGCGAGGTTCTGGTCGGGGCGCTGTCGTCACATGTTGCGGCTGCGTCTGGACCTACGCCCGATTTGCTCACTCAACTTCTTATTCGACTGCGGAAGCCGGCCGGCGATGATGACTCGCTCGTCCACTCCCTCGTCGCGTTCGCGGGTGTGGATGACGATCGGCGCGCGGAGTTGACCAACATCGTCGGTGTTGCGGCGCGCGAGCTGGCGCCGGACGATGTGCCGCCAGTGCGCGGCGCGGCGGCGGAGGCGTGGCGGGCGCTGGTCGTCACCGCCGATCGGTTGCATGGCAGCGGTGCGTACGCACTCGGCCGACCGGCATTCGTCACCGACCGATTGCTGGGATTGCTCGTCGAAGAGTCGCGCGCAGAAAGACCGAGTGATCTCGGGGGACGTCGCGCGACGTCGGCTCCGGGCGATGTTCTCGCGGCGCTCGCGGTGAGCCGTCAGCTCGCGACTGCGATGAACGATGCGCTCCCGTTCAAGGTGGTGCCGACGTACGACGCGCTATACGAATACGATCCGCCGGGAGGTCGGGTGCGCACGCATGTGGATTCGCGCGACTTCGAGATCGTATTCCACCTGTTGCTGGAGCAGCCGTCGCCGGCAGGCGAGGAGGCGAAGTCGGTGCTCGTGGTGCATCGCCCGCTGGAGAGTGAGCCGAGTCGGCTGCGTCTTCGCGTGGGAGAAGCTGTCGTGCTGCGCGGACGCGGGACGATTCACTCGTGGGAGCCACTCGGGCGAGAGGAAACGCGCACGCTGGTGGCCGTCGGATTCACGCGGAAAACGTGAGCCGGAACTACACAACTGCCTGACACGGATGACAGACGCGGATAACTACGCGGATTTACACTGATACGACAGAGAACAAAAAAGTCTTCGTCGTATCCGTGAAAATCCGGCCGTTAATCCGTGTCAGTTATCCGCGTCAAGCAGTTGTTTGTTTCTGTGGTTCCGTGGTTCTGTCTCTCTACAAACGCGGACGAGTCACACGCGGCACCTTGCCGCAGTTGGTTGGCCAGTTCGCCGGCCACGTGCCCGGCGACTTGTCGCGCTTGATGAACTCCGGATCTTCGCTGGCGAGGTACGCCATCATCGCCGCGAGGGTCGCGTTGTGCTTGAGGTCATCGAACACGACCTTGTCATACGTGTCGCGGTTGGTATGCCACGTGTAGGTGCCGTAGTTCCACTGCACGGCGCCCATGCCGAACGACGGCGTACCGAAGCACGCGAACACGGCGCCGTCGGTGCCGCCCGGATTTCCCGTCGGCACGTCGTTGAAGCTCCACGACACCACGTTGTTGCTCATGCTGTCGGTGTAGAAGCTCGGCAGCTGCATGTACCACGACTTGAGATGGCGGCCGATGTCGGAAAGGCCGGACGACGACAGCGACTGCACGCGACCCGTTCCGTTGTCCTGATTGAACAGCGCCTGCAATCCCTTCATCACTTCGGGGTGATCCTCGGTGAACGCTGTCGAGCCGTTGAGACCCTGTTCTTCGCTCGCCCAGTGTCCCACCATGATCGTCCGCTTCGGATGCGGATACGCCTGCTTGAGGATGCGCATCGCCTCCATCGCCATCATGGTGCCGGTGCCGTTGTCCGTCGCGCCGGACGATCCATCCCACGAGTCGAAGTGCGCGGATAGCATGACGTATTCGTCAGGCTTCTCGGTGCCCTTGATGACGCCGATCGTGTTGAACGCCGGCTGCTCGCCGAGCTGCTTGGCGTCGACGTCGAGCCGCACGACGGGCTTCTGGTTGTTCGCGGCGAGGCGATACAGAAGGCTGTAGTCCTCGCACGTGAGCGTGACCGCAGGTGCCGTCTTGTTGTACGTCTCGAACACTTCGATGACGCCCCAACCGCCCGAGCCCTGCTGCGCTGCCGCTCCGCGACCAGCACCACCACCAGCCTGCGCGCCGCCCGGGGGTCCGCCGCCACGTGCGCTCGCCGGTCCGGGCGTCTGCCCACCGCCCCGTCCACCGAAGCCGCCGCCAGCACCTGCCGGTGCGAATGGGTTGTTGAAGCCACTCAGCTTGTTGCGCGACGAGATCATCCCGGCGACGCCGGCCTTCTCGAGCCGCATACCGAGGGTGCCCGTGCCGAGTGCCAGGGAGTAGCCCGTGCCGCGATAGAGCTTGGTGCTGTCAGGCTTGCCGCTCGCGTCGGTCATGACGGCCCAGTCGCGCTGCATGAGGCCGATGAGCGTATCCATGCGCGCGCGCGACTCCGCAGTGGCGAAGCGGTTCCAATCCTCTGAGGGACGGCAGGTCGGCCACGCCGGCGACAGCAGGACGATCTTGCCCTTCGCCTTCGGCAGCCATTTCACGAACTCGGTGCTGTCGGCGAACTTCGGCAGCACGATCGCCTCGGCCTTCACCGGTTTGCCGTTGGTTCCCGGACTCCAGGCGAGCATGGTTCCCTCGAGGGAGCGGACACGCGGTTCGACGAGGTCGATGTGCGAAACACCGCGCTCCCAACCACGCCAGGTGCCGTACTGCTCGCGCCTGGCGTCGATGCCCCACGACTTGTACTTGCCGATGACCCAATCGCTCGCGTTGCGGATGCCGGGGCTGCCGGTGAGGCGCGGGCCGATGGAATCGAAGAGCGTCTGCGACAGCGACTGGACCTGCGAGCTGTCCATGCCGAGGCGCCAGATGCGCTGCAGCGTGGGATCGTTGGTCGGAAACTGCTGGGCAGAAAGGGGAACGGCGCCCAGGAGAGCGAGGGCGCCGACGACGGAGATTGTACGGAAAGGGGTCATGGACTCAGGAGGCTCAGTACGAAGGCGGTTTCACAGTACTACGCGAGGGGGAAGCTATCCGTTCGCCCCCCGTGCGGCGATGGGCGCCCGATATCGTAGTGTGTCATATGAACCCCCGCCTCGTGCCACTCATCGACGCTCACCAACGGGAGGGCGGGTGATCCACGCCGATCTGGCAGCGGAGCTGGAGGCGCTTCACCCGAACAGCTTCGGCTGGGCGATGGCGTGCTGTGAGCGGCGCCGCGATCAGGCGGAGGATGTCCTCCACGACGTGTACGTGAAGGTTCTCGCCGGCGAGGCAAGGTTCGATGGACGCTCGACGTTCAAGACATGGCTCTTCGGTGTGGTTCGACGAACGGCGTCATCGGTTCGGCGGCGACACCGGCTCCACGCGCTGCTCGGACTACGCGACGCTCGGGATATGCATCGGTTCCAGGCCTCGCCCGAAGACGACGCGATCTCGACCGACCGGCGCGAGCGCACTCGACGCGCGCTGAGTGCGCTCTCGGTTCGACAGCGTGAAGTATTGCATCTCGTCTTCTATCAGGATCTCACCATCGAGGAAGCAGCGAACATCATGCGCGTATCAGTGGGCTCGGCGCGGACGCATTACCATCGGGGCAAGGCACGCATGGCCGTGCTGTTGCGCGAGGATCGCCCATGACCGTCGACGACGACGCGCCGCTTCGTGCGGCATTCGACGAGTTGAAGGCAGACGATGGTCGCGCGCACTCCACATATGCAGGCGTGGTAGCGCGTGCAGAGCGGCCGAGCGCGAGGGTGCTCACCTCGCCGGTGCTCAAGCTCGCTGCAGCCGCGGTCGTCATCGTCGTCGCAGGCGCGACATACCGCGTTGCATACATGCACGAGCCAAGGCTCACGGTGCCAACGGAGGTCGTGTCGCTCGTGGCATGGCGTCCGGAGACCGACGTGCTGCTCGCAGCGCCAGTGCAGCTGTTGCGCGCACAAACGCAGGTTCGAGAATCGATGATCGATCTCGACACACTCATGACAGGAGTCGTCCGATGAGACGCATTCTACGTTTGACACTCACGTCGGCCGCACTGCTGGCCGCGCCTACGCTGCGTGCGCAGCAGCCGTCACCGCAGAAGCCGCTCTACATCGTCGACGGCGTTCCACAGGGGGATCCGCGACAGCAGCAGCAGGGGCAGGGCGATCCGTTCGCGCGCTTCTTCATTCCACCCGAACTGGTGATGCAGCATCAGGCCGAGATCGGACTCACGGATGCGCAGCGCAGCACGCTCATGACACAGATTCAGCAGGCGCAATCGAAGTTCGTCGAGGTGCAGTTCAAGCTCAGCGCCGAAGGGCAGAAGCTCGTCGGGCTACTGCAGGGCGCCACGATCGACGAATCGCAGACGCTCGACGAGATCGACAGGATCCTCGCCCTCGAGCGTGAAATGAAGCGCGCGCAGATCGGGTTGCTCGTGCGAATCAAGAACGCGTTGACGCCGACGCAGCAGGCGAAGTTGATGCAGCTTCGTCAGCCGCGGGAGTAGTCGAAGCTCAGACAAGCTTCTGCTCCATGATCGTGCGCGCAGTCACCGCGATCGCTCGGCCGGAACGAGTGTGCGGCCGAGGAGTGCCTTTGCTTCGAGTGACTCTGTCGTTCGCGTGTAGCCCAGTTCGCACAGGCTGCCGCGCACTTCGCCATCGATGCGGCCGACGATGCGCGTGACCCAATCAGGCAGCTCGAACTTCGGCAGTTATCCCGCGCGCGCCGGGATCGTCTGGCCAACGATCCGCACGATCTCCATGAGCGAATAGCTCCGGTCTCCCAGCGGGAACCGACGACCACCTGCGGCGGGATTCGTCATCGCCGCCAAGTGGAGGCCGGCGACATCGCGCACGTCTGCGATGATCATCTGAATCTTCGGCACCGCCGGCACTTTTCCGCCGAGCATGCGGACGATCATGTTGGCGCTCGTACCAGGATCTTCGTCGAGCAATGGGCCGAAGATTGCGCCGGGATTCACGGCGACGAGGTCCTTACGTCGTCCATGCTTGTCCGCGATGCTCCACGCCGCCTTCTCGGCGAGCGTCTTCGACTCGACATAGGCGTTGATGTCGGGGCTGTCGAGATTGCTCCAGTCGTCCGCCGTGATCGGCTTCGTGCGCGCTTTACCATGACCGTACATCATCGCCGAGATGGATGCGGTCATGACGACGCGCCCTACTCCAAGGGCGAAGGCGTTCTCGAGGGCTCGTGTGGTGCCTTCGACGGCGGGGCGCACCAGCTCCATGCTGTCTTTCGGCATGACGAACATGAGCGGTGACGCGATGTGGTGCAGGTAGCGCACATCGCGCATTGCGTCGGCCCAACCCGCATCGCTCTTGAGATCGAGCGCGACGAATTCGAGGCGGGAGACATCGGCGCCGTTGCGCGCCAGCGTTGCACGAACCTTGTCGCCCTTCTTTACATCGCGGACGCTGCCGCGCACGATGTAGCCAGCGTTGAGCAATTGCAGGGCGGTATGGCCGCCCACGAACCCGAGACCCCGGTGACGAGGACACGATCAGGCATAGCTTAGCTCCGGCGATACGAATGGTGGGGATTCAATCGCAGAACGGCCGCGAGTATACGTACGCGTATGCAAAACGGCAACAGCACAAGCGAACCCTTGCGGTATGCACACACAGGTGAAACTTCGGTACATCGCCGGCGTCTAGTGGTGAAGCAGTGCATCCTGGAGACATCGACATGACATACGAGCAGAGCGGGAGTTCGGCCGACGTCAACGCTCTTCAGCAGCATCTGAACGAGATCCAGCTTCGCGCGAGCGATCTCAAGGTACGTCTCGATCAGCTGCGTGAGCAGCAGGCGCGTGCCGGAGATCGAGACCGATCGAGCCTCAATCAGTCGATCGCCCAGTTGCAGCACGACTATACCGCGACAATGATCGACATGGAGATGGCAAAGAAAAGGCTGGTCATGATGGAGGCGGGAACGACAGTGCCGCCGCCGCACGATCCGTTGATCGACCGGTCGATGCTGGAGAAGACGGGCACTGGTGTCTTCCTGCTCATGATCCCGATCGTGTTCGCCCTTGCGCGGCGGATCTGGGTGCGCAGCGGCTCACGCGTGCAGCCCGTGATCGACCTCGAGTCGAGCCCGAGGATGCAGCGACTCGAAGAGGCCATCGAGTCAATCGCGATCGAGGTGGAGCGCATCGGTGAAGCGCAGCGTTTCGCGACGAAGCTACTGACCGAACGTCCCGAGCCCGCCGTGAATCGCGCATCGGCGGCGCCAGCTCCGATCGCGCGAAAAACGCCGGGCACGATTACGCCGCACTGAGTACATGATCAGCCATGGTTCCTCCTGATTACGGGAATTCGAACGCGCTCGAGATCTCGGCAGAACCGCTGATGGGAGCTGTGGCGCAATCGCTCATCGGGACGCTCAATGCGGAGCTCTCGGCGCTCTATCCGGAGCCCGGCGCGACGCACTTTCAGCTCGACCCCGCGCAAGTTGCGCCTGGCGCAGGCGCGTTTCTCGTCGCGCGGCGAGAGGGACAGCCCATCGGGTGTGGTGCGTTGCGCCGTCTCACTGATGCAGATGTCGTCGCGCAATTGGGCACCGACACCGGAGAGCTCAAGCGAATGTTCGTGGCGCGCGAAGGGCGTGGGCAGGGAATCGGCCGGGCGCTGTTGACGCAACTCGAGTCCGAGGCACGAGCGCTCGGCCTCTCGCGTATCGTGCTCGAGACAGGAATTCGCCAACACGAGGCGCTGGCTCTGTATCGTCGCGCGGGATACACGGACATCGCCGCCTACGGCGAGTATTCATCGTCGCCGGGAACGAGCGTCTGTCTGGCGAAGACATTGTGACGGGAGAACGGCGCGCCGAGCGTTGGATCTGGGCGGCGCCGCTGGTCTTTCTGATCCATGACAGCGAAGAAATCGCGACGGTCGTTCCCTGGCTCCATGCGCATCGCGAACGACTGCCAGTGCTGGTGCAGCCACTCACCGCACTGACGACGCAGGAATTCGCACTCGCCGTCGGGCTCCTCTTCGTCGGAGTGCTCCTCGCGTCGACGCACGGCGCAATGCGCGCGCGCCGCGGAGCGCGATCCATTCCGTTTCTGCTGATTGCCGGTGCGTTGATCGGCAACGGCGTGACGCATGTCATGCAGGTGGTCTACTTTCGCGAGTACACGCCGGGTGTCGTCACCGCCGCGCTTCTCGTGCTTCCGTACGGCTTTCTGCTTGGACGAGCGCTGGAAGAGCGCAAGCTCGCCAGCCGCAGGACATGGCTCGGCGCGATCGCGCTCGGCGCCATCATCCAGGCCCCGATCGTAGCGGCGCTGCTGTTCGCCGTTCGGAGATAGGCCGCGGAGCGACGGGGTCGGTCGAGACTGTAGCCGGGCATCGTCGGCTCGCCTATAGTACGGGAGCCACGCTTCTTCGCCTCGAGGTGTTCCAGTGAGCCTGCCCTCAGATGTCGCGCTGCTCCTCATCGACGTACAACAAGGCCTCGACGAACCGCGATGGGGAGCGCGGAACAATCCCGACGCCGAGCGGCGCATCGCTGACCTGTTGGCCGCGTGGCGCGCGGCGAAGCGGCCGGTGATTCACGTGCAGCATCTGTCGACCGAGCCGAACTCTCCGCTGCGCCCCGATCGACCTGGACACGTGTTCAAGGTCGAAGCGACACCGATCGAAGGCGAGCCGGTGTTCCAGAAGAACGTCAACAGCGCGTTCATCGGCACGGATCTCGAGACTCATTTGCGCGATCGGGGAATCGATTCGCTCGTCATCGCGGGGATCACGACGGATCACTGCGTCTCGAGCACGACACGCATGGCTGGCAATCTCGGATTCACCGTCACCGTGGTGGAAGATGCGACGGCGACGTTCGACCGCGTCGGGCCTGATGGAGCGCACTACAGCGCGGACGTCATGCATCGCGCCGCATTGGCGAGCCTGCACGGTGAGTTCGCGACGGTGCGCAGCACCAGGGATGTTCTCGCCGACGCGTAGCAGGTTTCTCACTTCGTTCGGAACGACGACATGGACCTCAACGCCGCAGGCACCGACGCCTTCATCGACGCGCTGGACGGCAAGTAGTGCCGGTGATCGGTGACCGAGCACCATTTCGCCGGGTTGACCAAGGGTGAAGCTGACTCTCCCCGAGATTCCCTGACGTCATGATGCGCGCATCCTTCTCCCGCTTTGCCCTCGTCGCCCTGGGCGGACTTCTTACCATGTCATGCCGCTCGTCGACCGAGCCAGTCGTGTCCGACGCGACATTCCTTGCTCGGTGGCAAGGACAGGAGTGGCAGGGAAAGGCTTCCGCGACCTTGTTGCGTGCCCCTTCGGCCGACACGCTGTATCTCTTCGGCAACCGCCCGGTGACCAACTCGTTGGGGAGCTACGAAGAAGTCGTGCGGGTTCGCGTGGCGTTCCACGGAGTCGGTCAATACCCGCTCGACTCGGCCGCCGTCGAGCTCCTCGAGATCATCGGCGGAGACGGCATCTCCGGATCGTTCACTGGCACCAGCTCCAGCGTCGGCGTACTCGATGTCACGGCCTACGGCGGCCCGAGCGGTGACATCCAGGGAACGGTGCAGTTCGACGCACGTCGAGCACGGAGCGCGTCGAGCCCCATCATTCGCTTCGAGAACGGGCGGTTTCGTGCGACCGTCGTCGCAGCCAGCCTATCGGACCGCGTCGTTCCCTAGGGAGTCGGCTTCACCGCGCCGCCCGTCAACAGGAAATCCATCGCGAGGTTGCTCATCGTGCGGACGCCCACGGGCAGCGCGCGATCGTCCGCCTGAAACAGCGGCGAGTGATTGCTCGCGGCGGTCCGCACGTCGATCTCCGGCGGCGTCACGCCCAGCCCCACGAAGAAGCCCGGCGCCCGCTCGGCAAAGCGTGAGAAATCTTCCGCGGGCATCGAGAGATTCGCCTGTGATGCGCCCGCAGCGCCGGCCACGCGCTTCAACGTCGGAGTGAACTTCGCCACCGTGGCCGGATCGTTCACCGTCACCGGATAGCCGATCACGATGCTGACGTCTGCCGTCGCACCACTCGCCGCCGCGATACCTTCGGCCATCCGCTTCAACTTTTCGTGGATCGACGTACGCACCTTCGCGTCGAAGGTGCGAATGGTGCCGATCATCCACACGGAGTCGGGGATGATGTTCTCGCGATTGCCGCCGTGAAACGCACCGACGGTGACGACGACAGGCGATTGTGTGAGGTCGATCTGCCGCGAGACGATCGTCTGCATCGCGCTCACGATCTGCGCACCGATGACGATAGGATCGATCGTCGCGGCTGGCATCGCACCATGACCCTGCTTGCCATGCACGACGATTCGCCAGTTGTCGGCGCTCGCCTGCACCGGTCCGGAGCGATAGGTGAGTGAACCGAGCTTCCCGGGGAAGACGTGCAGCCCGAAGATGCCGTCCACGCCATCCATCACGCCGGCATCGATCATCGGGCCGGCGCCGCCACGCGGTGTGACTTCCTCCGCCGGTTGGAAGATGAACTTTACCGTACCCGGAATGCGCGCCCTGAGTCCCGTCAACACTTCCGCGGTGCCCATCAGCATGGCGACGTGCGTATCGTGCCCGCATGCGTGCATCACGCCGACCTGCTCGCCGTTCCACATTGCGCGCACCGTTGACTTGAACGGGATGCTCACCTGTTCCGTGACGGGCAGGGCATCCATGTCGGCGCGCAGGGCGACTGTCGGTCCGGGCTTGCCGCCTTTGAGAATGCCGACGACGCCCGGAATTCCGCCCACGTTTTCCTGCACCTCGAGACCGAGCGCCTTGAGGTGCGCCGCGACGATCCCGGCCGTGCGTGTCTCCGCGTAGCCGAGCTCGGGATGCTGGTGGATGTCGTGGCGCCACGCCGTGACCTTGTCGGTAATGGCTGCCGTGCGACGATCGATCTCCGCCGCGAGGGCGGGATCCGGTGCGACTTGCGCCGCAGCGGGCGAGGAGAGCACGAGCGCCGCGGCGCTGACCACGAGGAGTATACGCATGTGTGAAGTTGCAGCCGTCACGTCGCGCACGCCAGATTGATGACGACGGATCAAACAGGTCGAGAAACATGAATACACGATCCAAAACGGCGGGGCTCCCGCCGAACCGCTCGATGCCAGCGAGCACGGTGATTCCAGTGGTTGGCTATCCTGACGTGCGCGTGGCGACCGAGTGGCTGCACCGCGCTTTCGGATTCACCGAACGACTGCGCATCGGCGACCACCGCGTGCAGCTCGACGTCGGCGACGGGAGTATCGTCATCACGCGGGCTCCAGGCCCGGCGGCTGGTCGATGTGCGCACTCGATCATGGTGCGCGTCGCCGACGCGAAGGCGCATTGCGAGGGAGCGACGAAGGCGGGCGCGCGCATCATCAACGAGCCGACGGACTACCCCTATGGCGAGCGGCAGTATTCCGCCGAGGACTTCGCGGGGCACCAGTGGACGTTCTCGCAGACGGTCTCCGACGTCGATCCCGCGTCATGGGGTGGCACGTTGGTAGCGCCTTCGAAGTCGTGAAGGTGCGCCGCGCGACGACCTCCGACGCGCCTGCGATGGCGGCGCTCCTCGGCCAACTCGGCTATCCGTCGAGTGTGGAAGTGCTTCCCAGCCGAGTCGACGCCATCGAGCGCGAAGGTGGTGCCGTGTATGTCGCGACCGCTGCCGACGACCGAATTCTCGGCCTCGCGAGCGCCGCGCGTCTTGCGACGCTTCACGCCGGCGCGCAGGTGGCGTACATCACCGCGCTCGTGACGGCCGACGACGCGCGCGGGCAGGGAGTCGGCCGCGCGATGGTCGCCACGATCGAGCAGTGGGCGCGGGACTGCGGCTGCACTCGGCTGTCCGTCACGAGCGCTGAGCGTCGCGCCGATGCGCATGCGTTCTACCCGCGCTGCGGAATGCCCTACAATGGACGTCGCTTTTCCAAACAACTCGATGCCGAGTCATAGCCTTCCACTCACGGTGCTGACCGCACGGTTCGCGCTCTGTCGTCTCCAGCCCGGCGACGCCATTCCCACGTGGACGTCGGCCGCGCGAGAGTTCCTGACCATCAGTCGCACGCCCGCCGAGCTGTCGATTCTGGCCGACGAGAGTGTGGTGCCACCGAGCATCGAGGCCACGCGAGGCTTTCGCGCCCTGCGCGTCGAAGGGCCGCTGCCCCTCGAAATGGTCGGCGTGGCCGCGTCCCTTGCCGGTCCGCTCGCCAAGGCGAACATCTCGATCATCCCGATCGGGACGTACGACACGGACTACATCTTCGTGCGTGATACCGATCTGGCCCACGCGGTCACAGCGCTGACGGCCGCCGGCCACTTCGTTCGCCTGGCGAGTCCGTGAATGAAGGCCAAATGCGAGTAGCCGCGCTCTACGACATCCACGGAAACCTCCCCGCACTCGAGGCAGTGCTCGACGACATTCGCTCGGCCGGAGTGGACGAGATCGTCGTGGGCGGAGACGTTGTGCTTGGTCCGATGCCGAACGAGACGCTTGCCTCCCTGCTCGTTCTCGATCTGCCTGTTCGGTTCATCGAAGGCAACTGCGATCGCGAGGTGTCCGCCGAGGTCGCGGGCGACGACCTGAGTCATTTGCCCGCACAGGTGCGAGAGATCGTGAGCTGGGTCGCGCAACAAATGCCACCAGGCTACGTGCATGAGCTGAACAGTTGGCCGAAGACTCTCCGTCGCACGATCGACGGCCTGGGCGACGTGTTGTTCTGCCACGCCACGCCGCGCAACGACAACGAGATCTTCACGCAGGCAACTCGAGAGGAGGTGCTGTTGCCGGTGTTGCGGGATGTCGATGCAGCGGTCGTCGTCTGCGGACACACGCACATGCAGTTCGACCGGACGGTCGGAGCGCTGCGCGTGATCAATGCGGGAAGCGTCGGCATGCCGTTCGGTGAGCCTGGTGCCGATTGGCTTCTGCTGGGTCCCGACGTCGAGCTCCGTCACACGACGTATGATATCGGCGACGCCGCGGCGCGCGTTCGCGCCACCAGCTTTCCGTATGCGAATCAATTCGCGAGCCAGAGCATCCTCCAACCGCCGACGAAGGAGACGATGCTCGAAGTCTACGCCAAGATGGAATTGACTCCGTGAACGCGCGCGCGCCGTACATCCTGTGGTGTGCGCTGCTGCCGCCGATACTCGGACGGACGTCACGGAATCACGAGCGTCGCGCAGCGGCGCAGATCTGAATCAGTGCATTCCAGAGCGACACTCTCGGCTCACCTCGGCGCACTCGGCCTCGCCGCGGGCGACGTCGTGATGATGCACGCATCGGTCCGCGCGATTGGCGAAGTCGCCGGCGGGCCCGATGAGATCCATCTCGCCATCAAGGACGTCATCACCAGCGACGGCACGCTCTTCATGTACGCCGGATGTCCACAGTACGTCGACGAAGTGGGGCGGGGGAGTCTTTCCGCAGAGGAGGAGGCCGAGGTCCTCGAGAAGCTGCCCGCCTTCGATGCGGAGCGCGCGCGGTGCGATCGCAGTCACGGAATATTGGCGGAGTTCTTTCGAACGTATCCCGGAACGCGAGTGAATCATCACGTCGCGCGATTCGCAGCCTGGGGTCGACAGGCCGAGCATTTGTTGGCGCCTACGCCGTGGGATTTCGCGTATGGACGCGGTTCCATCTTCGAACGATTCGTCGCGATGAATGGAAAGATCCTGTTGCTCGGCTCCGATCACGGCAACGTCACCTTCCTCCACCACGCTGAGCATGTCGTCGATCTACCCGACAAGCGCGTGGCGCAATTCAAGGTGCCCGTGCTGGAGAATGGCGTGCGTGTCTGGCGTGACATGAAGGAGTTCGACACGTCACAGGGCGCACATGGCAGTTTTCCGCCCGACATGTTTTCGCGGATCGTCGACGAGCATCTCGCTGCGACGAAGAATCGTGGCGGCAGAGTCGGCAACGCGCAGTCGTATGTCATCGACGCGTGCGGGCTGCTCGAATCTGCACTCTCAGCGATGAAGACCGTGGCCTCCTAAGGATGTGCTCTGAACTACGTGCTCCGCGTTGGGGCTCGGGTTGAGCATCCCGGCGGTTCATGCCGGCCCACCCGTGACGGGTCGCACGAACGCCGTCTTTGCCGCCGACTCGCTCATGCTGCGCCGTTTCGCGATCGCACCGTAGGACTTGCCCGGTGCATGGCTGAGTGCTCAACGTTCGAGACACCATTTACCCGACGAGGCTGAGAATGGCGGACCGTACGCTCGAATGCCTGCGCTGTGGCGGACCGATGGAGCAGGGCTTCGTTGCCGACAAGGCGCACTACTCCGTACCGGAAACACAGAACTGGGTGGAAGGAGTTCCCGAGCGCACGTTCTGGTCGGGAATCAAGTTGAAGGGCAAGGAGGTGCTTCGGGTGATGACGTACCGCTGCGAGAAATGCGGCTACCTGGAGTCGTACGCCAACAAGTGACTGCACGCTCCGTCGTGCTGCTTCACGGCCTCGGCCGCACCTCACGATCGATGCGCCCACTCGCATCGGCCCTCCAGGCGCGAGGGTTTCGCGTCTGCAACCTCGCCTATCCATCGCGCACAGCCGGAGTCGGCGCATTGGCGGCGCACGTCGCACGACAGATCCGTGACATCGACGACGACGAGCCGCTGCACTTCATCACGCACTCGCTCGGCGGAATCCCGTTGCGCGTTGCCGTCGCGAATGGCGCCATCCCGCTCGACCGCATCGCCCGCGTCGTGATGCTCGGCCCGCCCAATGGCGGAAGTCACGTGCCCGACGCATTCGGCCGGTGGCGCATCTCGGGCGCCTTGTATCGGTTGGTCACTGGTCCGGCGGGCGTCGAGCTCGGCATTGGTGAGGGAAGTGTCGTCAGCCGGCTTCCACCTCTGCCATTCGAGGCGGGGATCATTGCCGGATCACGAAGCGTGAATCCGGTGCTCTCACTGTTCTTGCCCGGGCCGAACGATGGCAAGGTGAGCGTCGAACATGCGTCGGTGGTCGGGATGCGCGCGTTTCTCGTGGTGCCGCATTCGCACCCGTTCCTGATGAGTGCACCGGCGGTGATGACGCAGGCGATTCGCTTTCTCGAAACCGGTGCCTTCGAGGCATTCGCACCGCGTCGCTAGCGCGACGAATAGCTGGAGCTCGGCGCAATTGCGACGACCTTCACACCGGCGGATCGGGCGACGTCCATCGCGGCGAGCACGGACTGATAGCTGGCGTCGCGATGGCCAGCAACCTGGATGATCTTCTCCGGACGATTCGCGTAAACGCTGCGCAGCTGGGCCAGGAGATTCGCAGGACTCACGGAGGCGCGAATAAGCAGGAAACTTCCGTTGCCGAGCACTTCGAGGACGATCGCCTGGTTGCCCGCGGCGCAGATGTCGGCGCAGGGAACCGGCAGTTGGACATCCATCGTCTTGCGCGCTGTGACGGATGCGAGAAAGATGATCATCAGCACGAGCAGGACGTCGAGAAACGGCGTAACATTGATGTCGGACGTGAGTGAGCGCGACGAAACTGTCATGTGAGCTCCCGTTGGCGGTTGCCCACACGATATCTGTGCGGTATTAGCTGGACGTGAGGTATGGATGACCGAACTGTGAGCGGTCGATTACGGTTCGATGAAGGCGATCAACACTTCGGAGGTCTTCAGCGGCCTCGGCCTTCTGACGACCCGGGCGACGCGAATGGCAGTCCGCGACAGCGCAACCATTGATTTGGGAAGCAGGCGCCAATGCAGATTTCCGGGTGGCCCTGCCATTGCCCGCGCAGCGGGTGCAGCAGCAGTGTGGGCGTACGCCGGACTTGCGGCCGTGCAGCGCACACCATCGACTGAGGCAGTCATTTTGTGCAACTTACTCACCGTTGAGTCCAGCCCATCTTCATGAAGGAGCAATGAACGGTGGATACACCTCGGAAGTCCGTGACGACCAGCCTGCCCAAAGCCTACAGGAGCTCGACCGGCGATTCTGGCGTCGTCTCGTACGATCTTGGCCCGGAATTCATCACGCTGCAGTTCAAGGACGGCGCGGTCTACCTGTACAACTACGAAAAGCCGGGAAAGGAGCACGTCGAGCGAATGAAGGAGCTCGCGAAAGCGGGCGCTGGGCTCAGCACGTACGTCAGTCGGCAGGTGAAGGACGCATATGCCCGACAACTGTGGCCTTGAAGGCGACGAATCTGGAGGAGCATCCCCATGTGCAGGAACATCAAGACGCTGGCCAACTTCGAGCCACCCGCGACCGATGACGAGATTCGCGCGTCGGCGCTGCAGTTCGTGAGAAAGTTGAGTGGAACGAGCAAGCCGTCACGCGCGAATGAAGAAGCGTTCAACGTCGCAGTGGACGAGGTGACTGCGTCGGCGCGGAGACTCATCGCGTCGCTCGAGACGCATTCCGCGCCCCGCAACCGCGAAGAGGAAATGCGGAAGGCGAAAGAGCGGTCGCTGAAACGGTTCGCTTGACGGCAACACCAACAGCAACCGCGCAGTGATGCAATTCGTTTTTCATTCACATGATTCAAGTCAGTCAGTTGCTGTTTTTTCTCCTACTGATTCTCCAATGAGTTGAAGGCCCTGTACCTCGAGAGGTACAGGGCCTTCAAATCGTTCAGAACTTCGACGGCTACGGCATCGTCACCGACAGGTCGCGCGCCGCACCCGCCAGCTTCTGCACCTTGGCGCCGTCGCACGAGCTGCGTGCTTCGCCGTCGAGCTGCGAGGCCAGCGTGTTCAGCGCATCACGACGCTGCGCACCAGACGCCCGCTCGGCAGTCGAGAGCGCCGCGCGCACGGAGGCCACCCGGCCGGCGCCGAGGCAGCTCGAGCGCTCGAGCTGGTCGACGTATGCGCGCGCGAGCGCGAAGCTCGGCGGCCATACCATCTTCGGCTGGCCCTGCGCGTTCAGGTACTCGTAGTGCACCGTCTTCGCCGCGTCGATCTCGTTCTGCGAGATGTACTGGCTCGGCGTGAGCTCGGCGATGTCGAGGCCGCGCGCGATCTCGGAGCTGACGATCGAGCCGTTATACCAGTAGACCGACCACGAACCGCCCATGGTGAAGCGCGTGGAATCGATCGGGCCGCGGTCGAAGAACGCGATCTCCTTCGGATTCGCCGCGTCCGTCCAGTCGAACACCGAGATACCGCCCTGATACCACGCCTGCACCATGACGTCACGGCCCGGAATCGGAATCAGCGAGCCGTTGTGTGCGACGCAGTTCTCCTTGTCGGTCTGCGGAGCGGGAAGCTTGTAGTAGCTCTTGAAGTTCATCTTCCCGTTCTCGAGCGTGAAGATCGCGTCCGCACCCCACTGCTTCGGATCCGTCGCACGACACTTCGGTGCGCCACCGCCGCCCCATTCATCGGAGAAGAGAACCTTGGTGCCGTCGTTGTTGAACGTGGCGGAGTGCCAGTAGGAGAAGTTCGAGTCGGCTACTGCGCCGATGCGGCGCGGGTTCATCGGATCCTTGATGTCGAGCAGGAGTCCGTAGCCGCCGCAGGCGCCGCCCGCGAGGCCGATGGCCGGATAGACAGTGATGTCATGGCACTGGTCGGGTCCGCGGCGCGGACCGCCGCTGCTGAACATCTTGTCGATGATGCTCTGAAGGTTCGTGCGCAGCGCGGTGCTGTCGGCGCCGTTGGCCGCCGTGCGGCCGTTCGACTTGGCGACGCTGTCCAGCAGCTGCTTGGCGAAGCCATTCGGCAGCGGACGCTCCGCGCCGAACAGGCTCGCGACGTATCCACCAGCGGCGCGCGAGGAGTCGGCCGACTTCTTCATCGCGACGATGTCGGACGCTGCTTCACCGTGCTGCGGTGGTGCGGCCAGGTTGTCGAAGATGCGCGGCGAGGTCGCGATTGCCGCCCGCTCCGGATTGGCCACCGGCACCTTGATCACTTCGATGCGGAAGTGCGAGGAATTCGGATCGGTCTCGGGCTGGGCATTCGAGCAGCCCGGGAGCTCATCTGCCGAGCGGACGCCAGCCGAACCGGACACGTAGATGTACACGTTGTCGCGATCGTTCGGATCAACGACCACCGTGTGCGTGTGCGAGCCGCGGCAGGTCTGCACGTTGGCGACGTACTTCGGCTTGGAGATATCGGTGATGTCGAAGATGCGGATGCCGCGCAGCCGCTCCTTGCTGACCGGATCCTTCACGCCCTGATCGCCGCAGTCGAGACGGCCGCTGTTTCCCTCACCGGAGACGAAGAGCAGGTTCTTGTAGACGGAGACGTCACTCTGCGAGGCTGGGCAGTAGTACGACGTCGTGAGCACTGGCGCGCTGGGCGTCGAGATGTCCCAGACCTGGAAGCCGTTGTAGTTGCCCTGGATGGCGTACTTGCCGGTGAACGCCATGTCGGAGTTGGTGCTTCCGATGAACTTCGCGGGCGGCTGCGTCCGCGAGACGATGCGGAGGTTGGACACCGCCTCCGCCGCGTTCATCATTCCGGCGCCCAGCCCGACTCGCGGATCTGGCGTCGGCATCGGCTCGTTGTTGCCCGATGTAGTGGTGGCTGTGGAGCACGCCGCAACGGACAGCAAACCGGCGGCGAGCGTGAGCTTCAAGACGTTCATGGCAGATTCCTCTGGGGGGAAACGGGGTGTGGCAACGACTTCTCTTCGTAACTTGGCAATCAGGGAACGTGGACACCGAAGATGACGGCGGCGAGCATCTTCTCCATCCGACCGATCTCGGTGGTCTGATCGACGTTGACGTCCGAGGCGAACTTGAACACGATTTCGTCCTGGCCGGCGCCGTAGCTGTCGAACAGCTCCTTGACCATCGACGTCGCGCCGCGGTGGTGCTGGATCATGAAGCTCAGGAACAGCCGATCGAAATCGCCGCCGGTCGCCGCGTCGAGCTCCTTCATCTGAGCGTCGGACAGCATTCCGGGCATGAGCATGTCATGCTCCATCCCATTCATCATCATCTTCATCGGACCCGGCTTCGCTTCCGGCACCGGCTGGCGTCGGTCGCGAAGCCACTGCTGCATGATCTTGATCTCGTCGGTCTGGGCGTTGATGATTCGCTCCGCCAGCCGCTTCACTTCGTCGTTCGCGCCGTGCGTCGGCGCCATCTTCGACATCACGATGGCCTGCGAATGGTGCCCGATCATTCCGGACATGAAATGAATGTCCGCCGCAGTGTAGGGCAGGCGAGCGCTGTCCGCCCGCGCCTTGACCACGGCCGGATCGTTCTGGCTCGCCGCTGCCACCGGCTGCTGCGCCGAAGCCGCGGACGACACGAGAGCACTGCCGGACGCCACAATGGCGGCCGACGCCAAGGCTCGCGTGAGGCGTTGGGTATATGTATGGATCATTTTGTCATTTCTCCTGCGGGCATGACGGACCAAAGCCCCATGAAGTTCCACGCCAACGATAGATATTAGCATCGCGAAAATGGTTGGTAAGAGACCATGCTCCAGCCCGCCTCGCCTTCCAGCAGAGCCTGCGGCATCATTCACGCAATGGGATCGTGACCGTACCCCCCAAAGCGACCGTCACGGAGCAAAAGAATGAGTGAGACGAATCAGTCTCCCGACCTCACCGCCCTCGAGAACGACTACGACGTCGTTGGCGAGGTGAGGGGGCCGGGAGGCGTGCGCGCCTACACCGCAACACGAAAGGACGAAGCGGCAAAACGCCGCGAAGACCAGGCCGGCGTACTGATCTCGGTCGTGACGACTCCGGAAGGTGACGAGGGGAACGCGCTGTCGCACCTGGCAGCGGACACGAAGCTGCTCGCCGGCATGTCCCACCGCCGTCTCATCCCGGTGATCGAGGGACGATGGGTGGGCACGGACGCCTTTGCCGTCGTCACACAACGCACCACCGACCCCTCGCTCGCCCAGAAACTCGCCACGAGCGAGGCCTTCTCGACACCTCGCGTCGCGGCCATCCTGCGCGAGGTGAACGGCCTGCTGGAATGGGCCCGCGAGCACAAGCTG
The DNA here is from genome assembly GCA_028287345.1 of Gemmatimonadota bacterium. GTDB lineage: Bacteria > Gemmatimonadota > Gemmatimonadetes > Gemmatimonadales > Gemmatimonadaceae > AG11. The sequence goes on from JAQBPV010000149.1 coordinate 50,855, forward strand.
GTGCACCGCAACGTCACCGCCGATCGGATCTTCCTCGAGCCCAAGACCGATCGCGTCCGCGTGATGTTCGGCGTCGCGCCCATCATCCGTCTCAAGCACGTCGATCCCGAGACGGAAGACGCCCGCACCATCGTCCGTCTGGTCGTCGCCATGCTCACGGGCAGCGAGGATCCCTCGGAGTACGAGGGGCAGACGCTCACCGAGCTGCGTCCCGACCTGCCCGACCAGCTTCAGGAGGCCACGGTCGCGCTGCTCGACGAGACCAACGCGCACACGGCGGCCGACGTCGCCACGTTCCTCGCCCTCGTCGGAATGGCGGGCCCGCTCGCTGCCGGCGAAACAGAGGCCGAGCGCATCCGCGACGAGTCGCTCGGTGAGCAGATCGCCGAACGCGAGAAGCTCGCCGAAGAGCGCGCAACGTTCGAGCAGGATATGGCGAGGGAGAAGGCGAACTTCGAGCGCGTCATGGCCGAGGGCCGCGAGGCGTTCGAGAAGCTGATGGCGGATGAGCGCGAAAAGTTCGCGAAGGAGAAGGAAGCCCTCGAGCGAAAGCTCGCGAAGGAGAAGGACGACCTGCAGCGAGCGGCGCTCGCAGAGCGTGAAGCGATCGTCGCCAAGCGTGCGGAACTCGAGAAGACGGTGGCCGACCAGCGGCGCGAGCTCGAACGTGTCGCAGCGGAAGATCGCCGCCAGATCGAAGCGTTGCGGGCGGAGATCAAGCGCGCCGGCGACCTGGAGTTGGAGCGGAAGCGCGAGGCGGCGCTGGACGAGATCACCGACGCCGACTCGACCATGGAGAACCCGGTCTACGCAACGCCGTTGTTCGCTGCGCCGGTGATGGAACCCATCGAGCCACTGGAATTCGATGACGACACGGCGCTGATGCGCGACTCGAAGGAAGTCGTCATGCCGCCGCCGATGACGATGACCGAGGAAGCTGCGCTCCCTGCCGAGGCACTGGCGGAGCGGAAAGCGGCCGTCGCGGCCGTCGCCGCGGCGAGCAAACCGCCACAGCGGAAGTGGCTCATTCCTGCGGGTATCGTGGGGTTCGTCGCAATCCTTGCCGCCGGCGCAGTCACACTGGGCCGGCGCGAACCAGCTGCGCCGCCAGCGAAGCCGGTGGCAACGCTGCCGGTCACGAAGGCTCCGGTCGCGCGGGTTGCCAGCGCGCCGGTAATGCCTCCGCCCGCGGTACCATTGCCTGATTCCGTGGGCGTCGCCGCAGCGGACAGCGTCGCGCGCGCGGACTCGGTGCGCGAAGCGGCGGCTCGTCGTCGCCGGCGCTTCGTGCGCGACTCCATTGCACGGCGTGACAGCATCGGACAGGTTCGTCGGGACAGTATCGCGAAAGCTCGTCGCGACAGCGCTGCCGTCGCGCGGCCGGACACCCTTCCACGCTAGGTATCTGCACGAGTGAACGGCCCGATCGAAATTCGTCTCCTCGGCGCAAAGGACGCCGGCGTGCTCGATCGCGTTGGTGACGACGTCTTCGACGCGCCGGTCGATCCCGTCTGGTGCAGTGAGTTCTTCAAGGACTCACGACATCATCTTGCGGTGGCGATCGAGAATGGCGCCGTGGTCGGCATGGTGTCGGCGGTGCACTACGTGCATCCCGACAAGGCGCCGCAGCTATGGATCAACGAGCTCGGCGTCGCGTCGACGCATCGTCGTCGCGGCATCGGCCGACAATTGCTCGACGCCATCCTTGCACACGGACGCACCCTCGGCTGCACCGAGGCATGGCTCGGAACGGAGGAGTCGAACGAGGCGGCTCGTCGTCTGTATCGGGGCGCCGGCGGAAAGTCCGAGCCGTTTACGCTGTATGCGTTTCCCCTCGAGTCGCCGAGATGAGCATCTCGTTACACGCATTGCGCGATCGATTCACGAGCGATCGCGCGCGGGAGGCCGAGGGGCGGAACGACGTGTCAAAGGCTCGCCTCGAGCAGGCGCTCGACGCAATTGGATGGCGGTCGGCCGGTGGGTCGTCGTCGGAGGAAGTGGCGGCGATCGCCGTGCACATCGTGGAGAACTGCGTCACTCAGAATCGCGACGTCGCCGTCGCCATCAGGCAGGTCGCCGAGCTGCTGCACAACTCGGCCGCCACGCTCGATGGGTCGATGTCGTCGGCGTCGATGTATATCCCAGCGGCAGAGGAAGTGCTCGCGCGATACGCACGCTGACGCTCGGAGCGACACGACCAACCTGCCGATCGACTGACGCCTCGGCGCCCATTCGATAGCCGACGTTCGGGCCCGCCTATAAGTTGGGGCGCCTTCCATTCCGGAGGCCTGCCGGAGATCGGTCGTGTCCACCGAGCTACACGAGAAGCTGCAGGAGGCGCTGGGCGGTGTATACGTCCTCGAGCGCGAGCTCGGCGGCGGGGGGATGAGTCGTGTGTTCGTTGCCCGCGACGACGCCCTGAGCCGGCGCATCGTGGTCAAGCTGCTCCCACCGGAGATGGCGGCGGCGGTGAACATCGAGCGGTTCCGGCGCGAAATTCAGCTCGCCGCGTCGTTGATGCACCCGCACTTGATTCCGCTGCTCAGCGCCGGCGAAGTGCTCGGGCTGCCGTACTTCACCATGCCGTACATCGAGGGCGAGTCGCTGCGCACCCGCCTCACGCGCGAGGGACAACTGCCCGTCCGCGAAGCGATCCGGCTTGGCATCGAGGTGGCTCGAGCGCTCGACTATGCGCACCGCAGTGGCATCGTGCATCGAGACATGAAGCCGGACAACGTGCTCACCCACGACGGCCACGCGCTGGTGACGGATTTCGGCATCGCACGCGCGCTCAACGAAGCATCGAATGGCATTGCGCTGACGTCGGTGGGCATGGCCATCGGCACACCGGCCTACATGAGCCCCGAACAGGCGGGCAGCGGCAGCGACATCGACAGCCGCAGCGACATCTACTCACTCGCCTGCGTGATGTACGAGATGCTCGCCGGACGTCCGCCATTCACCGGCATGAGTCAGGTGGCCATCCTCATGATGCATCGCACGGCGCCGGTGCCGAGCGTGCGTGCGTTGCGCGAGGAGGTTTCCCAGGAAATCGATCACGTGTTGGCGAAGGCGCTCGCCAAGGATCCGGTGCACAGGTTCGCGACGGCGGCGGAGTTCGCGGACGCACTTGAACGCGCAGGTGGCGCTCATCTCACGCCCGGCTCCACGCGTACCGTCTCGGGCGAACAACGGATGGCTGACGCACAGACGCATTTCGTCGTCGTGCTGCCATTCGCGAACATGAGCGCTGACAAGGAGAACGAATACTTCTCGGACGGCATCACCGAGGACATCATCGCACAGCTCTCGCGCATTCGCGGCTTGCGCGTGATGTCGCGGACGTCGGCGATGCGCTACAAGGACCACCCGGGAAGTGTGCGCGACATCCAGCGCGAGACGGGCGTCTCACACGTACTCGAGGGCAGCGTGCGCCGAGCGGGAACGCGACTGCGCATCGTGGCGCAGTTGATCGACGCGCGCACCGACGAGCACGTGTGGGCCGAGACGTGGGATCGCGAGATGGACGACGTCTTCGCCATCCAGAGTGAGGTCGCCGAGCACATCGCCGAAACCCTGCACACGCGGCTGACGTCGTCCGAGCGCTCGATCATCGCCAAGAAGCCCACCGACGATCTCGAGGCGTACAACTTCTACCTCCTCGGCCGCCATCACTACAACAAGGTGACGCCGGAAGACTTCGGTAAGGCGCTCGAGTATTTCCGCAAGGCAATCGACCGCGATCCGAACTTCGCTCGCGCCTATGCGTCGCTCGCCGAGGCACTGTTGTACCTAGGCCTTGGCTATTGGGGAGTGCGGCCGCGCGAGATGATGTCGGAGTCGTTCGCGCTCGCCACGAAGGCGCTTGCGCTCGATCCGTACAGCGCGGAGGCACATGCGTCGTTGAGCATGTACCACTCGTTCCATGAGTTCCGCTGGGAGAAGTCCGGCTATTACATGGCGCGTGCTGTCGAGCTGAATCCCAGCAACTCGATGATCCGGATGTACTACGCCATGGAGCTGTGTGCGTACGGCCGCTTCGACGAAGCGATGGCGCAGCGCGAGGCCGCCTGCCAGCTCGATCCGAGTGCGATGGTGATTCGCGGCAATGCGACGTGGATTCTCTATCTCGCGCGTCGAATGGATCAGGCGGTCGCGGAGTGTCGCACGTTGCGCACGATCGACCCGACGTCCGCGTTTGGCGCGTTCTCACACGGGCTCGTGTGTGCGCAAAGCGGCGATGCGATGGAAGCGATCGGCGCCTTCCGCGATGCATTGCGGCTCTCGAACAACGAGTCGCTGTACAGCGTGATGCTCGCCTATGCGCTTGCCGTGGGTGG
>JAQBPV010000272.1 GCA_028287345.1 Gemmatimonadota bacterium
GAGATCGAACACGGCGCATCCCTCCGGCAACATGCTCACTGGCACTGGCATGTCTCCACCCTTCAGGCCAATGGGAGTCGCATTCACGACGAGATCGGCACCCGCGAGCGCCTCTTCAACCGACGCCACCGCCTTCGCGACGCCACCCACTCGCTCGACGACCTGCCTTGCTCGGTCCATGCTCCGATTGTATACGCGGACCTCGCCAAAGCCGCACCGTTCCGCCGCGCAGAGTACCGCCGCAGCGCTGCCTCCCGCACCGAGGAGCGCCATGCGCGTCGGCGCGATGTCCACCAGCAACGCACGCATCGTCGCCTCGGCGCCCCCGACGTCGCTGTTGTCGCCAACCAGCTCCCCATTCTCGTGCCAGTATACGTTCACCGCACCCACTCGTTCCGCCAATGGCGACCGCCGAATGCAGCGAGCGGCCACGAGTTCCTTGAGGGGGATGGTGACGTTGCCGGCCGCATGCTCACCCTTGAGCACGGCCAACGTGTCATCGAGCGCGTCAGGAGCGACGTCGAGCGTCTCGTACACGAGCGGAATGTTCGCAGCGCGGAGCGCGGCGTTCTGGAAGCGCGGGGAAATACTATGCGAAACAGGGTGGCCGAGCAGGACGAGTCGCGGCGGTGGATCGATCACGGCTTGCCGGGCACCCGCTCAGCGGCAATGCGGTCCAACACGCGCCGTATCTCGACATCGAGCTCGTCGGCGGTGGCGCGATAGATGTCGAGGTCGCCGCCCATCGGGTCGCTGATGGCGCGACCCGACGTCCCATGAGACGGATACGCGGTGAGCATGTAGCTCTTTCCTGCGCCACCGAGCGCCTCGACGCGCTCGAGGTGGTGTGGACCCATCGTGAAGATGAGGTCACTCCCTTCAACCAGGGCGCGCGTGATCTGTTGAGAGCGATGTGTGCTGAGGTCGAGTCGTCGCTCGAGGCCAACGAGCAAAGCTCCGTCGGACGCGGCGGCGCCATCCCAGGAACTGGTACCTGCACTGGCGACGTCGATATCCGAAAGCCCGCGCTCGATGACGTACTTTCGCGCGAGCGCTTCGGCCATTGGGCTGCGGCAGGTATTGCCGGTGCAGATGAAGAGCAGCTTCATGAACTACGCATCTCCAATGAGGCCCGGCGCCGTCTCGCGGAGCAACGCTGCGGCGATCGCGCCAGGCCGAATGACGCGCGGAGCGCGGCCCGTACAATCGACCACCGTGGACGGCGAAGACGGAAGCAGCGTTCCTCCGTCGAGCACTCGCAGCGTTCCTCGTGCGATCACCTGCCCCCACTGCTCTCGAATCTCGCGTGTGGAAGTGGCGGGGGGAACCCCGGGACGGTTCGCGCTGGTGGAGGTGATCGCGTCGCCGTGCGCACGGATGAGATGCTGCAACGCCAGGTGCGAGGTCCACCGCACGGCGATGCCACCTTCCGGACCGCGCAGCGCTTCCGGGACACGCTTTTCGCCGCCAGGCAGCACGAGTGTGAGCGGGCCAGGCCAGAACTTCGCGGCGAGATTCACCGCGAAGCTCGGCAACTGGAGGTCGAGCTTGGTCAGCATCTCGCCGCCGGCGATGAGCAACAGGAATGGCTTGCCCTTGGGCCGCCCTTTCATCTGCACCAGTGCGGCCACCGAGTCGCGGTCGATAGCGCCGCCGAAACCGTAGACGGTCTCCGTGGGATAGGCGAGCACGCGGCGAAGCTCCATCTGCTCCAGCGCCGGCCGAATCGCCGCCGCGATCTCGGCGTCCGACCAGAACGGAATTGCGTGTGGGGCGCCGCTCATTCGGCCAATCCGAAGAGAGACTCGACGCGGGCGAAGTCACCGGCTTCGGTGACTTTCATGGCGCGTTCGCTTCCACGCACGACCTTCACCGGAATACCAAGCCGCTCGAGCAGTGCCGCGTCGTCGGACGTCGAGATGTGCTCCGTGCTCGCGCGACGGTGCGCATCGACGAGCACGCGACGGGGGAAGCCCTGCGGCGTCTGCGCGCGCCAGAGTCCTTCACGATCGACGGTGCGCGTGATCATGCCGTGTTCATCGACAGACTTGATCGTGTCCACCACCGGTAGCGCCGCAATCGCGCTCATGCCGCTGCGGACCGTGTCGACGACGCGATCGATCGTCGCCATGTCGACCAGCGGGCGCGCCGCGTCGTGCACGAGCACGATCTCCGCTTCGTCGGGGAGGTCGTCGAGTCCGTTGGCCACGCTTTCGCTGCGCGTGCGTCCGCCCACCGACACGAGCAACCGATCGACGTCACACTGGAACAGCCACGGCGGCGGATCGCCAGCGTAGCGCTGCGGCAAGACACACACGACCATGCCGACGTCGGGACGCGCCATGAACGTCTGCACGCTGTGCAGCAGCATCGGCTTGCCTGCGACCCAGCGGAACTGCTTGAGCTCCTCACCGCCGACGCGCGAGCCGCTGCCGCCCGCAACGATGATGACGCCGACGTCGCGCTCGATCATGCGAACACCCGCTCGAACAGGTCGCCGATGGTGCGCACACCGATCGCCTTGAGTCCCTTGGGCACACGCTTCGGCACCGCACGCTCAGCGAGATACGCCGTGGTCATTCCCATGTTCGCCGCTTCCGCCAGCCGACGTTCGGCTTGCGACACGGGACGAATCTCGCCGCCGAGTCCCACTTCGCCGACGAACACTGCCTCGTGCGCGAGCGAGCGGTCGTACACGCTCGACGCGAGCGCTGCCGCGACGGCAAGATCGCCGGCCGGTTCCTGAAGACGCACGCCGCCGACGACATTCAGAAATACGTCGAGCTGCGAGAACGAAAGTCCGGCGCGCTTGTCGAGCACCGCGAGCAGCAGCGCGAGACGTCGGCCGTCGTAACCGGTCGCGACACGCTGCGGTGTGCCGAATCCTGCCTTCGCCGCGAGCGCCTGGATCTCGATGAGAATCGGCCGCGTGCCTTCGAGCAGCGCCGTCACTGCACTGCCCGACGAATGCATGGAACGGTCGCCAAGGAAGAGCTCCGACGGATTGGCGACGGGAATGAGGCCGTCCTGCGCCATGCGGAACACGCCGATCTCGTCGACGCTGCCGAAGCGATTCTTCGTCGCACGCAGCACGCGATGATCGAGATAGTTCTCGCCCTCGAAGTAGAGCACCGTGTCGACGATGTGCTCCAGCGTCTTCGGGCCCGC
>JAQBPV010000290.1 GCA_028287345.1 Gemmatimonadota bacterium
GTCCGCGTCCCAGAACAGTTGATGCTAGAACGGGCGCATTGATCTCGACAGGCCAGTACATACCAGCTACCGACAAGAACAAGGCTAGGATTGAAGGATTCAAGGATTGAAGGATCGATCTCTGAAGAAACAACCCTCAACCCACAGTCCAGCTACGCTCGAACCTTTTCCGCCGCACGATTGAGTCGCCGCGCCGTCACTCTCGTACTCCACTGATCGATGACGACAGCGATGATGATTGCACAGCCGATGACGATCCACTCGTAGTTCTGGTCGAAGTGCAGCGTGCGGATCGACTGCCGAATGAGCACGATCAGCAGCGCGCCGAGCGTCGCACCGACCGCGCTGCCCTTGCCGCCCATCAGGCTTGCGCCGCCCACGACCGCCGACGCGATCACATAGAGCTCGTAACCCTGTGCGTCGCCGGAGGAGGCCGACCCGTAGAAGCTCGCGCCGAGATACGCCGCGATGCCCGCCGTCAGACCCGAGATCGTGAACACGCCGATCTGGATTCGCGAAAGTGAAAGTCCGGCGAACCGGCTCGCCTCGACGTTGCCACCGAATGCGAAGATGTGCCGGCCCATCACTGTCCGTGTGAGGTAGATCGCGCCGATGACCGTGATCACGATCATCGCGAGCATCGGCACCGGATAGAGTCCGCCAGACATTCCGAGCGACGCCTTCGCCACATGTGTCAACGACGTCGGCACCAGGATGCTCTCGGCCTTCGTGGCGACGAACGCGATGCCGCGCAGGATCCACATCGTGCCGAGCGTGATGATGAAGGGATGCACCTTGAGCACCACAACGAGCACACCGTTGAGAAGTCCGCACAGCAGGCCGATTCCTGCGCAGATGAGAAACCCCACCCACGCGGTCGTGCCGCCACCCATCGGGCCGAGTTGCCGCAACACCATGGCCATGGTGACGCCGGCCAGTGCGTAGATGGATCCCACCGAGAGATCGATGCCTCCGGAGATGATCACCATCGTCGCCCCGATGGCCATGATCGCGAAGAAGCTCGCGTCGGTGGCCGTCTGCACGAGGGTGTTCGCGTTCCAGAAGTTGTTGACCATCACCCCGGTAGTGCGGTCGGGGTGTGAACCGGCGGCGGATGCGAGTGCAATGATGACGAGCACCACCACGATGATCAGGCCGGTCTCCTGCGAGCCCAGAATTCGACGGACTATTGGATGCATGCGGCAGTGAGTGAGCGAAGAGCGGGTCCCTCGCTACGCTCGGGACGACATAACTTGCCTTGGCGCACAGGGCAAAGCGAGACGAGAAATTAGCTCGAAAGCAGATCCGGCCGCGCTGCGCGGAACGACTTGCGGAAGCGCGCGTACGACTCCGCATACGCCGCATGCGCATCCGCCCGCGGATGCTCGGGCGCGCCACGCGTGAGCGTCGCCTTGGCCGCGGTAGCGAGGTCGGAAAATGCACCGACTCCAACAGCGGCGAGCAGCGCCGCGCCGTACGCCGGCCCCTCCTCGCGATTCACCGTGCTCACAGGCAGTCCAAATACCTCGGACTGCAAGCGCCGGATGAACGCACTCTTCGCTCCCCCGCCGGTCAACAGCACCTGACTCGGCGACAGCCCAAGCTCCTGAAGGATCGTGAGCGAATCGCGCAGCGCGAAGCACACGCCCTCCAGCACTGCACGCGTCGTGTGCGCGCGAGTGTGCGCCATGCTCAAGCCGAGAAAGGCGCCGCGCGCCGCCGCATCGCGATGCGGCGTGCGCTCGCCCTGCAGATACGGGAGGAACGTCACGCCATCCGCGCCCGCTCCGACTGTCCCTGCTTCGTCGTTGAGTCGGAGATCCGCATCTGAAGAACCAGCGAGCTCGCGCGCGAACTGATCGCGATACCAGCTGAACGCGCCACCCGCCGACAACACGACGCCCATCATGTACCACACACCAGGCGCAACGTGACAGAACGTATGCGCTCGCAATCCCGGATCGACGCTCGGCTTCAGCATCGGGGCGAGCACCGTGCCCGACGTCCCCCAACTGGAGACGACCTCACCTGCCGTCACCGCGCCGACACCGGCCGCGCCACACGCGTTGTCCGCGCCTCCGCCGACGACCGGCGTCCCTTGCGACACGCCCGTCACCGCCGCCGCCTCGGCTGTGACAGTGCCCAGCACTTCCGAGGACCCGCCGACACTCGGCACGATCGACATCGGGACATCCACCGCCCTCAGGATCTCCTCGCTCCATCGCAAATGCGCTGTGTCGTACATCAGCGTCGCCGACGCATCGGACGGATCCGTCGCAAGCACACCCGTGAGCCGATAGCGGATGTAGTCCTTCGGCAGCATCACTGTGGCGAGTCGAGCGTACGCCTCGGGCTCGTGCTTCCGCAGCCACAGCACCTTCGGCAGCGTGAAGCCCTCGAGCGCTGGATTGCACGCGAGTTCGCGCAGGCGCTCTTCACCGCCGACACGCTGGGTGATCTCGGCGCACTCCGCGGTCGTGCGTCCGTCACACCAGAGAAGCGCCGGGCGAATCACCTCACCAGCGCGATCGAGGAAGACTGACGAGTGCATCTGTCCCGAGATGCCGACACCCGCGATGATCGCGTCGGGCCTCGCGCGTTTCACCGCCTTGATCGACACGAGCGTCGCATCCCACCATGCGTGCGGGTGCTGCTCCGCCCATCCTGCGTGCGGCGTCTGCATCGTGAGCGGCGACGTCGCGCTTGCCTGCACGTCGCCGCTGCTCGAGACGAGAATGGCCTTCACGCCACTCGTCCCCACATCCAGCCCGAGGAACACCTGCTCGGTCACGTCAGCGTACTCCGAGCAGCAACTCCACTGTCAGCTGGTCGAGCCGCTCGTACGCGTAGCCCTTGGCGCGCATGGCCTCGAGATCGAACTGCTCGTCCTTGATCGACTGCGCATCCTTGATGTAGCTGATGCGACCACCGGGAGCCGCGCCACGCTTGCCGAGATCGCCGAGGAGTTGCTGGATCTCCTTGTCCGCATTGAATGCGGCGACCTTCTCCTTGAAGATCAGGTACGTGCGCATACTGCCGAGCGCGAAGTCCCACACGCCCGCTTCGTCCTCGGTGCGGTAGGCGTGGCTGTCGAAGTGCTTCATGCCCTTGTAGGCGGAATCCTCGAGCAGCTTCACGAGGAAGAACGCCTGCTTGATGTCCTCGCTGCCGAAGCGATGGTCCTGATCGTAGCGGCCCGGCTTCTGGGCGTTGAGATCTATGTGGAAGAGCTTCCCTGCTTCGATCGCCTGCGCGACGCCGTGCGCGAAGTCGAGGCCGGCCATCGTGTCGTGCGCGATCTCGGGGTTCACGCCGACCATGTCCGGATGATCGAGCGTATAAATGAAGGCGAGCGCGTGGCCGATCGTCGGCAGGAAGATGTCGCCGCGCGGCTCGTTCGGCTTCGGCTCGAGCGCGAGCTTGTAGTTGTAGCCCTGCGCGATGTTGTACTCGCAGAGGAAATTGATCGCGTCGCGGAACCACTTCATCGCTTCGCGCGCGTCCTTCGACGCATTCGTCTCCACTCCCTCGCGACCGCCCCAGAACACGTACGTCTCCGCGCCGAACTCGGCGCCGAGGTCCATGGCGCGCATCGTCTTCTGGATGGCGTGACGGCGGACCTTCGCGTCGTTGCTCGTGAACGCGCCGTCGCGGAACACCGGATCGCCGAAGAGGTTCGTCGTCGCCATCGGGACCTTCATGCCGCTCTCCGCGAGCGCCGCCTTGAAGTCGCGACAGATCTTCTCACGCTCGGCCGTGGTGGCATCGCGTGGCACGAGGTCGTTGTCGTGGAAGTTCACACCGTATGCGCCGAGCTCGGCGAGTTTCTGTACGATGCGCACGGGAGAGACAACCGGCCGAACAGCGTCGCCGAATGGATCGCGCCCAGTATTTCCCACCGTCCACAGACCGAAGGTGAATTGATGCTCGGGCTT
>JAQBPV010000316.1 GCA_028287345.1 Gemmatimonadota bacterium
AGGTTGTCGCGCCGCCACTCCGGAATGCGACGGTCGAACAGCGCCGCGAATGCCGGACTCGCCCACGTCGTTGCGTGCACGCCATTCGTGATCGAGTTGATCGGATAGTCCGGGAACATCGACCGAGAGACGTCCCGATGCCGCATCGCCACACCATTCACGAAGCGCGTGAGGTGCAGGGCGAGATGCGTCATGTTCAGCATCCCTTCATAGATGCCGCCACAGCCCTCGAGCAGCGCGACACGCTCGTCGCCGAGGACGCGGCGCACCATCTCGAGTGGAAACTTGTCGTGGCCCGCTGGCACCGGAGTGTGCGTAGTGAACACACAGCGCTGCCGCACGCCCTCGAGATCCGCATCCTCGAGCTCGAAGTGCTGACGCCCATCGAGCTCGCGCTCCAGCAGCTGCAGCGTGAGCAGCGCCGAATGTCCCTCGTTCAGGTGGTAGATCACCCCGGCGTCCCACCCCAGCTGCTGCAGCATCGCCGCGCCGCCCATGCCGAGCACGATCTCCTGACACAACCGGTAGTACTCGTCGCCGCCGTACAGGTAGTCGGTGAGCCCGCGATCGTGCTCGCTGTTCTCGTCGAGCATCGTGTCGAGCAGGAACACCGGCACCTCGTGGCCGCGCACGCCCTTTACCGCGTACTTCCACGCGCGCACGTGCACGTCGCGCCCTTCGATGTTCACGATGATGCGCGCGTCGACTGGCTCGAGCACCTCTTCCGGCTTCCAGTACACCGGCGACTCGGTCTGCTGACCCGTCGCGTCGAGATGCTGCGTGAAGTAGCCCTTCCGATGAAGCAGCGTGACGGCGACGAGGGGAACGCCGAGGTCGGCTGCGGAACGCAGCGTGTCGCCGGCAAGGACGCCGAGACCGCCGCTATAGGTGGGGATCGCCTGCTCGAGGCAGATCTCCATGGAGAAATACGCAACCGTCGAACGGGTGGGGCCGAGCGTCATGAAATCCTCGAACTGTATTGGAGCAGGTATGCAGCGCCCGCTCCAGGTAGTGACCTCGAGCGGGCGCTGATTCCCAGAACGTCTGGATGGTCAGGGAATTGTACCCCGTTGTCGCCGGGGTTCAACTGACCAGCTCGTAAGAGGACATTCTGTCCGGCACCAGAACTGACACCGGCAGCACCGAAAACACGTCACCGACCCGCATTCGCCCGCTGCTATCCGCGATTCGCGTTCCATGGATCAGGCACCGCCATTCCGCGGAAAAATCTCGCCCCAGATCGATCCAGGTCTCCTCCCAGCTTTCCGCTGTGGGTGGACTCTCGAGCGACGCCGTCCACCGACCCACCAGCACGATGGCTTCCCCGGCGCCTTTCTCACCCCGACGAAACGCCACCACGCGATCTGCATGTTCCCCAGCGACGACCAGTCGCTTGGATTCGCCTTCCGACATCAACGCGGCACGCTCGCGACGAAATGCCAGTAGCTCGCGAGCGATCAGCATCTTCAGCTCTCCCGTGTGCATGACGTCTCGCCAGGTGCGCAACCGCTCGCATCGGGGCAGCGTCGCCTCGCTTTCGACGACCTCGATCAGCCGCTCCCGCTCACCCCAATCCACGGGCCGGCGGTTGTCCGGATCGACGAGGGCCGCGTACCAGAGCTCATCGCCCTGGTAGAGATCGGGTACGCCAGGCGCCATGAGATGCACCACCAGCCAGCCGAGGGCGTTGTACATCGCTTGCGGCGCGACGGTCGCGACGAAGGCGCGGACGTCCGCATGGAATTCATCGCTCTCGCCGGCGTCGAGCACGCGCGAGAGAAAGCCGATGATCGCCGCCTCGTACTGCTCGTCGGGGTCGGTCCAGCTGGTGCTCACCTTCGCCTCACGCATCGCCTTCTGCATGTACGCAGTCAGCCGTTCGCGGAGAGAGGCCAGCCCTTCGGGGCCCGCCGCATGCGCTTCCGTCAGCGGCCAGATGCCGACGAGCGACTGGTAGATGAAGTCGTCCGCGGTGCGCGTCGGCGCGAGTCGGCCTTTTACCAACGCACGCAACGGTCGATGCCAGCGACGCCACCGTCGCAGCGCGCGCATCCAGCGAGCGGGATGTTCGCTCAAGGCGTCGAGCCGGGCACGGGCATCTGCGCTACGCTTGGTGTCGTGCGTATTCGTCGCATTGAGCGAACGCGGATGTCGCTCGGCACGCTCGGCCAACCGCTCATGCAGACGCTCCACCGCGCCCTCGAGGGACAATCCGGGATCTCCGCCGACTTCGTTCCGCGATGACAGCGGAGCGTACACATACAGCGCGGTGTCCTCGATGCCCTTCGCCGCCGCCGGGCCTGTGAGCTGTTGCAGCCGCAGCACGAATGCGAGCCGAGCGCGCGCGAGCTCTGCCTCCGCATTTCTCCATTCGTCGAGAAGGCTGCGCTCGAGCGCGCGCATCGCCTCGTGATCGACGTGGGCGCTTTCCGCCGCCCTGGCGAACGCGCTGGACAGCACCAGACGATCGCGCTCGTCGGCCTCGGGACGCTCGGCGTCGATGTAGGTGCGATACACGGGCAGCGCGGCGATGAGCTCGACGATGGCACCCGCATAGGCGGCGATTGGCCGCTCCGGCCAGGCGGCAAGCTTCCCCACCGACGCGAGCATCGGCGCAATACGGCGGACGTCGGCGTTGAGAGTCGCGCGCAGCACCCTCCGCTTCGACTCCACGGCGATCGAGGCAAAATTGGCGGGACCGCCGCGACGATAGCTCTTCTCGATTGCCGCGAAGCCGGCCGGATCGATGAAGACGTCCTCGAGCGCCGTGAGGAATTCGTACCCGGTCGTGCCGTCGACCGGCCACGCGGCGGGCAGCGATTCTCCGGCAGCGAGAATCTTCTCGACGAAAATGGGAAAGCGTTCCGACCCCGACGTGGCGGGTCGACGCGCATTCACCGCGTCGCGCAGCCGCTCGAGATACCGTCGGGGCTCGAGCAGCCCGTCGATGTGATCGACGCGAAGTCCGTCGACGACACCGTCGGCGACGAATCGAAGCACGGTTCGATGGGTCGCCTCGAAGACCTCCTGTCGCTCGACGCGCAGGCAAATCAGCTCATTGACGTCGAAGAACCGGCGGTAATTGACGTCGCGCTGCGCGGTGCGCCAGAAGGCCAGCTCATAGTGTTGCCGCCCCAACAGTTCGCGAATGCGCCGGCGTCCGCTGTCACCGGCACTCCACTCGGCGAGCGTATCACTCGACGCACCGCGCAGCTCCTGTGGAATGGTGTCGGCCGCAATCGGAAAGCTGTGGGTGAAGTAGCGAGCGCGGAGGCTTCGCTCGTTCACTTCGAGTGCGATCTCTCCGCGTGCGAGGATCTTCTCGAGGGTGTCGCCCAAGACCGGCACCAGCACCTTTCCCGAGAGCCGTTTTGTTGGCGCACGCCACGCCACGTCGAACCAGTCGGCGTACTGCGACCGTCGGCCATTCGCGAGGAGGTCGTCCCAGTACGGGTTGTCCGCACCGATGCCCATGTGGTTGGGCACGATGTCGAGGACGATGCCCATTCCTTGGTCATGCGCTGCGTCGGCGAGTGCGACGAATGCCTCATCGCCGCCGAGTGTTTCGCTGACGTGCGTGGGGTCGGTGACGTCGTAGCCATGGGTGCTGCCCGGCGACGCCGCGAGTACCGGCGAGCAGTAGAGGTGCGAGACGCCGAGGCGCCGCAGGTACGGCACGCGGGTGCGTGCGTCGTGCAGCGTGAAGTCTGCGTTCAGCTGGAGTCTGTAGGTGGCGATGAGTGGGGGCATCGCCGGTCAATCAAGGCAAATGCAGTTCCCGCAGGATTTGACTCGATGTCGTGCGAGCAACTCGCGCCGAAGCATAAAAGGACATCGCGTCTCGGCGCCGGAGACTTCAATGGCGCAGAGATGCG
This sequence comes from Gemmatimonadota bacterium, assembly GCA_028287345.1. Lineage (GTDB taxonomy): Bacteria > Gemmatimonadota > Gemmatimonadetes > Gemmatimonadales > Gemmatimonadaceae > AG11. Next base: position 3,876 of record JAQBPV010000316.1, read on the forward strand.
ATTCGTCTTTCAATTCACATGATTCGAGTCAATCAGTTGCTGTTCTGCCCTCAGCCTCCGTCCCGAGCGAATGCGCCGTCCGCGGCAGCGCGAAGATCGTCTCCAGTGTATCTCGCATTCGGCGCGACCAGCTCGGATAGCGGTCCTGCCACACGCCCGGGATGTTCACTGGCATCGCCTCATGCGCCAGGTCGTCGAGCGACAATCCGACCAACGCCGACGGCGTCCGCCGGATGAAGGCGTGCACCGCGGCGATGAGCGCGTCGGACGTCAGGTGCTGGTGCGCATCGTATGGCAGCAACCCCGCCTCGATGAGCGACGAGATCAGCGCGTCGAGATCGCCCTTGCGCGAATCGCGCATCGCGCCGGCCACCCCCGCATCGGCCAGGTCGCCGACCTCGCTGCGCAACATGATGTCGCGCGCCTCTGCCCACCCGACGAGTGGCGGAAGGTCGTGCGTGTTCACCGTAGCCAGCGCCATGCGCGGATAGTCGTTGGCGCTGCGAAATCTGCCGGTGTGGAAGTCGCGCTCGAACACCTGCACCTTCGAGCTCAGCACCCCCCACTTCGCGAGCACGGCCGGCACATGCGGCGGCACCGTGCCGAGATCCTCACCGACGACGAGCGCATTGTGTCGCACGCTCTCGAGCGCCAGGATGCCGAACAACTCCTCGCTGAACGAGCGTACGTACGCCCCTTCGCGCGCCGACTCGCCGAGTGGCACCCAGAACATGCGAAAGAGGCCGAGGGCGTGATCGATGCGCAGTGCACCGGTGTGGCGGAAGCCGGCGCGCAGCAGCCGAACCCAGTAGTCGTAGCCCGTCGAGCGGAGGACGTGCGGATTGATCGCTGGCAGGCCCCAGTTCTGCCCTTCGTCCGAGTACATGTCGGGCGGCGCACCGACCGTCGCGCCTTGAAGAAAGAGATCGGGATTCGCCCACACGTCGCTTCCCGAAGCGGCCGAACCGACGGCGAGATCCTGATACATGCCGAGCGCGAGGCCCGCCTGCACGGCATCCGCTTCGGCGCAGCCGAGTTGGCGGTCCAGCTCGAACTGCAGCCAGCGGTGATAGTCGACGCGCTCGGCCAGCTGATCGCGCATGTCGGTGACGGCGGCGCTGTCGGCGCGGCGCAGGTCTTCGGACCAGAGGCGCGCGTCGGGGCCTTCGCGTTCCGCGATCGCCATGTAGGTCGCGTAGCCGGTGAGCTGCGGATCCTCGCCCTTCACGTACGCGACGTAGGCCTGTGCGCGCGGCGTGTTCCGGCTCATCTCTCGCTCGAGGAACGTGCGATGCAGCGACTCGAGGGCCGGTGCGCGCAACGCCATCACTCGGGCATAGTCGAGCATCTTGGCGTCGCGCAGCTCCGAGAGCTCCTGCTGGAATTCCGGCGACGCGACGAGGTCGTGCACAGCTGCGTCGTAGCGGAACTCGGGAATGTCGTGCACGCGGAGATACAGCGGATTGCGGAAGAGCCGCGTGATCGGGCTGTATGGGCTCACGTCGTAGCCTTCGTTGCGCAGCGCATGCAGCGGATTCATGCCGACGAACGCGCCACCGTGCTGACCCACCCACTCGGCGATGGCCTTCATGTCGCCGATGTCGCCCGCACCCCAGTTGGTGTCGCTGCGCACGGTGTAGAGGTTCGTCGTCAGCCCGAAGCCACGGCGTCCGTGCAAACGCGCTTCCGGCGGAGTGCACTGCGGCGGCACGACGATGAGGCGCTGCGTAGCCGTGTGATGCTCACCGGCGCCCTCGAAGCTGACGGTGAGTTCGTGGTAGCCGAGCGGCGGTACCACCGGCAGCGAGAGTACTTCCTTCCGCGACGACCCACCATTCATCTGGCCCGACCACCACGACTCGATGCCTTCCTCGGTGCGCAACCGGAGCGTCCAGTGGACGGTTTCTGTGTGCAACTCGGGCAGGCGAACGGTCACGCGCGCGAGCGAGCGACGTCGCTGTCGCACCACGCGCACAGGATCGATCCACCGGCGTCGGGCAGCCTGTTGATGCGCGCGCAGCGCCCGAGCGGCGCGTCTCTCGGTGCTCGCGTCGATCCCCATGGCGGCGAGCAGCCGCTGCCGTGTGAGGTCCGAGGTATGACGCACTTCGCCACCCGACTGATCGACGTAGGATTCGACGATCCCCAGTCGGTCGGCAAGCTTGCGCAGCATGGGCCGCGCGACCTGTTCAGTGTGGCTGACGCGCTCGGTCACTAGGTCGTCGTCGGTGCCTGATTCGCAGGCACCAGTAGAGTTGCGGACAGCGGTGGCAGCGGGAGCTCGATGGAGTATCGTCTCCCGTGATACGGAATGTCGTCGGCGTGGATCACAGACGGACTACCGCCGTATCCGCTGCCGCCCCATTTCGTGTCGTCGCTCGAGAGGACGCACGCGTAGTCGCCCGAGTCGGGAACGCCGATGCGGTACTGTGCGTGCGGCGTGGGCGTGAGGTTGAGCACGACCACCGCGTGGCCGTCGTTGCCGCGGCGCAGATACGAGAGCACGGAGTTCGCCTTGTCCGACACGTCGATCCACTCGAAGCCACGCGTCTCGGAGTCGAGCTGCCAGAGCGACGGAAGCTCCTGGTAGACCGTTCCGAGTCGCGCCATGTAGTCCTTGAACGCGGCGCGATCGGGCTCGTTGCCGAGATGCCAGTCGAGCGACTGGTCGTGGTTCCATTCGTTCGGCAGCGCGAGCTCGCTGCCCATGAACAGCAGTGACTTGCCGGGCCGTGTGAGCATGTAGGCGAACAGCACGCGCAGGTTCGCGAGCTTTTGCCAGCGATCGCCGGGCATCTTCTGGTACAGCGACCCCTTCAGGTGCACCATCTCGTCGTGCGAGAGGGGCATGATGAAGTTCTCGCTGTGCTCGTAGATCATCGCGAAGGTCAGCAGGTCCTGGTGGAACCGCCGATAGATGGGATCCTTGGCGAAATACTCGAGTGTGTCGTGCATCCACCCCATGTTCCACTTGAAGGTGAATCCGAGCCCGCCTTCGTGGATGGGACGCGTGACACCGGGCCACGCCGTGGAATCTTCGGCGATGGTCACGCAGCCAGGCGCTTCCTGGTGCACCACGGCGTTCATCTCGCGAAGGAAATCGATCGCCTCGAGATTTTCGCGCCCACCGTACTTGTTCGGCACCCACTGCCCCGCTTCGCGGCTGTAGTCGAGATACAGCATCGACGCCACGGCATCGACGCGCAGTCCGTCGATGTGGAATTCGTTCAGCCAGTACAGCGCGTTGGCGACGAGGAAGTTGCGCACCTCCTTTCGCCCGTAGTTGAAGATCAGCGTGCCCCAGTCGGGATGCTCGCCGAGCCGCGGAT
>JAQBPV010000327.1 GCA_028287345.1 Gemmatimonadota bacterium
TGTCCGCGGCAACCTGCGCCGCCGCGGCTCCGATGACGGCGAGCCGCTGACGCCAGCAACGCTCCCCGTCCACCTCGTCCGCTGGTGAGGCGGCATAGAGAGCGTCTGGCTGAATGAGCCGTGAGAGCGAACCACCAACCCGACGGAATCCGTTGGCCAGGACAGCCGCCGTCCCGGGCATCGCGACACTTGCCGTCTGAAGCGCGGCGAAGTCGTTCTCCGTCACGACCGAGGGCTTGCCATCCTTTCCGAAGATGGTGACGCGTGCGCGCGTCGGCTTCCAGCGCTTGCCTTCTTTCTGGTACACACCTTCGACCAACGACACCGGGCGATCACCATCGAAGAGCATGGTCGCCACCGGCGGGCGCCCGCCGCCTCGCGGATCGGCGACGCGCTGCATCGAGATTCGTCTTCCATCACGCGTGGTGAGTGGCTCTCGCCGCGACGTCAGGCGCGTGCGCCACGTTACCTGTCCTCCTTCGGGGAGTGCGAGCTTGTTGGCAGCAACCGTGCGCAGTGGCGAAAGCCCCAGCGCAGGAGCCGAAAGCGCGGCGGGTGCCTTGTTGACGACCGCGGGCTCGAACTCTTGATGCACGCCATTCTTGTCCTGCGTGATACGTCCCTGCGCCGAGAAGGAACCTGCGTACGTGAGCTGTGCTCCGTCGACGCGCCAGAGTGAGCTCGAGAGAATGCCACTGACGGCAAATGCGTTTGCATCATCCGTCGCCGTTGGAGCGACGGTTCGTTCCGAACATGCATAACTCACCGCAAGGAACAACGTACCGAAGCCGATGCTGCTCGCGCGTGTTAGCGACCGCCCTGGTGAGCGCATAGTGTATGGCGTTGAAGTAGATGGATATGAGCGCGGACACATGAAACCGCAGAGCGTGCGTGCGTACCGAGTCGCAGGCGTACGTCGGGGCCGAGTGACAAGGAGAGGCGGGGGATGACCGAAGGTCTGCCTTGTCGATGTGCCGATGAGTCATCCTAGCGCGGACGTATCCGGCGGTGCATCGCCGTGCGGTGTGTCGATGACGGCGGAGCGAGAATGCTTCAGGGTTGTCAACTGGACCGGACGCGCGGCATATTGCGTCTCGTTCGGGTGCCCTTCGCGCCCGACGAGCTTCCTGGAGGCGCCCGATGTGTAACGCCGTCCCCTCCGTCACAGTCCTGACCGCGAACTAGCGCGTCCTGACGACGGTAGAGATCGAAGAATCAGGACCCTGCTTCGCGGCCAGGGGATGAGCGCGCGTCGATCACCGTGATCGACGTCTCGTCACCCGGTGCGCTACGGCGCGCCACGCCCAGGGAACATCACCAATGCATGACACACAGTTCGGTGCGGACGACTCCGCGCTGATTCCATTGCGTGAGCTAGGCTGGAACGCCCCATTCGCGCAGGCATTCGGCGCGGCCGCCACACGCGACGACGTACCGGCGCGCGTCACCGCCGTGCACCGCAATCGCGTCGTGGTCGCCGGGAGCTTCGGCGAGCGTGACGCAATGCTCGCGTCGAGCTTTCACGAGTCAGACGCCATCGATCGGCCAGCCACTGGAGATTGGGTCGTACTGAGAATTGCCGCGAGCGAGGACTCGGCGATCGTCCGTGCCGTACTCCCACGACAATCGGCGTTCATACGCCGCGCCGCGGGAGAGAAGGCGGTCGCGCAGGTCGTCGCGGCCAACGTCGATCGCGTCTTCATCGTCACAGCGGTGCCCGACGACGTGAACGAGCGCCGCCTCGAGCGCTACCTCGCGCTCGCGTGGGAGAGCGGCGCAACGCCGGTCGTCGTTCTCACGAAGACCGATCTCATCGAGAACGTCGGTGAGTGGATCGCCAAGGTGTCCACTGCGGCACCTGGCGTCGACGTCGTCGCAGTTTCCGCGTACACTGGCGCCGGAGTCAACACACTCGCCGCGCATCTCATCTTCGGCACCACCATCGCGCTTCTCGGCTCATCGGGCGTCGGGAAGTCGACGCTGTTGAATCTTCTCGCTGGCGAGCAGCTCATGCGAACGGGCGACGTGAGCGACGACGGACGCGGACGCCACACGACCACGCACCGCGAGCTCGTACGTCTCCCGAATGGCGTACTCGTGATCGACACACCGGGAATGCGAGAGATACAACTCTGGTCGGCGGAGTCGGGACTCGCGCAGACATTCGACGACATCGCAGTGTTGAGCGAAGCGTGCCGATTCGCCGACTGCGCGCACGCCGGCGAGCCCGGATGCGCGGTGGCGGCGGCGATCGAATCAGGTGCACTGGACGCCGAGCGGTTGGCGAGCTGGCGCAAGTTATCGCGCGAGGTGGCTCGCGCCGAGCTGCAACGAGATGCACTCGCTGCAGCAACGCAACGCAGCAAGGTGAAGAGCATTCATCGTCTCGCGCGTGTCCATCACAAGCGGAAATACGGCGAGTGAGCACGAATTGACGAGAGGGCGCCCGCACGAAGCGGACGCCCTCTCCTCAAATCCATCCGCGAGACGGCTACTCCGAGCGTCGCGCCAGGCGATACCCGCTGCCGCGAAGCGTCTCCAACATCGAGATCTGGCTGCCCTTGAGCTTCCGGCGCAGGTAGCCGATGTATACGGCCAACGAGTTGGACTTGGTCGGCGGACCGTCCTTCCAGACGAAGTCCTGCAGCGTGTCTGCCGACACCGGTGTGCCGGCGCGCTGGAACAGGATGTCGAAGAGTCGGAGCTCGCGTGGTGTGAACAGCACCTCGCGTCCCGCACACCACACGCGCCGAGCTTCGCGATCGTAGACGATATCGCCGAACTTGATGCGCAGCTGTTCGTTCGTGATGCGTGCACGGCGAAGCGCCGCGCTGAGCAAGGCGGTGACGACGTCGAACGGCGCCTCGTCCATGGTGATGTCGTCGGCACCGGCGTCGAGCAGCGTAATCGCGTCGGCAGCCGACGCTACATGGATGCACACGAGCGACGGGCTCGGCCACTTCCGGCGCAGGTGGCGAACCCCCTCCACCACCGCCGTGGCCCCGCGCTCCGCGTTCACGATGAGGACATCAGGAACGTCGGTTGGAAGCACATCGTCCAGACCGTTCGCTGAGAGCGCGACCACGTGGCTTTCGTCCGGAGGGAACAGCGGCGTGAGGAGGCGCCGGTCTTGCTCCGTCACGTCAATGAAGAAGACGGTGACGGGGAGGACTTGTTCAGCAAGCATCGGAATCTCGACAGGGAGCTTCGGCCCGCCGCTGCGTCACGGTGATGGGCCGGATGACAGTAACGCTCCCGGCCGTCGCGGGCAACACTTCGGTCCGGACAGCCAGCGCTCACGGATGGCCGCCTGCTCGCCGATGCCTCTGAAGGGGGTTAACCACACGCCCGTTGCGTATGGCGGTTTCGCGCGAGACGCTCACGGCTTGAAACGCCCTGTCGCGAGGCGACGTAGAGAAATGCGACACGCCCCGTGTCATCCGTTGCACCTCGGCCCCGAGTGCCATGAATCAAAGCCAACTGCCCGTTCCGCCGGCGCCACCCTCCCCCGACGTCGCCGTGTTCGTCGGCGGCCAGCCGGTCGACGCACTCCAGGCGCAATTGCGCGAGTTGACGGAGGCGCGGCAGGGGCTCGAGACAGCGCGCTCCGCACTTCAGGCACAGCTTGGGCAATTGCGAGCGAAGTCCACGGAGCACTTCCAGCGCGAGGCACAGATCGCCCAGTTCGATCAGCGGATTGCGACGCTGGATCAGGTCATCGCGAATGTGCAGAGCTCTCCCCCGCCGGACCCGTGGCAGCTCCTCGGTACTCCACCGCCGTATGTCTCCGAGCGTGCATTGCCGAAGGACATCTTCGTGCTGAGCGGCATCTTCATCGTCTGCGTCTGTCTGCCGCTCGCTCTCGCCGTCGCTCTGCGCATCATGAAGAGGGGAGTCGCGAAGGTCGCAGCGTTTCCCTCAGATCTCGCGGATCGCCTTGGCCGCATCGAGACCGCAATCGAATCCACCGCCATCGAGGTCGAGCGCATCGGTGAAGGGCAACGCTATCTCACTCGGGTCCTCGGCGATCGAAGGGCCGAAGAACTGCTCGAGCGGCCCAAGCCGGTGGCGCCTTACCGCATCATCACGCCACACTGAGCTTCAAGGCCACAACGGCAGCGGTGATTGCGACCCGCGCAAGTATGTCGCCAATGCGTCGAGTCGATCGTCGCTCGATGGCGTTGCACGCGCGGCGGCGATGACGATGCAATAGCGCCAATCGCCCGCCGCCTCGCACTGCAGCAAGTCCGGCGTGATGGGCTGTGATTCCCGCGGTGCTGTCGTCACTCGAGCATCGAGCAGTACAAACACCGAGTCCATCACGGCACTGGTCGGTGTGCGTATCGCGAGCACACTGGCCGGCGACTGATCCGAGATCGAAATGAGCGCCGACTCCGGACCACTTGAAACGAGCCGCATGCGCAGCACCGCGAGATCGCGCTCGATGGCTGGCCGCGCAGGGTGCTGCAATCCTGGAATCGTGACGGCCAGGCCATAGCCACCACCGGCGATCGGCCCGCGACGGCCCGTGCTCACGATTCGCGTTGAATCGCGAAAGATGGGGCGGGGAGGTGCGACGCCCGCCGGCAGCGCGCCGAGAATGCGCTCGGCCTCCTGCATTGCGGCGGTGCCGGAGAGTGACGACGAGATGATCACGGCCGCATTGCCCGGCACGTAGTACCGGGCGACGAACGCGCGGATGTCGCGCTCTCCGATTCTCGTGAGGTCCACGTGTGACGACGCACGGGACAGGCGATGTGCACCGAACAACACGTTGCCATCGCGCTGATCGCCGAGCCGGCCGCCGGTTTCGGTGCGAATGCGCTCAACTTCGGTGGCAATCGTATTCGGCTTGACGATCACCTCGCTCAGCCTCCGGCGCTCGAGCTCGAGGATCGTCTGCAGCTTCTTGAGCGTGGGACTCGCCACCGAGGAGAATCGCGTCAGGTCGCCCAGCGTCACGGCGGTCATCGTGATGTCGTTCGACGCGGCTGTCTCGGCGATGGATGTACCGGAGCGCGTCTCACGCATCGCCATGTGCTCCGCGAGATGCGCGAGGCCACGCAGCGTCTCTGGGTCGTCGCGCGAGCCCGCGAACACTCCGGTGCTCACCTCCAGCTCGAGCGCCGTCGGGTTGCGAATCACGATCACCAGCAGGCCATTGCCGAGCCGTCGCGAATCGATGCCCGAGCCCTGCGCGGCGGCGTTGGATGCGCACAGGCTGAGGACGAGCGCGCACCAACAGGTGACGCGCCACCAGCGAGACACGACGGGACTTGGGATCAAGAGCGGCGTGTCTCGCCCGGACCGGCGAACAAGCTCATGGACGTTCTGCTCCGCCTTCAGTGCATGCACGATTCACGACGTCGAGTTGTGTCGGCGATCGAGTGCGTGTCGCGAGACGAAGGGTGCGACCATCACGGAGAGCAGCACGACGCCGATCATGGCAATGAGCGAATACCGCGGAGCGACGATCGCCACGACGATCACCAGCGCGCCGCCGATCACCCACACACGTCCGAAGCTGGCGTGCGCATTCCGCCATGCGATGGGGTCGTTGAGCATCGCTTCGGTGCGCAGTCCGGCGATCGGATTGGGACGCAGCCGCGGCATCACGTTGCCCATCGTCGCGAGCACGAGGCCGAAGACGAAACCGACCAGGAGCGATGTGGGTCCATGCCATCCCAGCGCGGAAGCGAGAAAGCCGAGATGAATGCTGGATACCAGTGCGATGACACAGAGCATGATGAGGTCGAGCGAGCCGGTGAACTTCTCGTACTCCGGCGCATGGCCGCCAGGACTGCCGAGCCAATCTGGAAGTGCGCGAGTCGTTGCCGCCTTTCCGCGCGCCGATTGCGCCCATCGATATGCGGTGAGCAGCAGCACGAGCACCGCGGGAATGAAGAACGCCGCGAAAGCGCGGGATGCTTCGCGCGCAGGAGCCGCGAAGGGGAGCAGCCACGAGACGTCATTGGCGACGACGGGGGGCAGCCGGGTGAACGCCGCCGCAGAGACCACACACACGGCAAGGACGAAAAGCTCGGGAAGCCTACGCATTGTTGCCTCCGGTGTTGAGCAATCCAAGAACGTGATCGACGAATTCCTGGAAGACGGTGGTATTGAGCTCGTAGGCGATGGCGTTGCCGTCGCGGGTAGAGAGCACGAGCTCAGCATCGCGAAGGATGCCGAGATGCCTGGAGATCGTTGCCCAGGCGACAGGAAACCGTTCGGCGATGGCGCCCGAGGTCATCGGCCCGTCGCGAAGCAGGGCGATGATGTCTCGCCGCGTGGGGTCGGCGAGGGCGCGGAAGACGGAGTTTGGAGTAGCCACGGTGATGCTCATGGGGGTATCCAGACGAGAGGCTACTTAGATATTAAGCTAATTAGCTAATTGCGCAAGTGGCTAATTAGAGTGGCTGCATCTTCCTCCGAACGGTGGATACTTTCCGACTCATGTCCCTGACCGCCGCTGCCCGTGAGCACTCGCTGGAAGACTGGCTGCGCGATCACGCACGCGTCGCCATCGGCTTCAGCGGCGGTGTCGACTCGGCATACCTGGCCGTCGTCGCGAGGCGCACCCTTGGGCCGGATGACGTACTGGCGGTCATCGGACGCAGCGCATCCTACCCCGCCGAGCAGTGGGCGACGGCCCGGAATGTCGCGGCGGGGTTCGACGTCGGCGTCGTGGAGCTCGACACCGACGAGCTGAACGATCCCCGCTACGCAGCCAACCCGTCCAACCGCTGCTACTTCTGCAAGACGGAGCTCTGGTCGCGGCTCGTGCCGTTGGCGCAGGCGCGCGGCTTTGCAACGGTCGTCGACGGAACCAATGCCGATGATCTCTCAGATTATCGGCCAGGCGCACAGGCGGCACGCGAGCACGGCGTGCTGAGCCCTCTCGCCGACCTCGGGTTCACCAAGGCCGACATCCGCGAGCAGTCGCGCGCGCTGGGAATACCGACGTGGTCGCAGCCGTCGTCACCGTGCTTGTCATCGCGCATTCCATATGGAACGGCCGTGACGCCGCAGCGTCTCGGCCAGGTCGAGGAGGCTGAACGTGCCCTTCGCGCGCTCGGCATAGTGGACGACCTGCGAGTGCGCTATCACGACGACCTCGCGCGTGTCGAGTTGCGTGCTGAAGCGCTGACGCACTGGCTTGCGCCGGAGCGTTTCGCCCAGCTCCGCGATGTCGTGACCTCTGCGGGCTTCGCACGAGTCGCGCTCGACCTGCGTGGTTTCCGTTCCGGCTCGCTCAACGTGCTTCACGGAGTGACCGCAGCGTGAGCATTCGTCGAGAGACTCCTGGCGGACAGCCTGCCCTCGAGGGCGCGCTCGCCGAACGTGGACTGGTAGTGAAGGTCGAGGGTCGGGCGGGTCTTGCCGTTCTCATCGCCGATGCGGCCACCGTTGCACGTCTAGGTGACGCCGAGCTGCGCCGCACCGCGCTGGCGCTGGCGCGCGAGCATGGGTTTTCGCACGTCGCCATCGAGTTGCGCAGCGACACCGGCGGTCAGCCGCGCCTCGATGCGCCTGTTTCTCGCGATTGAGCTGCCGCACGACCTGCTCGACGCACTGGAATCGGCGATCGCCCCGCTGCGCGCCGATTCGCCTGAGATCGCATGGGTGCCGCCAACGAAGCGGCACCTGACGTTGAAATTCCTCGGCGAGGTCAGCGACGAACGTCTCGATCGCGTCGTCGCCTTCGCTGACGGTGTGGCTCGCCAGCAGCGCCCGTTCTCCATGCAGTTGGGCGGAATCGGCGCCTTTCCGAACTTCCGCCGGGCACGCGTCGTATGGATCGGGGTAGAGCATGAGGCGAGGCTCGAGCTCCTGCATCACGATCTCGAGGTCGCTGGAGAAGCAGAGGGTTTTGCGCTCGAGGGGCGCGCATTTCGCCCGCATGTCACGCTGGCCCGCGTTCACTCGGCATTGGGCATCGAACGGGCGCGACGTCTCGCACGTGCCGCACGCAGGATAGACTTCTCCGCGACAGTGGACGTCGGGGAGATCATGCTGTTCGAGAGCACGCTCGCCCAATCGGGCGCGACCTACCGCCGCGTACACGCGGCGCAACTTGCAGGCGGAGGACGTTGACCGATGGGATGCATCGCACGCCTTGGATGTCTCGCGGTATTGGTATGTCTCGCCATCGGCGCGTGGTTCACGCGCGACAAGTGGATGTCGAAGGTGCCCGGAGCGCCCGCGCCTACCGCTGCGGTTTCCACCGCGCCGGTGTGGGAGCCACTCACCCCGGAGGCCGGCGCACGTGGGCAGCGCACCGTCGAATCGCTGCAGTCGAGCAACGGACCGGTGTTCGCGAACCTTAAGGCGGGCGAGATCGCATCGTACGTCTTCCAGACAGTCGGCCACACATTGCCCGCGTCTGCCGACAGCGTCGAAGCAGCCGTCGTCGGTGATGCGCTCTGCATGAAGGCGATCGTCCCCGTGAAGGACATCGCGGGATCGGGCGCGCTCGGACCGCTCGGCGGACTGCTCAACGATCGCGAGAAGCTTTCGATCTGCGGAAGCTTCCGCGTGGTGAAGCCTGGGTTGAGCGAGTTCAAGGTGCGCGAGATCAAGCTCCGCGAGTTCAAGCTGCCGAGCGGTGCGATTCCGCGGCTGTTGCAGCAGATCTCGAAGGGAAATCGGCCGGCGGGAATTTCGGAGGATGCGCTTCCGGTGGCGACGCCGAAGGCGCTCGCCGACGTGCGCATCGCGAATCATCAGGTCACGCTCTACAAGACCACGCCAGGCGCGAATCCATGAGCCGAAAGATCCTGATCGTCGACGACGAGCAGGGAATCCGCGCCGCCCTCGGACAGCTGCTGGAGTTCGAGGGCTATGAGGTAAAGACCGCGGCGAACGCGGTGGATGGCCTGGCCGAGTACGCACGCTTCCGTCCGAATCTCGTCTTCATGGACGTGAAGATGGCGGGCATCGACGGACTCGAGGCGCTGCGCAAGCTGCGCGAGCTGGATGCGAACGCCATCGTTGTGATGATCAGCGGGCACGCCACCATCCAGACGGCGGTGGAGGCCACGCAGCACGGCGCATACGACATCCTCGAGAAGCCGCTCGACACCGATCGCATTCTCGTCACGCTGCGCAATGCGCTGTCGCATCTCGATCTGCAGGAGGAGAACGAGCGGCTGCGCGTCACGGTGCATTCGCGCTTCGAGATCGTCGGTAACTCGTACGGCATTCGCGCGCTGACGGAGAAGATCCAGCTCGTCGCGAAGACGCCGGCGCGCGTATTGATCACCGGCGAGAACGGAACGGGCAAGGAGCTCGTCGCGCGCGCAGTACACACGCAGTCCACGCGCGCGAAGGGACCGTTCGTCGAAGTGAACTGCGCCGCGATTCCGAGTGAGCTCATCGAGAGCGAGTTGTTCGGGCACATCAAGGGCTCGTTCACCGGCGCCATCGCTGATCGTGCAGGCAAGTTCGAGCAGGCGGATGGCGGCACGCTCTTCCTCGACGAGATTGGCGACATGAGTCTCGCCGCACAGGCGAAGGTGCTGCGCGTGCTGCAGGACGGTGTGGTCACGCGCATCGGCGGTGCGAAGCCGGTGCAGGTGGACGTCCGCGTCCTTGCGGCCACGAACAAGAACGTCGAGGACGAGATCGCCGGAGGACGCTTCCGTGAGGATCTCTATTATCGTCTCAACGTCGTGCCCATTCACGTGCCGCCTCTTCGCGAGCGGCGCGAGGACATTCCCTCGCTGATCAGCCACTTCATCTCGCAGCTTACCGGGCCAGGCGGCCTGGCGCCGCGCGCCATCGGCGACGACGCCATTGCCCGGTTGCAGCAGCGCGACTGGCCCGGCAACGTGCGCGAGCTGCGGAACACCATCGAGCGCCTGCTGATTCTCTCGCCGGGTCCGCGCGTGTCGGCCGACGACGTCGAGCGGCTCGTCGGCCGTCGTGCCGATACGTCGGAAGGCGGACTCGGTTCGCTTCTCGACGTTCCGACCTTCGACGAATTCAAGCATG
>JAQBPV010000349.1 GCA_028287345.1 Gemmatimonadota bacterium
AGTTCGGGATGCAGACCATGAACGACTCGCTGTACGCGCTCTACATGAACCGGGAAGTCGCGCTCGACGACTGTCTGCGTGCGTCGCACGACCCCACCGAGTTTCTCCGCATGATCGGGCAGACGTCGGAGGACGACGCGAAGAAGGCTGGTTCGCCGGCGATGGCGAACGGCCCCATGGCCCGCCGATAACCAGGGATCATCGCAATGCCAGCCTATACCTATACCGCCCGCGCCCTCAACGGCGACCTCCGCAACGGCTCGATGGACGCGCCCAACCGGGATGACGTCGTCGCCCAGCTCCGCAAGCTCCGGCTCAACGTCGTCAAGATCGACGAGACCGCCGTCGCCAAGAAGAAGAAGAAGGGCGGCAGCATCAAGATGCGCGACATCGTCATCTTCACGCGCCAGTTCTCCACCATGATCAACGCCGGCCTGCCCCTCGTGCAGGCCCTCGACATCCTGGCGAAGCAGAGCGAGAACCCCGCGCTCAAGGACGTGACCCACGCCGTCGTCTTCGACGTCGAGAGCGGCCATACGGTAGCGGACGCACTCGGCAAGCACCCCAAGGCGTTCAGCGAGCTGTATGTGAACATGGTCGCCGCCGGCGAGGCCGGTGGTATCCTGGACACCATCTTGATGCGTCTCGCGACGTTCATGGAAAAGAACGACGCGCTCGTGCGGAAGGTGAAGGGCGCGATGATCTATCCGGGCGTCATCTCGAGCGTGGCCGCGATCGCGATCAGCGTCCTGCTCATCTTCGTGATCCCCGTTTTCGAGAAGATGTTCGCGAGCGTGGGGCTGCCGCTGCCGTTGCCGACGCGCGTCGTGATCGCGATGTCGAAGTTCCTGACTGGCTACTGGTGGCTCGTGGGCATGGCGGGGTTCGCGGCGGTCTGGGCGCTCAAGCGCTACTACGCGACGCCGGACGGCAAGCTGATGATCGATCGCCTGATGCTCAAGGCGCCCGTGCTCGGCGACGTGCTGCGCAAGTCGGCAGTGTCGCGGTTCACGCGGACGCTCGGCACGTTGATCGGATCGGGGGTGAGCATTCTCGATGGGCTGGAGATCACCGCGAAGACGGCGGGGAACCGCGTGATCTCGGATGCGATCATGGAGTCGCGGACGTCCATCGCCGGTGGTGAGACGATCGCGGCGCCGTTGCAGAAGTCGGCCGTGTTTCCGCCGATGGTGATCTCGATGATCGCGGTTGGTGAGCAGACCGGTGGTCTGGACGAGATGCTGTCGAAGATCGCTGACTTTTATGATGAAGAGGTGGATGCGGCTGTTACGGGCTTGCTGTCGTTGATGGAGCCGGTGATGATCGTGTTTCTCGGCGTGGTGGTGGGAGGGATGGTGGTGGCGATGTATCTGCCGATCTTTGACATGATCAATGCGGTGCAGTAGGGGCCGGCTGCCTCGCGCCACATTGAAGTCGTCGCGATTGCCCCATATTTGTTGTCGCAGCCGCCACACAATGCGTGTCGCAGGCGTTATCGTCTGACACCACAATCACATGCGAAACACCGCCGGGTCAGAAGTTCTGACCCGGCGGTGTTTTCGTTCGCCATAGACGGAAGCAGTGTGGAGGCAAATAGACGGTCCTTACCATCCCCACGAACATCGGGAGTTAGACCGTGGTTATTTCGAGGTTGTTACCGCGGATATGAACCCCGACGCTCCGGGGAATCAAATCCAACGCCCCGGGGGGCGCCGGGGGCTGAGCGTGCGACGCTACAGGGGAGACTTACCGCCGCAGTGCGTGAGCGTCCGCGATCAAGAGTGCCTCGACACGGCGACTCAACGCATTCGGGACAGTGCACGAGATTCAGCTGCGCATACTCCTCTACCGAGTACTCGCCGGGCCTGATGAACCTGAGCCCCATGACATCGACCAACGCGGACCCCGCTGTGACATGGGCAAGGGCGCTTGTTCGCGTGTCGGCGCGTCAGCGAGGCGAGACGCAGGAACTCCGTAGCGCATGTCCCTCGCGGAAGGCGGAAAGTGCGAAGCAGATCCGCCTCGAGCCCCCGTGCCCCGTGTGCGAGTTCGCCGAACGGCATCCGATTGTACCGCTCGTGAAACGCATGCGCGTACAAGAAGGGGACGATCACACCGTCGATGAATCCACCGACCGTGGGTTCCTCCGCGATCGCGAGTCTCTGCGCGATCGGAGATCCTAGGCACAGCGTCTTGTCGGGGTTCGTATGGAAGGTGCGCGGAACCCGCCCCCCAGTCTCGAAGACTCGAGGCAGCTCCTTCGGAAAGCCCGGCGGCAACTCTATACTGACCGAATACTCCCGGTCCACGACGATGTCGTCGGGGCCGGCGCGATGGCATCGCAGTTCACCCCGGATCACGCGGTCAGCTGACACCGACGGCACCAGGGTCAGGCCCGGTTGGCGGGAGAGTGCCTCGGCTAGACGCCACGCCGGAGGAATCGCCGAGGCACTCACACCCATACTAGAGTCCCGTCGAACGTCCCGAACTGACGCTCTGCCAGGGCCGAGGGGCAGATTCGATACGCGGAGCAGCGGACGGAATCACGACTGCCGGGCCAGTCGGCGCCGGCGCCGCCACCATCCCAATCCGACGCTGCTGCTCCTCCGACAGCTTGATCGCGAACCGCTTGTGTACGAGCTCGGAATTCAGCGTCTGCTGTGCGAAGTGGCGCACGTCGGCGCGCACCTGCTCATGCCACAGCCAGAAGTTCTTCTCCAGCGCAGGATCATGCCGCCACTTGTCGGCGTAGTCCTCCGCCGGGTGAGTCGGGTTGGGAACCCGCGGCGCGATCGGTCGCACGAACTGGCCCATGCGCTCGACAATGCCCGTCAGTGCGTCCGCCAGATCCTGCTCGCCGGCATAGGCGTGAGCGGCCAGATTCGTGATGATCATCGAGATCGGCGCGAGCATGGGCGCTCCCTGGAACATCACGTCCCGGTGGCGCTTCAGGATCTGCACGGCGCGCTGGAGCGGCGTGCGCCACTCGTACGGCGGCACGTCCTCGACCGAAGCCTGCGCGCCCTTCCCCATCGCGCGCGTTCGGGCGAGCGCAGCACGCGACTCGAACCACCGTGCGAATCCGCTGGGGTTGCTCGTCAGCCATTCCCCGCCTACGACGTGATAGTGCGGGTGACGGTCGTCCGTGATGGAGACTGCGCGCTGAGCCCAGGACTCGTCGACGCCTGCGTTCCGGAGCTGCTGCACAGTCGCACCGCCGGCAGGCACACTCGGCAAAGAGTCGAGGTGGAACGCGACCTCGTCCCGGTACGGAAGTCGCCAGCACCGATGCTTCTCTTCGGGCACCTGCATGCCGTAGGCACGCGAATACGCTGCGAGCTCGGCACCGAAGCGCTGCTTGAGATCTGCAGCGGACATCTCCTGCGTGCTCAGCTTGTTGAGCGTGACCACCTGGTCGAGATCGTACGTGCTCCCTTCGACCAGGGGCTTGATCACGGTGCCGAAGCGGAAGGACCCCTGTGGCCGCACGTGAGGATTGTAGCGCGCAAGCGACGACTCGGGTCGGCAGAGCCACGCACCTAGAGACTCATGGCGATCCACCGCCCTCTGATACAGCGAAGGTGCGATGTCCAGTTCGTCCGCCAGCGTCAGCCACAGGCGCGAACCGGGGCTGGTACTGCTGGAGGGAAAGGCAGTTGCGGTCATCCGTTGGTCTCCGCGGTGAGAGTAAGGGCGGTGACGAATCCACCGAGCGACTGCTGCTCGTCATACAGCACCCAGGGTGCATCAGCCTTCGGCATGCGGACTCGCCCCAACTCGACAGCGAGCGATACGGGCAGAGCCGGGAACACGTGGATCGGGGTCGTGTGTCCGTGGTGCGCCTTGATTCGATCGAGGACCGTTCGTACCTCTTGCCGGAAGGCGCTCAGCATTCCCCGGGACTTCATGATGTCGTTGTGCGGTTCCGGGACACGGACCGTCCAGATCGCCGCGTCCTCTCCGAGAACCCGCGTGATGCGCTCGTTGTTGATCGTCGCACTCACCGAGAAGACGAGAGCGGGACCGCCATCACTCCGCGCCGGTGACGTCACTTCAAATGGGACAGGCGTCGCGTCCCCGGGCCACGCCCAGCTACGGGGCTCCCGATGAAGCTGAAAGGTGTCCGCCGGAGTAATGTCGCCGAGGAGCACGCCGAGCTGGACAAGCAGCGGCTGTGGGGCGAGGCCAAACACGGACAGGTGCGTTATGTCGCCGCGCTTCATCGGCTCCCGCACCAGCTGGTTGAACTGGTAGGCGAGCTCCCGGAGGTGCTCCGTCCAGAATGCGGCGTCGCGATCGCGCTGTGAGCCGTTTCGCACCCCTAGCTCGATGACGGTTGACGCCGCGGGATACCGTGCGGGGAACAGCGCCGCCGCTGCGTCCTGAAAGCCCGGAAGCGCCTGGTGCTCACCGACGTGGGTACCGTAGGTGACGACGTGGCTCCCGAGGTCGGGAGCGATCCCAGTGACGATCTCAACCCGCCACTCGTGCCGGCGCTTCATCTCCATGAGCCGCGCGGCCGGATACCGCTCCGGTCCGCCGTCGCGGTCGATGGCCACGTGGCAATCGTGGCAGACGAGCAGCAGGTTCTCGACGTCGTTCAGCAGCGCCTTCGGCCACGCATCCCCGGCGCGCGGACCTTCGCGGCTGAAGGCATAGATGTGTGCCTTCTCGGCGAGGTTCGCATTCGCCTGCGTAGCCGGGACACGAGACAGTCCCCGGTTGCAGTTGTCGAACTGGCAGCGGCCCGCGGCGCGCCCCCACAGCAGGTTCTGCACTGCATTGCTGATGTCGCGCGTAGGCACCGACTTGGCCTCGCTCGCGCTAAGCCGCGGCTGCGCTCGTCCCGCAGGGACCCTCCTCGAATCGTCGGGCTTCCCACGCTTGCGGGAGTTGGTCATGGTCTCGTGTCGAAGAGGCGGACGTGTCGCAGGACACCCGGTGGGGCGCCAGACAACCAAACTGTCTGGGGGGCGAAGAAACCCCGTATACAGTCTAGCGGTCTCACGTGACTCGAGGCAAGCGCCGTCAGGACGTGCTGTGGTGACGAAGAAATAATGAGAAACGAGACGGGGCGAGAATAAATGAGAAACTCCAGTCGGGGGGGGCGCCGCCCCCCGGGGGGGGGGTGCACCCGTTCCTCCGAGCAGCGCCGACTTGTGGAGACCCGACGCGCTTCTGTAGTCTGGGCGTTCCTGGCCCGCCTACCGGCCGCCGGCCACCGACGCCACACGACGATCAGGCAGCGACCACGTGCGATTCTGGTTCCAGCGAAAGAAGGACAACCCGACGGAGCCTGTCCAATCCGCGGCCAATGATGACATTGCGAACCAGCGCGAAATCCCGGCCCCCGACGGGGCCCAAAAGACGCAGACGACGAAGGAGTCAATTCTCCGTGCGTCGACTGAAGCCGACGACGATGCTGACGCACGCGCACTTGCCCGACTCGGCGATGCGATCGACTACCTCGCCACCCCGGCCGTCGCCGCCTACTTCGACGTCCGTGAGCACGAGGCGTACTACCGCGCGCTGAAGCGTGTCGGCCCGCGCCGTGACTTCCACGAGCGTCTCGTTCCGGTCCTGGAGCGATTCCTGGCCGCGATCGCCTCGCCGAGCGGCATGGCTAGCGTTGATCGCGCCATGGCGATGGCGGCGCGCCGGAAGCCCTCAAGCCATGCTGGGGCCGGCTCGATCATCGAGCGCGCCCGGACTGAGTCACCGAAAGGGGTCAAGTTGATGGCGGTGTCGGACCCACTGACTTTCGATTCCGTGAAGACCGCATACCGACTCGCCGCGAAGCGCAATCACCCGGATGCCGGGGGTACCCACGACTCCATGGTCGCGGTGAACGAGGCATTCCAGCTGCTGCACGACCTGCTGCGCGAAGCGCAGATCATGTCGGATGGCGGTATCGGCGATGACGCGTTGTACATGACCGTCGACGATGATGGAAACGCTGTGCCCATCGAGCGCCCACGAACTGCCGCCGACTATCGCTATGTGGTGGGAGAACTCCGCTTTCGCGTCGCTCTCGACGACTGGGACCTTGAGGTTGCCGCACGTGCGCTGCAGCAGATCCGATCGTCCGAATGGCTCGAGTCCTCCAAGTACGCTCGCGATGAGAACCAGCTCTTGTCGCTCACCGATCCGGCTGGCAAACTCGCGGAGCGACTGGCGCTCACGCGGTTGCGCGCTGAGGCGGAGGCCGCGCTCGAAGTCGCGCGGGGCGGCCTGGCGGTTGCCGAACGGATGGAGCTGAATTTCGCCGGCTATGTGCTCGGCGCGGAAGCGGCGCTAGCCGGCGACAAGGTGCCGCGTGTTGTGGTCTCCCATCCGCGGCAAGCGGCCAACGCCCTTCGGCTCGGACTGATCGACGACGCCAAGGCGCGGCGAGTCAATGAGAAGTGCGCACGGGAGGAAGGCATTCAGGTCGCAGCCAACGCGGAGGCGGAAGAGTTCCGCGAGAGGACCGGCTTTCTGCAGGATCTCCCGATGGACAGTGTCGCGCGTGGCAAGGTCCCAAGATCGAAGCTCGTGCCGGAGCCAGGCTACTACCAGACACGCATCGAGACGCTCTCAGACGATCAGCGGGGCGAGTATATGGCGGCGTTCGGAACTGATGGGCGTGCGGGACAACTGGTACGGAAGTACGCCTTCGTCCGGCTGGTCAGCTTGCTTGAATCCGTGGCCCTGTTTCCGGTTACAGTGGATGCGGTGGCTGCGGTGCAGGAGTCGCTGACGATCGGGGCCCTCGTCCGGAGTACGTACGCGGATGATGTAGCCTCGGCGATCCAGCTCCTCGCGGACGCGCCGCCACGGGAACGCCGCGAACGTGCAGACATCCTACGCGATATTCTCGAAGGCCGACGCCGTGCGCCGGTGGTCGGGTTCGTCGTCTCCATTGCTGGTGATGGGCCACTCGGAACACCTCTGACTGCTGGCTACTTCAAGGTGCTCACCTGCTCGATCTCTGACCTTCGTACGTATCGGTCATCCGGGCGACTACTGGAATCCGCCGAGGAGCGCAGAGAGCGAGAGTCTTGGATCGTCGAGTCCGAGTGGCTCCGGTCGGATGCCATGGTGGCATCGGAGAAGCGCGCCTGGACGGCGGACGAGCGGGCCAGAGCCAATCCAGTGGACGGGATTGACGATCTGGAGGCCCACTGCGAGCTACTGCTTGGTCTCGGCCAGCGCATGACGCACGTCGAGCAGTTACAGCTGGGCTACTGGGTGGATCGCCTCACGACTGCCCAACTGAAGGCGAAGCGCGCCGCAGACGCCCGGGCGTGGATTGAATGCTGGTTCGCGCTTCCCGAACGGTACCGTGGCCGATCGTCAGAGTCGGAGTCCGAGCGGCTTCGCAACCGACTTGCCCGTGCGAGCAAGTCACGGTCGTGATCGAGCGTGCGATTACTGCTCGGCTAGCCGGCGCTTGGTCTCTGTCACGGCGTCACTGATTGTCTCGGCAGTCAGCAGCGTGTCGATCATGCACCAGACTCGGTTGTTCCGCATGACGCGTGGACCATTCTTGATCGCGCTAGCGGGCGTGATGGGCGGGCCGAGTTCCAAGCAGTAATGCGGCTCCCACGTGGTGTCGGGCGCCTCCGGGAAGATTGAGCGCGGGTTCGTGAACCCTCGAGGGACTGTACGTGATGCAGGTGCTGAAGCCGCCCGTCGTACCGGAAAGCGATGTAGTTCGGTGGCTCGGGCCAATGCTTGCCCACGGGATAGAAGTAGCGGCCTCGCTCCCTGACGATGTCGCGCCAGCTGAGTGTCCACCCTGACGGCAGATCCGGACCGAGCGACACGACGTAGACCATGTTCGAATAGCGGTTCTCCATTCCGAGTATCGCTCCCAGGTACGTCGTAAACTGATCGAGTAGTTGCTTGGCTGCGTTTGTTTCAGCGGGTCGCGTCTGAACAGCCAGCTCCCTGAGGCGCCGCCAAGATCTGTGCACGACCGGGATGCCTAGAATCTCCTTGGGGAAGCCGGAGACTGCCGCGGCTTGAGGCGACACGTTCGTGACCGTGACGAGTGCGCGAGTCCGCGCTCCGGAGCCGGCCAGCACCGGCGCATACTTGCTGAGCTGAGCCTCAGTCGGTAGCACCGGGCCACGCTTCGCCTCAAGGATCAGATGCGTGTGGTCCCCTATGCGCAGCTCCACGTCGGTGATTCCCTGGCCGCGCGTCGTTTGTAGCGTGACGATCGCTTGGTGCAGGCCGACGGGAGGCGATCCTTCTAGGATGTCAGCGACCACGCTCCCTAGAAATACGCTCGACCGCGCGAGTGCGTACCCGAGCGCGGCCGACATGTCATTCTCGTCGTCACCCAACAGATCGAAGAAGGTCTCGACCGGACGGCCATGGTGAAGCAGCTCAGGCATGAGCACCGATCGGATGCCCCTCACTCCAGGCGCCATGTCCACGGCCAATCCCAGAGCGCGTGGAACCTCGGGTCTTGGTTGACATCACCGAATGATCGCGACGAGCGAAATCAGGATGAGGAGTAGCCAAAATCCCATCTTAATGGTTCGCGCGAGGGATTCGATGGCCGCGGTGGCCGTGACGGCCGTCCCAACGGCGGTCGGTGCTGCCCCCCGAAGTGCGGGATTGGGGGCAAACGCCAGGGCGTTAGAAGGATCGTCCTTCGCATCGTCCGACTTCGGCAGATCCTCCGCGGGTCGCGCGTACCACGAAACTCCCTTGATCCACCCGTACGCTTGCCCGCTGTCGTGCTTTCCCTTTCGCAGCACACCGACAGTGACGGCCACGCTCGGTGGCGCGTACTCGTCGCTGGTGAGCGACGGCTGTACTTCAAAGCTCACGGATAGCGCATCGGAGCGTCCTGCCTCCAGCGCGGTGGCGATGGCCTCCAGCACAGTCACTGGGACAAAGCACTCAAGGCTCCACATCTCCTTGTTCCCGATCTCCCAATCGGCCGTGGTGAAGTTGAGACTGATAGAAGGAGGCTCCTTCTCGAATTGTTCATGCACGCGCCCTAGAAACTCCGCGACCATTACGCGATCGGGGTCGGTTCCATCCCCCACCATCTCTTTTCGCCAATCAGTGCCAAGTCGCTCTAGGTCGTCGTACTGCTTCCGCAGCGCGTCAGGGCCCGTAACGCCGTGGAAAATGACCTCCATGGTCTCAACCGGCGACCGATCCTCGCCGATCACGGCCACCTTACTCTTTGCGAGAGTGAGTGAGCCGATCAGGCGGAGGTGGTGCGCATCGTAGGCGGCGGTCGGATCGAGGAAGTATCCGGTCGGACCGGTCCACCCACGGATAACACGCAGGCCGGTGACAGTGCCGTGGAGGGTTCGGACCGAGTGAGTGAATCCGTGCATCAGAGGATT
Source organism: Gemmatimonadota bacterium (assembly GCA_028287345.1). Taxonomy (GTDB): domain Bacteria; phylum Gemmatimonadota; class Gemmatimonadetes; order Gemmatimonadales; family Gemmatimonadaceae; genus AG11. The sequence continues at coordinate 9,357 of JAQBPV010000349.1, forward strand.
CTCACGGAACCTGCTGCGGAAGTCGCTCATGCGGGGAGGGATAGAGTCGGCTCAAGCTGCCGTCCGGGGCGAGACACGGCCAGTCCGCCGAAGCATTGCGGCGTGAAGGGCCGCGCTGCCCTCGCGACGTCCGGAGTGGGCCCGCATATTGGGCCACCTCCTCAGGACAGCCATGGCCCAGACCGCCCGGTTTCGCGTTGACCCGAAGTTGGCCTCCCTCCTAAGTGAGGGCTACCGCTCGTCCGAGTACGCCTCAAGGAATTGATCGACAACGCATGGGACGCTGATGCCACCGAGGTGCGTGTCACCCTCCCTGATCCCCTGACCGGGCATCCGATCATCGTCGAGGACGATGGCACCGGGATGACCGAGCAGGAGGTCCGCAGCGACTACCTCGCCGTGGCGAGCGACCGCTCGAGCCGGAAGGGTGAGCGAACGGTGGAGCGGCATCGCGTCGTCAAGGGACGAAAGGGGATCGGAAAGTTCGCCGGCCTGATGGCCGCAGACGTCATGGCGGTCGAAACGAAGTGCCGTGGCACCGTGACGCACATCGTCATCCGGAAGGAGGATCTCCATCACGGAGAGGGGGACCTCGAAACGATCGACCTCCCCGTGGAGGTCGGATCATGCGAGCACGGTGTACGGGGCACGACGGTGACGTTGTCGAGCCTGTCCCAAGCGTTCGACCCTCCCTCGGCCGAGCGCCTGAAGCCGCTCCTGATGCTCGAGTATGGTCGGCAGCAGGACTTCTCCCTGATCGTCAACGGTGAGCCGATTGGGGTTGATGACATCCCCGGACAGACCTTCGAGCACGCGGAGGATCTGGCGACGGTCGGCCATGTGCGGCTCCAGTTCACGATCTCCGAGGGGAAGAAGGCGCTTCGGCAGTCGGGGGTAGCCCTCCGCGTGTCGGGGAAGGTCGTGGGGAAGCCCACGGCCTTCGGGCTCGAGGAGGATGAGGAGATCCCGCCCAAACTGCTCAAGAAGGTCTACGGCGAGCTGGAGGCCGACGGTCTGCTGGAGGACGTCTCGGCGGACTGGGGCGCCGTGGTCGAGAACAGCAAGGCGTACTCGTTCGTGAGCGGCTGGGCCGCTGGACACCTGAAGAAGGCGCTCGCCACGGTGTTCGCGAATGAAGTGCAACTCGCGCGGGCGCGTCTCACCCAGCAAGTGCAGCGGCGTCTGGCGCAGCTGCCAGAGCATCGACGGACGTACGCGGAGCAGAAGGTGGAGCGCGTGCTGACTGCCCTCTACGGCGAGAAGGAGGAGCGCGTCGAGATCGTGGTGTCGGTTGCGCTGGACGCTATTGAGCAGGACGCCTACTTCAACGTGGTGAAGGCGATCGACGAGGCGAAGGACGAGGACGTCGCTCGGCTCGCGCACGCCCTCGACGAGTTCGGCCTGGTCGACATGGCCGTCATGGGCGACCAGGCTCGGCGTCGACTCGAGATCCTCGATCAACTCGATGCCCTCGCCGCCAATCCAGCGACCCGCGAGATGGAGATGCATGTTGCGCTGGAGCACAACCTGTGGGTGCTCGGCGCGGAGTTCTCGCTCCTTTCCTCGAACAAGACCCTCAAGCGGGTGATTGAGGAGTTCACCGGGAGGAAGTACAGCGGACCGAAGTCGGCGGAGCGGCCGGACCTGCTGCTGATCCGCGGGGTGACGGATCGGCACGTGCTGATCGAGTTCAAGCGTCCCGATCTCGACATCACGCGTCAGCACGAGGCGCAGGCGATCTCCTGCCGGGATGAGCTCATCACGCGATTCCCAGGTATCGACATCCTGCTGATCGGGCGTGGGCTCGCGACACGATCGGACCGCTCCTTCGTGGCCGACGGGCTTGTCGTCACCTCCTACGCGGCGCTGATCTCCAGGGCGCGGGCCGAGATCTCGTGGCTGCTCGATCAGCTGTCGGCCGAGCGCCCACGCGCCCCGGGCGCCGGTCGACCATCGTTGGCGCTGCAGGTCGGTTGAGCCGGCGTCGGATCTGGGAACAGTAGGTGCGTGAGGTGGCGATACCGATCGGCCATGTCCTGGTGGTGGACGGCGCGCTCCCGTAGGTAGGCCGCGACCCGAAGCTCCACGTCTGAGCGAGTTGATATGCGCCAAGCGTACGACGGCGCGTCATCCCTGCGTCATCGGCCGGCAGGCGTTCTATCGACTACTCTGTCAGGCCGTTTCTCGACGATTCGGGCCGTGGCGGCATCCCCGACGCGGCTTTCCTGCGGCATGCGCAACTACATGCCGAGGCGCCGTCGCCGAGTCTCGAACGCGTCGGCCAGCTCGGACACGCTCGCGGGCGGGACACCCGCCGCTTCCGGCGAACCGGGTGGCAAGCCTCGTACGGTTGTCAATTGACAACCGCGCTCTTTTCCCTCATACTTGAAGCGAGCTATGACTCGTCGCTCGCACCCCAAGAAGGAGGTCGAGGACGCCGTTCGGCATGCCGAAAAGAACGGATGGCGTATCCAGTTGGGTGGAAGCCACGCATGGGGGAAGATGTACTGTCCCGACAATGACAAGGACTGTCGGTGTGGTGAGTTCTGCATCAACAGCATCTGGAGCACACGAAACGACGCGGGCAATCACGCCAGGGGTTTGCGCGGGTAGTCGACAACTGCACCGCGCGCCGCAAGGCGACCACCGACCCGGAATCAGCGGAATAGCTAATGGAATACATCTTCGTCCTCAACTACCAGCTCAGCGCTGATGACTCCGACCCCGACGCGCTCGTGGAGCGACTCGCCGCGGCGGGCTGCGATGATGCCGTGGTGGGCATCGGTCAGCCGGGCCGGCTCGCGCTCGAGTTCACGCGGGACGCGGACTCGGCCGAGGCTGCGATCCACAGTGCGCTCGAAGATGTGAGGCGAGCAATCCCGTCCGCGCGGCTCATCGAAGTGGCGCCGGATCTCGTGGGATTGACCGACGTGGCCGACCTGGTCGGGGTGAGCCGCCAGAATATGCGGAAGCTCATGCTCGCACATGTTGGCAGCTTCCCGCTGCCGGTACATGCGGGGAGCGCCGCGATTTGGCACCTGGTTGACCTCCTCACCTGGCTCCGGGCGAAGGCCGGCTACGCGATCGACAGAGGAGTTCTGGACGTGGCGGCAGCGGCGCTGCAGGTCAACGTCACCAGGGAAGTTCAACGACTGTCGTCGCGCTAAATCGCGGTCATGCCGCGTTGGGTGGAATCCGCGGAGTGTTCAGGGCAGCGGTACTCGCGGCGCGCCCGCAGCGAAGGGTTTGGGCGAGACACTCCTCTCTTTGCAAGCGTCGGAGCTTCGCAAGCTGTCGGCGAGCACACCGCCCGACAACATATCCGCGGTGAGATCTTGCGAATGCACGCGCCGATGTGAACAACTAGCCGCTTGCTGTACTTGGGTCGCGTCCCAATTTTGCTCGCTGACGCCTCCCGAACTCGCGAAGCGGCAGAAGGCGGGCGTGAACCCCGAGCCATTCCTGCTCCAGAAGGCCGGTGAACACTTCGTCAACATGTCGTCGCTGGACATGAAGACGCTCATGGGGGATCAGGACCACATCCGGCAGAATCTCGTCGCCTCAAATGCCGGTATTGCACAATGACTGCCGATGCAGTTGCAGGATAACTACCATGTTCATTGCATAGTGAGCGTGCAAGAAATTGCATACTGACTGCTGGCTGCATTGCAGTTTAACTATCCGAATTGACCCGAGCTCGGTCCGCCGCCATTGGCACGCAACTCTGACCGAATCCGGCGTCGCCCATTGCTCTCGCCCCACCCGCTGACGGTCAGCGACGCTCCCCCGCTCCTCTCGTCAACCAATCCTTCACCATCGCCTGCACTCGCCCCGCCACGGGCGGGTCGAGGTTGGCGAGAACGATGAGGGTGTAATCGCCCGGCAGGTCGGGAACGAGGAAGGTGTTCGCGCCTGGCGTCCCTCCGGCCCATCCGATCGGCTTGCCAGAAACGCCCTCGATCATTCCGGTGCGCTGCGCGTGGACGTAGCGTAGCAGGTCGCCCACGGTGGAATAGCTGCCGCCCGCCGGACTGCCGAGACCGGGCAGCATGTCGGTGTTGGGATGCGTGGGACCGGTGTGGACATTCTCGTCGCCGGTGGTATACCCGATCGCCGCCCAACGCGGAAGCGAGTCGCTGTCCAGGAACCCGGTGCGTGTCATTCCCGCGGGCGTGAAGATGTGCTGCTGCAGGTAGTGAGCATACGATTCCCCCGAGATGCGCTCCACGAGCGCGCCGAGCACGACGTAGCCGGCGTTGGAGTAGGCGCGCTTCGTGCCCGGCTCGAAGTCCAACGGCTCGCGGACGAATTGGCGGAGGTAGTCGTCGATGGTGCGAATGGAGTGCGCCGTGGCCGGTGTGCCGAAGATCTCGCCGCCGATACCGGACGACATGGAGACGAGCTGCGCGACGGTCGCCTTGCGCGCGAGCTCCGCGTTCGGATAATCGGGCCAGTATCGGGCGATGTTGGCCCCAGGGTCGAGCTTCCCGGCGTGCTCGAGCTGCTCGATGGCCGTCTGGGTGAACAGCTTGCCGACCGATGCGAGGTTGTAGGCGGTCTCCACGGTGTTCGCCGTACCACGCGCCACGTCAGCGAGCCCATACGCCCGGACGAAGATCGACGTGTCGTGGTGCGCGAGAAGCACGGTGCCGCTGAATTGTCCCGAGGCGGAAAGCGAGTCGAGCGCATGGCCCAGACGGCGCGCGAGCGCGGAATCGGCCAGGGCCTCGCCCTGTTGCGCGGGCGCCTCCGCGGGGAGCGAAAGCAGTAGACCGGTGGTGGCGCAGAGCGCCCTGAGGTGGCGGTGCATCGGTGACCTGCTCCGTTGGCTGGTGGGGCGGATGGTCTCTCGGCGATTGGTCACATCGCCCCCTCCGAACGGTTGCCTCCACAGGCGAAGGTGAGGCTGAGCACCGATCGCGCGATTTGCCGGTCGCGAACGGCGGTGCGACGCCTGTACCGCCCTACGGCCGAGGCGCCGACGTCACCTGACGCACCACCTGATCGAGAAACTCGAGCCCCTGATAGAACGAGGCGACGCGCAGCTTCTCGTCCCGCCCGTGCGCGTTGCTCTCGCCAG
>JAQBPV010000365.1 GCA_028287345.1 Gemmatimonadota bacterium
TGCGAGCGGCTCGAGCTTGTCACCGAGCTGCGCACGCCAGTACGTCATCAACTCGTCGAGTCGTGCACCGGCGAGCTGCTCGCGCTGCCAGATGGCGAAGTCGGCGTACTGCAGTGGCAGCTCCTGGAGCTCACGACCGACATACGCGGCCGCCAGCTCATCGAGCAACACGGCGCCAGACCACCCATCGAACGCGATGTGGTGCGTCTCCACCAGCAGGACGTTATCGTCGGGCGCCAACCGCACGAGCGTGCAGCGGAACATGTGCTCGCCCGCGAGATCGAACGGCACGCGGCCGCGCTCGCGGACGATGCGTTCCGCTTCGAGTTCCGGCGTCGCATGATTGGCTACATCGACGACCGATAGGGCAACGGGCGCCGCCGCATCGATCACCTGCTCGGGCTCTCCCTCGCGCGCGGGAAGTCGCGTGCGCAGGATCTCATGTCGCGCGACGATCTCCGTCATCGCCCGCTCCAGCGCCGCGACGTCGAGCGGGCCCGAAAGCCGCCGAGCCATCGGCATGTTGTACGCCGTCAGCCCGGGCGTCGCCCGGTCGAGCATCCAGATCAGCTCCTGCGAGAACGAGAGCGGAATGCGATCGGGCCGCGCGCGCACCTCGATCGTCGGCGTATACGCGCCGACGTCCGCGCCCTGCTCGGCGAGCAGGGCATCGAGCAGTTCGAGATCGTCGTCGTCGTACGATGCGCCTGGCATGTCGTTGAATCGGTCGGTCATGAGAGGTCGGGCGCCATCGCCGGCGAACGTGTTGCCGCGAGCTTGGCGCGATCTTCCGCGCTCATTCCGCGCAGCTTGAGCACGGCGCGAGCGACGGTCGTCGTCTGGCCAGCACGCATTTCGGCGGACACCATTGCGGCCGCCATCCCACCGATCGTCGGGTCGGCAAAGAAGGTGCGAATGGGAATCCTCGCGCGCAGGAGAGCGCTCACGCGCGCGACAATGCGAGTCGCGAGCAGCGAATGTCCACCGACGTCGAAGAACCGGCTGTCTCGGCTGATCTTCGTGCGGCCGAGCATCTCCGACCATACACCAGCGATGACTTCCTCGACTGGTCCCTCGGGCGGAACGTATTCGCCCTCGACGGCCGCGGACGGCTCTGATCCATTAGTGGCTGGTGCTGAAACCACGACCGCTTCCTCCAGCCCACGAACTGGCGACATCGGATCCGATGCGATCGCATCGAGCAGCGACGCGTACCGTGACAGCAGCGATTGCGCCGTCGAATCCTCCAACAGGTCGGCACGATAGTGCAGCGACGCATGCAGCGTATCGCCGTCATCGCGCACGGAGAGCGCGAGGTCGAACTTGGCGCTGTCGAGTGCGGTGGGAATCGGCGTAGCACTCGCGTCGCCGAGTGTGCGGTCGTTGGCGCTGTCGTCCTGCTGGACGAACAGCACCGAAAACAGTGCGGCGTCCGATGCATGACGTTCGGCGATGCGGTCGAGCAGCAGTTGTTCGTACGGCATCTCCTGATGTTCATACGCGCGAAGTGCCGCATCGCGCGTGTGCTTCAACAACGAATCGAATGTCGTCGCAGCATCGAAACGCGCACGCATGGGAAGCGTGTTCGCGAAGAAGCCGATCGTGTGCTCGACCTCAGCCTGCTCGCGCCCCGACACGGGCGAACCGACCACGATGTCGACGTCGCCCGTTGTGAGATGCAGCAGCGACTGGAAAGCCGCGAGGAGCGTCATGTAGAGCGTGGCATCGCGCTCGCGACCAACGCGGCGCAGCGCTGGCAGCGCCTCTGCGGCAATCGAAGCTTCCACTCGGCGTCCCTCACGAGCTCCGCCCTTGGCGCCCGACTCCTTCGACAGCGACACACGCTCCGGCGCGCCGAGCAGCTCAGCGGACCAAAATGCGCGCAGCTTGTCCATGTGTGCGCCGCTCAGCCGACCGCGCTGCCATGCGGCGAAGTCGCCGTACTGTGCTCCGATCGGCGACAGTGCGCTCGCGTCGCCCGTTTCATAGAGCGAAAACAGCTCGTCGAGCAGGATTGCCACGGACCCGCCATCGAATACGATGTGGTGCACGACGATCAGCAGGATCGCATCGTCCGGCGCGAGCTTCACGACGGACACGCGCATCAGCGGCGCGCGCGTGAGATCGAACGGCTCGAGCGCGGCGCGCCGAACATTGACCAGCGCGGCCTCCTCGCGATCGTCGGCCTCCCAACCAGTGAGGTCGATCTCCATGACGTTCGTGCGCGCCGCGGGCGCGATGCGCTGTCGCGCACCATGCTCGCCTTCCACGAACGCTGTGCGCAACGCCTCGTGGCGCTCGGTGAGCGTTTTCAGCGCAGCGCGCAGACGTCCGAGATCGAACGCGCCGCTGATGCGGAGCGCCATCGGCACGTTGTACGTCGCGGCATTGGGCGCCATCTGCGCCTGGAGCCAGAGCAATTCCTGCGCGAACGAAAGTGGCGCGTCGGTCTTGTCGTCGCGCACCGGAATCGCTTCGTCGGCGACTTGCGAATCTGCAGACGCAATGCGGGCGGCAAGGGACTCCACCGTCCGCAACGTGAATAGCTCGCGGAACGGAATGCGAATGCCGGTCGCGCTGTGGATTCGCCCCGCCACACGCATCGCGAGCAGCGAGTGACCGCCGATGTCGAAGAAGTCGTCGTGCGCGCTCACCTGATCGACGTGCAACACCTCGCGCCAGATCGTCGCCACCTGCTCTTCCGTGGCAGTGCGCGGCGCGACGAACTCCGCCTGCACGGCCGCAAGCTCCTCCGGCACCGGCAACGCCTTGCGATCCACCTTCCCACTCGGCGACAGCGGCAGCGTCTCCAGCTCGACGAATGCGGACGGCACCATGTATTCCGGCAGCGA
>JAQBPV010000371.1 GCA_028287345.1 Gemmatimonadota bacterium
GTGGCGACGAGGGCGAGGACGTCGGCCTTGTTCTCCTGGTCCGCAGAGATGACGTAGCAGAAGACCTGCACTTCATTCTGGAATCCTTCGGGGAACAGCGGGCGGATGGAGCGGTCGATGATGCGGCAGCTGAGGATCTCGCCGTCGGTGGGCCGGCCCTCGCGCTTGATGAATCCGCCGGGGATCTTGCCGGCGGCGTAGGTCTTTTCCTTGTACTCGACGGTGAGCGGGAAGAAGGGGAGCGGGCTCTTGTTGTCGCTCACCGTGACGGTCGCGAGGACCATCGTGTCACCGTAGGTGACGAGGCATGAGCCAGCGGCCTGCTTGGCCATGCGGCCGGTCTCGATGACCAGCTTGCGTCCCGCGAACGTCTTTTCAATGCGTTGCATGATTTGTCCTGTTGTCTCTTCGTTGCGGCCTGCCGTATTGCGGGCGCGCGCTGCGTGGAAATACAAAACGCGCGGGCCGCAATAGATGCGCCCGCGCGTGTCCAAATGGGTCCAGCTTAGTACCGCAGTCCGAGTTCCTGGACGATCTTGCGATAGCCGTCGATGTCGGTCCGCTTCATGTAGTTGAGGAGGCGGCGACGGGTTCCGACCATCTTGAGCAGGCCGCGACGGCCGTGATGGTCTTTCTTGTGCGCCCGGAAGTGATCGGTGAGGTAGTTGATGCGCTCCGTGAGGAGGGCTACCTGGACGCGGGCTGAGCCGGTGTCCGTCTCGTGCGACTTGTACTTCTCGAGCGTCGGGGCGTTATCGAAAGCCATGTTCCTGGACTTGTCCTAAGCGAAGCCAAATTGGTTGAGCCGCGGAAGTTAGCTATGCGCGATCATGCTGTAAAGGGGGAGGTGCCGCGCGAAGCGCGGCCGATGCGGCGTACGGCGCGACGGGCAGAGTGAGGCGAGCGGCGTAACGCGGTTCGTGTTGCGGCGCCCCGACGATTCGGCGCCGCCTGAAACTGCCACTCAAACGTGGAATACTGCGTCAACTACAGACGCCGCTCCTCGAATGCGGTTAGTGGCGAAGGCCGCCGCACGCCGTACGAATCGCCGCACGCAGTACGCCTCACTCGTCACGACGCGCCGTACGCCGCATCGCCGCCGCACGGAAAACGCTATCCGAAAAGTCGCCCACCAACATCCCGAACCAGCTTTACCACATCGTTGTACGTCGACATCGCGAAGATGAGCAAAATCGCCACGAGCCCGACGCGCAGGATGTACTCCCGCGTCCGCGCACTGAACGCACTGCCCTTCACCGCCTCCGCAACGTTGATCAGAATCTGACCCCCATCGAGAATCGGTATCGGCAGCAGGTTCAACACGGCAACGTTGACGCTCAGCAGCGCGATCAACAGGAACATCCCCGCCAGGCCGCTTTGCCCCGCCGCCACCGACGCCCGCGTGATCGCGATGGGGCCGCCCAGCTCCTTCACCGAGATCTGCCGCGTGAACAGCTTCCGTACCGTCACGACGATCTGCGTCGCCGAGAACCACGTCTGACGAGCACCGGTGGAAACCGCCGCGATCGGGCCGAGTGGTTGGCGCGATGTGAAGTCCGCTACTGCGGCGCCGATGCGCCCGACGTCGTGTGAGGTCTTCGTAGCTGTGTCGCGCTCGGACGTCGCCAGCGGTGTCACCTTGAGCGACACAGGTGCTCCCGCGCGGCGAACGTCGATTGCCAGCTCAACGCCAGGTGATGCGCTCACCAGCTTCACGAGGTCCGGCCAAGTCCGCACGGGCTGGCCCGAGATGGTGACGATCGTGTCCCCGGCCTTCATGCCCGACTTGAGCGCGGCGCTGCCCGGTAGCACTTCGCCGATGACGGGCGGAATGTGGAAGTCGATCGCGTCCGAGATCTCCTTGCCCGTCGGGGCACCCGCGCTTCCGACGGGAACGCCGACGGTGCCGCGCTGCGTCTTGATCGCCAGCGTTCCTGCCGGCGCCGCCTCGATGCGATCCGTGATGTCGCCCCAGGTGGTGACCGCCTGACCATTCACGGCGTTGATCGTGTCTCCGGGCGCGAGTTGGCTCAGCGCTGGAGCGGCGGGCAGCGCGCGGACAGCACCGACGACGCGAGTGCCGATGACCGGCTCTCCGTAGATCATGTTCATCGCGCTGTAGATCAGGAACGCGAGGAGGATGTTCATCGTCACGCCGGCGATCATGATGAACAGTCGCGCACCGAGGCTCTTCGACTCGAACCAGCGCGATTCGGGCACCGGCTTTGGTCCAAAGGGCATCATCCCTTCGGGGTCGTACCCCTTATCGCCCGGCTTCAGCGCACCTGTCTCTTCACTGCCGCCTTCGATGAAGGCTGTTTCGGCGTCATGGCGTGACGCCATGCGCACGTAGCCTCCCAGGGGCAGCGATGCGAGCACGTACTCCGTCTCGCCACGACGCCTGCGGAACAGCGCAGGCCCGAAGCCGATGGAGAAGCGCGGCGCGTACACGCCGGTGAGCTTGGCCGCGATGAAGTGGCCGAGCTCGTGGACGAAGATGACGAGGCCGAAGACGAAAATCGGCGCGAGATAGGCTAGCATCGAAACAACTCCTGCACGTGCCGGCGCGCGTCGGCGTCGGCGGTGAGTACGGCGTCGAGCGACCCGCCAGGCGACGTGCCCAGGCTGGTGAGTGCGCTTTCGATGGCGAGCGCGATGTCACTGAAACGTATCGCACCATCGAGAAAGAGCGCCACGGCCTGCTCGTTCGCCGCATTGAAGACTGCTGGTGCCGCGCCCCCTGCCCGGCCGGCGGCAATGCCAAGATCGAGCGCGGGAAACTCCGGACGTCGCACCGCCTCGAACTCGAGCGGTGAGAGAGTCACGGGGTCGAATGAAGGTACCCCGCTGTCGCACACGCGGTCCGGGTGGGTCAGCGCATAGAGGATCGGGAGCTCCATGCTCGGGACCCCGAGCTGCGCCAGGACGCTCCCGTCCACGAACTCCACGAAGGAGTGGACGACGCTCTGCGGATGTACCACGACGTCGATGCGGTCGTACGGCACGCCGAAGAGATAGTGCGCCTCGATGACCTCGAGCGCCTTGTTCGCCAGCGTCGCGCTGTCGACGGTGATCTTGCGGCCCATCTGCCACGTGGGATGCTGGAGGGCATCCGCCAGCGTGGCGTCGGCGAGCCGCTCCTTCGACCATGAGCGAAACGGACCGCCCGACGCTGTCAGCACCAGACGCCGCACCTCGCTCGCTGGACGACCAGCGATGCACTGGAGAATGGCACTGTGCTCGCTGTCCACCGGCACGAGCTCTCCGCCACCGAGGCGCGCCGCATCGGTCACCAGGTCGCCGCCCATCACGAGCGACTCCTTGTTCGCCAGTGCGACGCGCTTGCCCTGCCCCAGCGCAGCGAGCGTCGCCTTCAGCCCCACCGCACCCACCACGGCATTGAGCACGATGTCGGCGCCGGTCGTCGTGGCCGCGTCGACGAGACACGATTCGCCGGAGCACCACTCCGCATGTGCCACTCCCTCCTTGCGCACCAACCCCACGTAACTCGGCGAGAAGGCACGCACCTGCTCTTCCAGCAGCGGGCCGTTCGTGAACGCCGTCAGCGCGACGACATGAAAGCGCGCACGCTGTCGTTCGATCACCTTGAGCGCGGTCGTGCCGATCGAGCCCGTGGACCCGAGGATCGCCACGCCGCGCGACGTCATCGGAACACTGGAAATGGCAGCCATCCGAGCAGGAGATACGC
>JAQBPV010000373.1 GCA_028287345.1 Gemmatimonadota bacterium
TGGAACGGCACGCTCGAGTTCTTCGGCAGCCAGCGACCCGCGTCGCCGATGGCGTGGAGCTTCCTCTTCGACATCGTACATCATCGGGGGCAGATCACGACATACCTGCGCCCGATGGGTTCGACGGTTCCGCAGATCTACGGTCCCAGCGGCGACGAGCCGTAACCTCGCCCAACCATACGGAGCTCAATGAGCGACGCCAGCACTTCCTGCCCACGTTGCGGCAGCCGCCGAATCGTCCTCGGCGAGCTCACCATGGGTCGTACTATCGGTCCCGCCGAACCGTTGACCTTCCGCGCGTTCGCGTCGCGGTTCTCTTCGATTCGCAAGGGTGCGAAAACCGATCCTGGCGCGGCGGCCTGCTCACAGTGCGGCCTGGTCTGGAGCGAAGTAAAGGTGTCGCGACTCTTCGATCACCTGGAGTCGTTTCCAACTGATGATCTCGCGGATTGGCTCCGGTCATCGAACAACACGCCAGTCTGACGTCGCGTCGCGACATCCACCCTCGCATGGCCGCCGTTCACGACACCAACGGCGCTCCGCGTTCGGATTAAACGAAAACCGTTATGCAACCGAGGGATTGCGCGTTTCGCTTTGAGCGTATATCGTACATGCAACCGCAAGGTTGCATATCTACGATGTCGCTGCGAGGGGTGACAAATGACCAAGACAACCGAGATGACCGAAACCAACCGTATCGAGAAGGAAGTCGTTCTCCGCGCTTCAAAGTCGCGCGTATGGCGCGCGCTCTCGGATTCCGGCGAATTCGGCACGTGGTTCGGTGTGAACCTCGAGGAACCATTCGAGGTCGGAAGGACCGTGCACGGCAGGGTGACGCACAAGGGCTACGAACACATGGTGTTCGAGATGACCATCGAGGTCATGGACCCCGAAGACGTCTTCGCCTACCGGTGGCATCCGCATCCAGCCGACGCGGCGATCGACTACTCGAAGGAGCCGACGACGCTCGTGGAGTTCCGGCTCGAAGAGACGCCGGACGGCACCCATCTGACAGTCGTCGAATCCGGCTTCGATCTGCTGTCGCCGGAACGTCGCGCTCTCGCGCTCGTCTCGAACGACAAGGGCTGGACGAGCCAGATGGAAAGAATTCGCAAGCATGTCGATGGCTAGCGCGAGCGCGGCATCACGGGTGCGCGATGCCGCACCGCTCTTCGCAGCACTCGGCGACGAGACGCGGCTTCGCCTGATCATGCGGTTGTCGTCAGGCGGGCCAGGCTCGATCACGCAGCTGAGTGCGAAGTCGGACGTGTCACGTCAGGCGATCACGAAGCACCTTCGCGTACTGTCGGATGCGGGATTGGTCCGCAGCACGCGCAAGGGACGAGAGCAGGTGTGGGATCTCGAGCCGAAGCGGCTTGCCGATGCGCACGAATATCTCGACCGCATTTCACAGCAGTGGGACGCGGCGCTCGACAGGCTCAAGGCGTTTGTGGAGGACTGAGGGAGACAGACGTGCTCCTGCGGCTAGTCGCCGAGCACGTCCTTCAGCTCCGACACCTGCGACGCCGGCAGCCAGTTCGCCATCCCGTCGCGCCACACGAGAGTATCTCCGCGCAGCTTGCCCTCGCGCACGCGTTGCTCGAGCGCGGTACGATCCAATGGTCCCACCGGCTTTCCACTCTCGGCGATGAAGTACGCCATCTGCGGAATCGGCGGCGGGCCGGCCGTCATCGCGGGTGGTTGTCCCGCAGTCGGCGCCGGCTTGAACGCCTGTGACGCCGAGCCGCGAAGACCCCGTCACTTCCGCGCCAGCTCGCTCTCCATCTTGACACGCCCATCGTTGTATCCCATTGTCCTAAGAACCTTAGGTTAGGAGCGACCGATGCCTTCCCTTCCAGAGCTCGAGCTCATTCGCGGCACGCTCGACATGCTCATCCTCAGGACGCTCTCCTGGGCGCCCATGCACGGCCTCGCCGTGCTCCGATGGATCGAAGGCGCCACTGGAAACCGTCTTCAGATCGAAGAGGGCGCACTCTATCCCGCCCTTCACCGCCTGGAGCTCAAGGGCTGGCTCGCCGCCGAGTGGGGCTACACCGACCAGGGACGCAACGCGAAGTTCTATCGGCTCACGCCGTCGGGCCGCAAGCAACTCACCGCCGAGCTGACCAGATGGCAGCGCTACACGGAGGCGGTCGGACTGCTGCTGTCCGCCGAGCCGGCGCGATGAGCCGCAACGACAGACACTGGAGCCAGCGCGTCTTCCGACTCCCCGCCACGCGCCAACGCGCGCGCGCCGCCGTCGACGAAGAGCTCCACTTCCACATCGAAGGCCGCATCGAGGAGCTCATGGCCCTCGGCCACACCCGCGCCGAAGCCGAGACGGAAGCGCGGCGCCGCTTCGGCGACTTCGACGACTACAAACGACAGGCCGCCGCCATCGACGAACAGATCATCCAGGAGCGCCAACGTATGGATTTCCTCGAGAGCATTCGACGCGAGTTGCGCCAGGCCGTGCACGTGCTGACGCGCAGCCCCGGCTTCACCATCACCGCGATCTTCACGCTTGCCCTCGGACTCGGCGCGGCGACGGCGATCTTCACGATGCTCGACGCCGTCGTCCTGCGTCCCCTGCCGTATGCCGACGCCGAGCAGCTCGTGGAGCTCACGTCGCCGGTGCCGAAGTTCAAGGGCGACACGCTCTGGGGACTCGCGCGACATGAGATGTTCTACTTCAAGGAGAACAGCCGGGTGCTGAGCGACATCGGCGTCTACCAGAACGATGAAGTCACGGTGGGGAGCGGTAACTCGAGCTGGTCCGCCGAGAAGGCGCGTGCGGCGATGGTGAGCTCGACGCTGTTCAATGTGCTCGGCTTTCGTCCAATGCACGGACGGCTCTTCACCGCCGACGACAACCGCGAGCGCAACGCGCGCGTCGTCGTACTCGGCGAAGGCTACTGGAAGCGTCGCTTCGGCGGCGACGAGAAGATCGTCAACGGCGTCGTCGACATCGAAGGCTATCCGATGACTGTCGTCGGGATCCTGCCCACGAGCGCGCAGTTGCCCGACTGGACGATCGACATGTGGCTACCCGCGTATGTGGACTCACGGGTGCCGGCGATGAACAACCATACGTGGAAGGCGATCGGACGTCTGCGGGCTGGCCACACCGCGGCTGAAGCACAGCGCGAGCTCGCACCGCTCACAGCGCGGCTGCCGGAGCTGTTTCCGCAGGCGGAGAGCGAGAACTTCATCAAGAAGACAGGCTTCTACACGCAGGTGCGGCCGTTGCGCGATGTCGTCGTCGGCGACGTGATGATTCGTGCGCTGTGGATCCTGTTCGGCTCAGTGATGCTGGTGCTGCTCATCGCGGCGGCGAATCTCTCGAACCTGTTCCTCGTGCGCATCGACGCTCGGCGTCGCGAGATGGCCGTTCGCGCAGCACTCGGCGCCGATCGCGTGCACATCGCCATCCAGCTGTTCTCCGAGAGTCTCATCATCGCGCTGCTCGCCGGTGTGCTTGCGGTGACGTTCGCGGCGGTAGGCCTGCGGTTGTTGCTCGTGATGGCGCCTTCCGAGTTGCCGAGGCTTTCCGAGGTGCATCTCGGCGCGTCGGGAATCGTGTTCGCGTTGGCGGGTGCGTTACTCACCGCGTTCGCGCTCGGGCTCCTGCCGCTGTTTGGACCGGCGACGCTCGACGTCGGACTGCTGCGCGAAGGCGGACGTGGACTCACGAGCTCGCGCCGCCGGCAGTTCGTGCGAGCAGCGCTGGTCGTCTCGCAGGTCGCGCTCTCACTCGTATTGCTCACGGCCAGTGGTCTCATGGTGCGCAGCTTCATGAACCTTCGTGCGGTGAAGCCGGGCTTCGATCCGCATGGCGTACTCACGATGAACATCTCCCTGCCGCAGGGCGACTACGGCAAGAGTTCGGAGCGCACGAGCTTCGTCTTTCAGCAGATCGCCGAGCGGATCCAGCAGGTGCCCGGCGTGATCGTGGCGGGTTACTCGGAGAAGATTCCGCTCGCGAACGGCTACCTGTGCACCGGCGTGTCGATCGAGGGCAACGAGGAGAGCCGCACGCGCGGCGACTGTCCGCCGACGTCGATGGTGTCGCCGGGCTACTTCGAGGCGATGGGCATCCGCGTCGAGGGACAGACGCTTACGTGGCAGAACATGAATGCGAAGTCGGGCGACATGCTCGTCAGTCGTGCATTCGCCGATCACATCTGGCCCAACGAGAGCGCGATCGGCAAGGGGATCAAGTACAACAACAACAAGCCGCCCTTCTATCGAGTCACGGGCGTCGCGGCGGATGTCCTTGCCGAGGGCTCCGACAAGCCACCGGTGACGGTGGTGTATTTCCCGATGCTGTCCATCCCGGGGGCGGAGCTCTACGGCCCGCTCACGGGCACCAATCTGGTCGTGCGCACGCGATCGTCTGATCCCATCACCTTCACGCCGGGAATCAGCCGCATCGTGTCGGAGATCGAGCCGCGCGCGGCAATCTCCAATGCGACGTCGATGGAGTCGCTGGTGTCGAAGTCGATGGCGAAGCGGTCGTTCACGATGCTGCTGCTCGGCATCGCGGCGGCGATGGCGCTGTTTCTGAGTGTGGTCGGGCTGTATGGCGTGATTTCGTACGTCGTCGGTCAGCGACGTGGTGAGATCGCCATTCGCATGGCGCTCGGCGCGCAGACGTCGTCGGTCGGACGGATGGTCGTCGGGGAGTCGATCCGTCTCGCTCTTCTCGGCGTCGTGATCGGGATCTTCACGTCGCTGGTATCGATGCGTGTGTTGCAGTCGCTGTTGTTCGGCGTGAGTCCGACCGATCCGGTGTTGATGGGTAGTGCGTCGCTCGTGCTCATCATCGTTGCGGCAGCGGCGGGATACGGGCCGGCGTATCGAGCGGCCCACGTCGATCCGGCGGATGTTCTTCGAACGACGTAGAGAGCAACGAGAGTGGGTCCCGATACTCGCTCGCTGCGCTCGCGTAGTGGTTGGCGATCACTTCGTCGGTTTTCTGCGCGGACGCTGCTTCGCCGAGACGGACCGGATGACGAGCGTGCCGCGGCCGGTCGGCGGGAGTGGCGTCTTCGCTTGCGCGAGGGCGGCCGAGAGGAGCGATTCCACTTCCGGTCGCGCGAGGTCCTTCGCGGACTCGACGCGCAGGAATCGCGTCTGCACGCCGCCGCCGGAGAGCAACTTGTCCGGATCCTCGAGACGTGCGCCCTGGATAAAACAGACGCTCACTCCGCTGGCGCCCGCGGCGATCGAGAAGATCGCATCCGAAGGCCGGTCGTTCGGTGAATAGCCGATGACGAAGAAGTTGTAATTGTCGTACACCATCTCGTTCGCCGTCGGCAATCGCTTTCGCATGGCCTTTCGCACTTCGCGAATCAGTTTCTGGCTCTTCTCGTCGAACTTGTCGATGAATCCATCGAGCTGTCGCTCGGCGTCGTCAGATGTTGTCTTCGCTTTCGCCATGAGCGCATCTATGTGAGGTGAGTGAACAGAACTCTGGGGTCGACCGCGATAGCGGCGAACACCACGCCCTCCGGCAGTGCCACCGCCGCCACCATCGCCCACAGCAGCGGCAGCCAGTTTCCACGCGCCAAATATGGCCAGCGAGTGAGCCAACGGATATGCTAGGTGCAGCCGTACCTCAGCAGACAACGTCGCGCCGCCCTCGCCCCCGTCCAATCGTGAAGAGCCGATTCATCCTGATGTCCTTCGCCGCTTCGCTTCTCGTCGCGACGACAGGCGCCAGTGCGCAGCAGCGCCAGCAGCCATACGCCGACTTCGTCGAGCCAGGCTTTCCCTTCATCGTATCGACGGTCGACGCAGGCAAGCTCGGCGCCGCCTTCCCCGAGCGAAACCTCGCGGTGCGCTGCGTCATCCTCATGCTCGGAAACGACAGCTACGCGTGCTTCGACACGGACCTGTTGCGCATGTCGGCCGCATGGCGCGGCGAGTTCGTGTCGCTCGCGACGATGGCGCAGATCTCGTATCAACAGGCCGGCAACAAGAACAACGCGATCCCGCGCGTGCTTGGTAAAGGCATCATCGCGACGGGCATCTATCCGGGTTGGACAAGTATCGAGCCGACCTTCCGCGATCCACGTCCGGCCGGACCCAATCCGACGGCGATGGGCCGCGGACCGATCGCGGTACAGCAGGGGCGCTGGAATGGCATCAACGTCGTGGGCGGCGAAGCGGTGTTGTCGTATACCGTCGGAGGGACGGAGATTCGCGAGGAAGTCGGCAGCGTGGCGTCGGGCGGACAGGTGGGCATCACGCGTACGTTCCAGATGGACGTCAACGCGAAGCCGCTAACGCTCGTCGTCGCTGAAGTCGCCGACGGCTCGGCGCAGATGAATGACAACATCGTCACGATTTCTGCGCGCGATACGTCGACGTCAGTGGGCGTCGTCGGTGCACCGGCGGGCGCGAAGCTTCAAGTCGATTCGGGACGCTTCATCACGTTGCGCCTTCCCGCCGGTGCATCTGCCTCCCACTTCCGCGTGGTCGCGTGGCGCGGCCGTTCGAGCGACGCGGACGTCATGCGCGCCATGCTCGCCGAGCCGTTGACGATGGCCGACGTCGCGAATGGCGGTGCGGCACATTGGGCGGGAAGTGTGACGACGCGCGGCGTGGCGTCGCTGGATTCGGCCGACTACGTGATCGATCGGTTCACGCTGCCGCTTGCGAATCCATGGCGACGTAATGTGCGCGTCGCCGACGTCGACTTCTTCCGTGACGGACGCGCGGCCGTGGTGACCTTCGAGGGAGACGTGTGGATCGTCTCCGGCATCAATCGCGGACTCGAGAAGGTCGAGTGGAAGCGATTTGCCTCCGGACTGTATGAGCCACTCAACATCAACGTCGTTCGAGACACCATCTACATCCACGATCGCCAGGGAATCGTGCGGTTGCGCGACATCAACGGCGACGGCGAAGCCGACGTCTACGAGAACTTCAGCAACCTGAGTCATCAGTCGGGAGAGTCGCGCGAGTTTCCACTCGGCATGGGCGCGAAGCCGGGCGGCGGATTCTATCTCGCCATCGGCAGCGCACTCGACCTCGGGCCGAAGACGTCGCCGGCGATCATGACGGGCTTTCGTGCCGGCTCCGATCAGTCGGGCACCATTCAGGAAGTCTCGGCCGACGGCCGCTCCATCCGCACGTTCGCGACGGGATTGCGTGAACCGATCATCGGTGTCGATCCACGCAACGGCGCCATCGCCGCGTCGGACCAGCAGGGCAACTTCGTTCCGTCGACGCCCATCTTCCTCATTCGCGAGGGCGGATATTACGGCGTCCCTGCCTCGGCGCATCGGGCCAATCCCCCAACGCCCGATCTGCCGCTGCTCTGGATTCCTCACGAAGTCGATCAGTCCGGCGCGGGCGAAGTCTGGGTGCCGGGGATTGGCGACAAGATGGCCTTCGGCGGCGATGCGCTCGTCCATCTCTCCTATGGAAGGCCTGGTCCCTTTCGCGTCTACATCGACAGCACGAAGAAGGGCGTGCAGGGCGCGCTCATCGCGCTGCCGGGCGACTATCGCGCGCCGACGCTGAAGGGTCGAGTGGGGCCAAGCGATGGGCAGTTGTACCTCGCGGGCTTCAGCGTGTGGGGCTCGAAGGCGACGGAAGTCTCGAGTCTCATCCGTCTGCGCTACACGGGACGTCCGAGCACGTTGCCGATCTCGGTTCGCTCTGGGCAGCAGGGTGTTCTTGTGCGCTTCGCGTCGCCGCTCGATGCAGCCTCCGTTGCCGACGCGGCGCACTTCGAGGTCAAGCGCTGGAACTACGTGCGCAGCTCGGCATATGGCTCCGGCCACTTCAAGCTCGACGGCACCGCGGGTGAAGAGTCGCTGCCGGTGCGCGCGCATCTCTCGTCCGACGGACGCACAGTGCTGCTCGTGCTGCCGGACATGAAACCGGTGATGCAGATGCAGCTCGCGTACGACGTGCGCAGCAAGGCCGGAGTGGCGCTGCGCGACACCCTGTATCTCACGGTGAATGCGGCCGACCCACTCGATCTCGCGCGTGCGGGCTTCGGCTCTGTCGACTTGCGCGCCGCG
Source organism: Gemmatimonadota bacterium (assembly GCA_028287345.1). GTDB lineage: Bacteria > Gemmatimonadota > Gemmatimonadetes > Gemmatimonadales > Gemmatimonadaceae > AG11. The sequence continues at coordinate 8,040 of JAQBPV010000373.1, forward strand.
ACGCCGAAGCCTGTCGCCGTCGCGGCGGCGAAGGTGACACCGACGGCGACGCTCGGCGCAGCGCTCTATTCGCAGAAGGGCTGCATCGGCTGTCATTCGATCGATGGGACGACGGCTGGCAAGACGGGGCCGACGCTTCGCCTGTTGTACGGTTCCAGTGTAAAGCTGGTTGGCGGCGCGGTACGGAAAGCGGACGACGACTATCTGCGTCGTTCGATCTACGATCCGGCGAAGGAGATCGTCGCGGGATTCGAGCCGGGGATGCCGACCTTCCGCGGTGTGTTGAGCGATGCCGAAGTGGCGTCGATCATTTTGTACATCAAGTCACTCGGTGGAAAAACGGCCAAGTAGTTCCACGACTTTCGAGTGGCGTAGTGGCCAATTTCACGGGGAACTGTTGGCGCCTGCCCAAGGCCGTTGATCCCTCGGTCGCGCTACGAGCTCCTGTCGGGACGACAGGACTACGGAGTCATCGCCCAGACAATCCCATTCTCGATGAGCTTCACGAGAATCGGATTCGCATAGTCTTCCTTGTTGTGCCCGAGCGCGATGTAGTACTCTCGGCCGCCATCGAACTTCTGCCACCACGCGAGCGGTGTCTGGGTCGCAAAGCCCGAGAGATCGTTCTTCACCGCGTCGAGATACTGCAGCTTCGTCCGATCCGCCACGAGCACCGGATGGATGCCGGGATTCAGGTGGTCGACGAAGTAGAACTCGTCCGTCCATTCGAACTCCGCCGGGACGCCCTTCGTCGCCACATGCGACGAGTCCACGACACGCACGGTGAACTTCTGAAGCTTTGGGTGAACGACAAACTTTCCGCCGAGCACGGACCAGAAGTACGGCCAATCGCGCTGCGATCCTGAGGCGGAGTGGATGCCGACGAACCCACCCCCGCCCTGGATGTAACGCTTGAACGCCTCGCGCTGCGCATCGGTGGCGAACGCCTCGTTGTTGCTGTTGGAGAACACGAGCGCCGCGTACTGCTTGAGGTTGGCGTCAGTGAAACTCGCCGGGTCTTCCGACACCTCGACACCGAAGCCCTTCTCGGCGCCGATCTTCTTTATCGCCTCCACACTGGCGGCGATGTTCTGGTGGACGTAGCCCTTGCCGTCGGGCGTATAGTTCCGCGTGTAGACGAGGATCTTCTTCTGCGCGCTCGCGGCTGGTGCGACAACCGACACAACGAGCAGCGCGCCAAAGACGCATTTGGTGAAGCGATTCATGAACTCTCCAATGGGGTTTTTCAGAACAGCAAAAGCTTGACTTGAATCATGAGAATTCTTGGGAATTTCATCGCTGCGGCGAAGACTAGCCTTGCGCAGCAGCTTCAGAGAAAGCAGTTCAGCCTGGGCGAAGCGCATCTCTCTCAGCGGAGAGTGGATTCCAATAATTCTTTTACAATTCGCATGATTCAAGTCAATCATGTTTCCTTTCCCGTCCGACGAGGCGCCTCGCCGCACAAACAACCCGATCATACAAGTTGACGCAGACCGCCGCGCGCAGAACTAGCGTCGGCACGATTGAGCCGCGTCCGCGACAGGCACCGCTTCAACCAATGTAGAAACGGCGCACCCATTTCGACGAGTGGCTCTCCAGCGAATG
>JAQBPV010000496.1 GCA_028287345.1 Gemmatimonadota bacterium
AGTGATGCCCTCATCCGTGCCGGCGACACGCCGTGCGTTCTCTCGTGACAGGGTCAGCGACTGTGATTGCACTCGCGACGTCGGCCAAGGTGGCCGACCTCACGGATGATGATCGGCTGCTCGTCGCTGCGTTGGCCGCGAGTGGCGTGCGCTCCGAGCCGGCGATCTGGAATGACGATGCGCTGGATTGGGAGAAATATGCTGCCGTCGTGATCCGCTCGACGTGGGACTATCACCTGCACCTCGACGAGTTCCTCGCGTGGCTCGATCGTCTCGAGAGTCTCGATGTGCGCGTCGTGAATGCGCCGTCGCTCCTGCGGTGGAATGCGGAGAAGGGCTACCTCCGCGATCTGGCCGATCGCGGCATTGCCATCGTGCCGACGCGATGGGTGGAGCGCGGAGAGCGCTCGTCGCTCGGCGACATCCTTCGCGAGACTGGCTGGAGCGACGTCGTGGTGAAGCCAGCGGTGTCCGTGTCGGCACATCAGACATGGCGCATGGGCGCCGGCGAGGCGGGCGCTCGAGCGGCGGATTTCTCGTCGATGGTGGAGAGCGGGCGCGTGCTCGTACAGCCTTTTCTCGAGGCGATCCAGACGGAGGGCGAGTGGTCGCTGCTGTTCTACGGCGGCGAGTACAGCCACGCCGTGCTCAAGCGACCACGGCGTGATGATTTTCGAGTGCAGCAGGCGCATGGCGGTACCTCCGATGTGATGGAGCCGTCGCGCGAGGTAATCGACCAGGCGCGTCGCGTGCTCGAGGCGGCGGGGCAGCCGTCGCAGTATGCCCGGGTGGACGGCTGTGTCGTCGATGGGCGGTTCGTGCTCATGGAACTGGAGCTCATCGAGCCGGATCTATTCCTCCGCGCACATCCTGCGGCTCCCGCGCGACTGGCGGCAGCATTGCTCGGACGCCCATGATGCGAGACACTACCTTACGGCTATGACGTCGAGCGACAGCACCCCCGTCAAGATCGGCACGCGTACGTCCGAGCTCGCCCTCAGGCAAGCGCGGATGGTGCAGAGCGCGCTCGCCGAGAAGGGTGTGGAGAGCGCACTCGTCACGTTCAAGACGGTCGGCGACAAGCGGCTCGACGAGGCGCTGAGCGCCATCGGTGCGAAAGGGCTCTTCACCAAGGAGCTCGAAACGGCATTGTTGAAGAAAAAGATCGACGTCGCGGTGCATTCGCTGAAGGATCTGCCGACCGAATCGCCGGAAGGGCTCATCGTGGCTGCGGTGCTCGCGCGCGAGGATCCCCGCGACGTGCTCGTCGTGAACGGGCGCATCCTCGCCGAATCGCTCGAGGAGTTGCCGCCGGGCTCGCGCGTCGGGACGTCGAGCCTGCGTCGTCGAGCCCAGTTGCTCGCGCGACGTCCCGATCTCGAAGTCGCCGAACTGCGTGGCAACGTGCCCACTCGGCTCAAGAAGATCGACGAAGGGCGCGTGCACGCGGCGATTCTCGCGGCGGCGGGATTGCACCGGCTCGGCGCGCAGCAGCACATCACCTGCTATCTCGATGCGCCGGCATGGTTGCCTGCGGCGGGTCAGGGTGCGATTGCCGTGCAGACGCGCACTACGGACGATCGGATGCGCGCCCTGTGCGATTCGCTCAACGACCTTCCGACGATGCGCGCGGTGCACGCCGAGCGTGCGTTCCTCGCGGCGCTGGAAGGTGGTTGCCAGGTGCCCATCGGGGCGTTGGCGATCGAGGGAGAAGGAGGGCCGATGCTGCATGGACTCATCGCCGACGTGCACGGGACGCGTGTCGTGCGCGGCTCGATCGCCATGGACGTGAACGACCCGGAGCTGAGCGGGATTCGTCTGGCGAATCAGTTGCGTGGCGAAGGGGCGTCGGAGATCCTGGAAGGGTTGCGCCGGGCGAGTCATGTTCCGTCGCCACAGCCAGAGTAGACCGGAAGAGCAGGTCCCTCGGCTTCGCTCGGGACGACAATATTCAAAGTTCGCAAGACCGGTGCGCCGCCAGGTTCACAACAGAGATCAGATTCTTCCAATTCTTGAATTCCGTGATTCGAGCCTTCTGTTTGTCCTTGGCCTTGCTGCCTGCGACTGCAACTGCTGGCTAGAATCACGGAATTGGAAGAATCAGGGGAATGACTGCGTTTGGAGTCGATCCCATTCGATACACGAGCTACGGAATGCCGAGATATCCTGAATACCGTCCACGCCGCCTTCGCCGAACTGCCGCACTGAGAAACCTCGTGCGGGAGACAGTTCTCGCGCCGTCGCAGTTGGTGCTTCCGTTGTTCGTGCGCTCCGGTTCCGGCGTGCGAACTGCCGTGTCGTCGATGCCGGGCGTGTTTCAGACGTCGGTGGACGAACTGCTCATCGATGCACGCGCCGCTGCGGCCGTCGGAGTGGGAGGCGTGCTGCTGTTCGGCATCCCGGATCACAAGGACGCCGAGGGCAGCGGAGCGTGGGATGACGAAGGACCGGTGCAGCGCGCCGTGCGCGCGCTCAAGACCGAGCTGCCGCAACTGGTCGTCATCACCGACGTCTGCATGTGCGAGTACACGGATCACGGCCACTGCGGCATCCTCCGCAACGGCGAAGTGGACAACGACGCCACACTCGACCTCCTCGTGCGCGAGTCGCTCTCGCATGCGCGCGCGGGGGCGGACGTCGTCGCTCCGAGCGACATGATGGACGGTCGCGTCGGCGTGATCCGTGATGCGCTCGACGACGCCGGATTCGAGAACACGTCGATCCTGAGCTACGCGGCAAAGTTCGCGAGCGCCTTCTACGGCCCGTTCCGCGAAGCCGCCGAGAGCACGCCGCAGAGCGGCGACCGCCGCGGCTATCAGATGGACGTGGCGAACACGAACGAAGCACTGCGCGAGGCGTTGCAGGACATCGAGGAAGGCGCCGACATGATCATGGTGAAGCCGGCGGGACCGTTCCTCGACATCGTGTCGCGCGTGAAGACCGAAACGGGATATCCACTCGCCGCGTACCAGGTGAGTGGCGAGTTCGCGATGATCCATGCAGCCGCGGAGCGCGGCTGGATCGATCTCGAGCGGGCGATGATGGAAAGCCTGATCGGCATCCGGCGGGCGGGTGCGGACGTCGTGATCACGTATTTTGCGCGTGAAGCGGCGGCGCTTCTTCTATCTTCCTACTCTCCTCCTCAGGCAGTGCCGCGATGAAGTACCGACTCTTCCCCAACACCAACGTCCGGGTCAGCGAAGTTGGCTTCGGCACGTGGACCGTCTCCACCGGCTGGTGGGGCGAGAAGTCCGACGCCGAGGCCGTCGCGATGATGCGCCGTGCGCTCGACGTGCATGGCGTCACGTTCTTCGACGCGGCCGACGCCTACGGAAATGGACGCGCCGAGAAGCAGATCGCCGAGGCGTTCCGCGGACGCCGCAGCGAGATCGTGATCGGCACGAAGATCGGCTACGACATCTACGACGAAGTCGCACTCGCCAACCGGAGAGGGCAGCAGGAGCTGCCGATGCGCACGGACCCCGCGTTCGTGCGACTCGCCGTCGACAGGTGCCTCGAGCGGCTCGAGACCGACTACATCGACGTGCTGCAGATCCACAACGCCAAGATGGAGCACGTGCGCGATCCAGAGCTCTGGGGCACGTTGCGCGATTTGCAGCGCGAAGGAAAGATCAAGACGTGGGGCGCGGCGTTTGGTCCCGCAATTGGTTGGCTGTACGAGGCCGTCGAGCTCGTGGAGCGCGAGCCGGACATCAACACTATCCAGATGATCTGGAACGTCCTCGAGCAGCATCCCGGCTCCGCGATGATCGAAGCGGCACGTCGTCACGCACCCAACTGCTGCTTCAACGTCCGCGTGACGCACGCCAGCGGTATGCTCGAGGGCAACTACACGGCGGACACGGTGTTTCCCGAGAACGATCACCGTCGCCACCGTCCGCGCAGCTGGCTGGTGAACGGCGTGGAGAAGGTGAAGACGTTGGACTTCATGCAGCGCGACCGGATGAGCCTTGGCCAGGCCGCGCTCAAGTGGCTGCTCGCCGAGCCACTCGTGGTGACGACGCTGCCGAACATTTACGACGATGCGCAGCTCGACGAGTTTGCAGCGGCGAGCGATGCGCCCGATCTTTCGCCGGCGGACATGGAGCGCATCCTCGAGCTCGACATGGTGAACTTCGGCATCGAGGAAGACGCCATGAAGTACAAGGGCGCCATGACGCGCAGCGAGGGAGCGAATACCGATCTGCAGGACGCACGGAATCCCATCTCACGGCCAGCTGTGTCGGCCCACCACGACGCGTGATGCTCAACCTCTGGCACGACCTCCCCGCGGGCATGCAGGTGCCCGAGTGCGTCACCGCCGTGATCGAAATTCCGTCGGGCAGCCGCAACAAGTACGAGCTCGACAAGGCCAGCGGCATGCTCAAGCTCGATCGCGTGCTCTTCTCGGCCGTGCACTACCCGGGAGACTATGGCTTCATCCCGCGTACGCTTCACGAGGATGGCGATCCGCTCGACGTTCTCGTCCTGGTGAAGGAAGAGACGTTTCCCGGATGCCAGATCGACGTGCGGCCGATCGGCGTGCTGAAGATGCTCGACCGCGGCGAGCCTGACGACAAGATCCTCGGCGTGCCGCAGCATGATCCATTTCAGCAGGAGTACTTCGACATCGCCGACATCTCGCAGCACCTGCTGAAGGAAGTGGAGCACTTCTTTCGCACGTACAAGGATCTCGAGGGCAAGCGCGTCGAGATCCTCGGGTGGGGCAAGAGCGAGGAGGCCTCGCGCATCGTCCTCGAGTCGGTGGCGCGCTACGAGGCGACGTACGGCTCGAAGCGAGAACTGCGCGCCCAGGGTTGACCGACCGGCGGTAGCGGCTCGAGTCCCGCCGCCATCTGCACCAGGTGTGCGAAGGAGTGGGCCTTCATCTTTCGCATCACCTTGCCGCGGTGCGCCTTCACGGTGATCTCGCTGATGCCGAGCTCACCGCCCACCTGCTTGTTGAGCATTCCGGATACGACCAGGTCCATCACTTCCTTCTCGCGCCGGCTGAGCGACGCGTGTCCATTCCGCAGCGCCTCGGCCTCCGCCTCATGCTCGAGCGCTGCTTTGCTGCGCTGGTGCGCAAAACGGATGGCCGCCAACAGGACGTCGTGGTCGAAGGGCTTGGTCAGGAACTCGATCGCCCCAGCCTTCATTGCTTGAACGGTGGTCCGTACGTCGCCGTGGCCGGTGATGAAGATGATGGGGAGGTAGCTGCGGTCCGTTGCCACGAGCTTCTGCAGATCGAGACCAGTGAGCCCGGGTAGCCTGACATCGAGGATCAGGCAGCTCGGCGCCTGAACGCGCGGGCGATCGAGGAATTCCTGTGCGGAAGCGAACGTCTCGGGTATCCAGCCTTCGCAGCGAATCAGCAGTTCGAGCGATTCGCGAACGGAGATGTCGTCGTCGACGACAAATACGACTGGCGTGGTGTGTGGCATGGTGGCCTCGTGTGAACGACCGCAGTCCCTGTCTGGAAATGCTTACGTGAACCAGTGCCGAGATTGAAAGGCGCCTCAGCTGTTTGTCTTGCGGCCGATGTGCGGTGGCGTAGTCTCTCTCAGTAGCACTGGCTCACGGCGTATGCACTGTGAGGCGGCAGGTGCCACGGAACCACGTCCGAATCATGACCGATTCATGACCACGGCCTGACGCTCCCTTGCCACCAGGCACGAGATGAGGCAACTGCACTTCGGCGAGTTCTCAGCCGAGATGGACGACTCTCACTGCTACGCGCTGTTCCGCGGGCGTGAGCCCATCGGGTTGAGCGACGTCCCGCGGAATGTGTTGTTCGTGTTGCTGGAGCATCGGCCGAGGCCAGTGACGGGCAAGACGTTGCTGAACGCGCTCTGGCGCGGCTGCGCCAACCCGAGCAATGTCGCCAAGCAGGTGAGAACGCTGCGTCTGGCATTGGGCGATGATCAATCGCGCACCTACATCAAGACCCTGAAGAAGGAAGGCTACGCTTTCGTCATGCCCGTGACGGAGGCGAATGCAGCGAGCATACCGGCGCGCACTGACGCACCGTTGCGCCGAGTGGAACTCGCGTCGGCCGCGAGCGTCGTCGCGGAGGGTGGCGCCGGCGCTCCGGTGAGCGAGACGGAATGGCGCATGGCGCAGGCGAAGCTCACCAATGACCTCGACGGCTCCTGCCTGCACGACCTCGAGTTGCTCGAGGAAGCGATCGAAGAGTGCGACAGCAGGATTCAACTGCTCGCGAGCCACAGGCGTCTCCGTCTGCACAGTCGTTTTCCGCAGGAGCCGGCGCTCGTTCCGCGGCCAACGGCGGCGAGCACGCGATGGACGGCGCGTTCGGAGCCAGACCGGCAGGAGGCGTCGAGAGCAGCGGAGCTCGTGGAGTACTCGCGAACTGCACCGATCATGGTCAACGTCGGCTCGTACAGCCCTGCGTGCATCTCGGTGCTGTGCAGTCTTCGTCGGCGTTATGGCCTGGACGTGCGCGGCGACTCGGAGGGGTTGAGCGGGCGACAGCAAATCCTTCGCCTCATTCACGACGACGACGCGGATTTCCTGCTCGCGCCACACGCGCCATTCCTGCTGGTGGGTGACCACCGCTCGCTCGACTACCGATGGGTGACGCCGGTGCATGAATACGCGCAGAGCGTGCTTCGCGTGCCTGGCACGGCGCGAGGGCGGAAGCGAAAGCTTCTCGTGTACAAGGGCGGCTCTCCCGAGGAACAGCTGATCGTCCGCGTCGGCATCCCGACATCAGCGGAGCCGGAAATGGTCGGGAGCCTCGAGAAACTCATCGCACGCGTGCCCGAGCTCGCGCCTGGCGACATGGTGATCGCATGGGAACCACTCGCGAGTGGACTCGAGTCGAAGCATCAGCTCAAGCGCACCGCCGAGTTTCGATGCTGGGTCTCACTCTACTGCCACAAGCGTTGGCAGCGAGGAGCGCAGCGCACACTGAAGAATCAGTTCACGCAGGTCTTCGTGAGCGAGTGGATCCACTGCAGAAAGAATCGCGAGTGGGCCGTCGAATGCCTGGCGTTGGAGCTGCGGGCATTGGAGTTCTTCGCCGCCTCGAGCGGGCTCGGACGCGGTCAGTAGCGTCGACCGATACGATGGTGCAATGGAGTCGTCGCCACGCTCGTCGTATTCTCGCATCAGTGGATCCCATTCCCGGACCGAGCCAAAGGCATCCGTCATGAAACCGTACCAGATCCTGCTCGGCGCAACTCTCGTCGCAGCAGTCGGAGCTGCGCTCGAGACATCAGCCGAGGACAGAGCCGTGGCACCTCACCATGCATCAGCAGCGAGCCTCTTCTCCGCTCGAGACGAGTTCCCCTCCATGGGAGGGGCTACCGAATGGCTCAACTCACCGCCACTTGCACCAGCTGGCCTTCGCGGGAAGGTCGTGCTCGTCGACGTCTGGACCTTCTCGTGTATCAACTGGCAGCGCTCCGAGCCGTACGTGCGAGCATGGGCCGAGAAGTACAAGGACAAGGGGCTGGTGGTGATCGGTGTGCACTCGCCGGAGTTCGAGTTCGAGAAAGGCGTCGCCAACGTTCGCCAGGCCGCCAGGGTCTCGCGGATCGAGTATCCGATTGCGATCGACAACGACTTCGCCGTCTGGCGCGCGTTCAAGAATGAGTACTGGCCGGCGCTCTACATCATCGATGCGAAGGGCCGCATTCGGCATCATCAGTTCGGCGAAGGAGAGTACGAGCAATCGGAGCGAGTCATTCAACAGTTGCTGGCCGAAGCCGGCACCACGGGAGTTGGTTCGGAGCTCGTGAAAGTCGATGCACGCGGTGTGGAGGCCGCTGCGGATTGGGAGAACCTGAAGTCACCGGAGAATTACGTGGGCTACGATCGCACGCAGCGATTCGTATCACCCGGTGGTGCAGTGTTGGACAAGGGTCGTAGCTACTCGTTGCCCGGGCGGTTCGCGCTGAACGAGTGGGCATTGTCGGGCGAGTGGACCATGGGGAAACAGGCCACGGTGCTGCAAAAGGCGAACGGCCGGATCGCCTATCGCTTTCATGCGCGCGACCTGCATCTCGTCATGGGGCCATCGCCGCGCGGCACACCGGTGCGATTCCGTGTGCTCATCGATGGACGCGCGCCTGGCGCATCGCACGGTGCGGATGTCGATGCCCAGGGGAACGGCACTGCGGTCGAACAGCGGTTGTATCAGCTGATCCGGCAGCCGAAGCCCATCGTGGATCGACTGTTCGAGATCGAGTTTTTCGACGCCGGCATTCAGACGTTCTCGTTCACGTTTGGTTGATCACATGACTGGTTCGATGCCGTCCAAGCGCAGTGGTGGGCTTTGAAACACAAAGTACTTGACAAGAAAGGCTGGTCTGCGCATCATCCGGTGGCCGCTCAGACCGGAGACGCACGATGACCGCGCTCGCTCGACTACTCTTTCCCGCTCCGGCAATTCGCCGCTCGCCGGAGAAGCTGTTCGTCTGGTGGGAATCCCGCCGGCCGACATACAACCTCATCGTCGGCGGGGCGGGGTTGCTCACACTCGGCACCATTCAGGTGCTGACTCTCCTGCCGCCACATCTGCCAATGCGAGTGCCGTGGCAGGTTGTAGTCGTCTACGGTGTGCTCGCCAACGCCTGCTACTCGTTCGGCTTCATGCTCGAGTCACTGCTGGCGCGCGTCTGGGGCGACGAGGTGGCGCCAGTGGGGCCGACGCTCTTTCGCCACGGGCTGATCTTCAGCGTCGGACTCACGCTGGTGCCTATCGGCGTGGCGTGGCTCGGCTATCTGCTCGGAGCGATGAAGTGGCTACTTGGTTAGCCACTACGGCTCGAGCGCGCCGTGATCCGGCGAATCCTTGCCGCGACGCAGGAACAACCCGTCATAGAGCAACGCGGCCGCAATGCCTCCGATGATGGGGCCGATCCAGTAGACCAGGTGCCCCTCGAACAGCTTGCTCACCACGGCGGGCCCGAACGAGCGTGCAGGGTTCATCGACGCACCGGTCCGTGAGCCGATCGCCAGAATATCCGCCGTCACGGTGAGGCCAATCGCAAATCCGCCGACCTTTGGCGCGTGCGGATCCACCGCGGTGCCGAAGACGACGAACACGAGGAAGAACGTCGCAATCGCCTCGAGCGTGATGGCCTGAAACGTCGTGACGTCGGCGGCAACGAACTGCCCGCCGAGCCGAGTCGCCAACACGGTTGCCGCAGGGAACAGCCCCTTGAGCGCATACGACGCGATCAACGAACCGAGCAGCTGCGCGATGATGTAGATGACCGCCATCACCGGCCCAATGCGCCGAGTGACGAGAAACCCGATCGTCACCGCAGGGTTGAGGTGGCCGGAGATGCGCATCGTCGCCGTGATCATCAGCGAGAGGATCAAGCCGTGCGCAATGGCCGCGACGAGCACGGGGTGGATGCCCCCGATTGCGGCGGACAGAATCGTGGCGCCGCCGATGAACACCAGGGCGAACACGCCGATGAACTCAGCGACGAAGTGACGCCAGCTGTCGCGCATTGTTTGATCTTTCCGTTCAGTGTGAATTCGAAAAAGGTCGTCAGACCCCGTCGTGCCGCTTGAGCACCACCGCCGCGTTGATACCGCCGAAACCGAAACTGTTGCTCAGCGCATACTCCACGTCACAGTCGCGCCCATGATTCGGAATGTAGTCCAGGTCGCACCCCTCGGCGGGCGCGTCATGGTTGAGCGTGGGCGGAAGCCAGCGTTGGTCGAGCGCGAGCGCGGTGATCGCGAGCTCCATCGCACCCGATGCGCCGAGTGCGTGGCCGTAGTAGCCCTTGGTGCTGCTCACCTGAAGCTTCGCGGCGTGGTCGGTGAAGATCGTCTTCATCGCCAGCGTCTCGGTGGGATCATTCAGCGGCGTGGAGCTGCCGTGCGCATTGACGTACGAGATGTCGTTCGTCACGATGCCGGCGTCCTTGATCGCGAGCCGCATCGAGCGGCCTGCCTGCGATCCATCGGGACGCGGCGCCGTCATGTGGTGTGCATCGTTCGAGCTGCCGAAGCCAACCACCTCCGCGTAGATGTGCGCGCCGCGCGCCATCGCGCGCTCGAGCTCCTCGAGCACGAGTACCGCCGCGCCTTCACCCATGACGAAGCCATCGCGATCCTTGTCGAATGGTCGCGACGCAACCGACGGGTCGTCGTTGCGCGTGGACATCGCGCGAATGATCGCGAACGCGCCATAACACAGATCCGCCAACGGCGCTTCCGAGGCGCCGGCGAACATCACGTCGGCGTAGCCGTCACGAATGGCGCGAAATGCGTCGCCGACGGCAATCGTGCCGGAAGCACAGCTCATCGCGTTGGTGCTGTTCGGCCCCTGCGCTCCGAGCTCGATGGCGATGTTGCAGCTCGCCGCGCCGGCGAACACGTTGAGCGCGAGCGATGGATCCAGCGACTTCGCGCCTTCACGAAGGAAGACGCGCAGTTGATCCTCGGCGAAGCGAATGCCGCCGAGCGCGCTGCCCATCATTGCGCCGACGCGCTCGCGATCTTCGGTGGCGAGGTCGATGCCTGCGTCCTCGATGGCCTGCTTCGCGCACGCGACGGAGAACGCGCCGAAGCGGTCGAGCCGCTTGACACGCTTCGCGTCCATGAAGTCGGCCGCATGGAAGTCGTTCACCTCCGCGGCGTTGTGGCTCCGCCAGACCGATGGATCGAACCGCGTCAGGGTCGCGACGGCGGACTTCTCGCGCCGGAGCCCGTCCCACAGGCCCTGTCGCCCGATGCCGATTGGTGTCACCGCTCCAATTCCCGTCACTGCCACACGACGACGATCAGCCACAGCATGCTCCTGGTTTGTTCTGACTGGATTCAGTTTCCCGCGCCGATCGCATCCCGCTCCGCATGCGTGGCGAGCCCCTCGAGCGTTCGGCTTGCAATGCCGTGCACGAATACCGGACCGATGACGAGTGTCGCCGCCGAAGCGCCCACGACGGGCACATTCGGTCCGTCCCACATGTGCAGCACTTTCACGTGCGTGCCCTTCGGCGTCTCAATGAATGACCACTCCACCTCCATGCCCGTGGTCACTCCATCGATGTGCGTGAACCGGATGCTCGGCGCATGGCCGCTCGACGGTGCATGCACCTGCATCTTCGAGCGCCACCAAGTGGGCCACTGAATGATGCCGAATGGCCGGTTCGCGCTCATGTCGACGATGCCGCCTCCGTCGCGCCTTCTCTCAACGAAACGCACGAACCGGTAATGCGAAAGGAGGGCAGGCCACCGTTCGACTTCGGCGGCGAGGCGGAAGATGCGCGTGAGCGGAGCGATGACGACACGCTCGTCGAGCGTCCTCATCTCCTTCGCGGCAGGCATGGAACCGAGCTCGAGTGGCGGAAGGTCGGTCATGGGTGCGGGTCCCAGGTAGCGGTGAGACGGTAGCCAGGATGCCGGCGCACGAGGGCGTCGCGGCCCGTAGAGCGACGCACGTGCTCGGCGAGCTCGCCCCCGGTGAAGCCGCGCAGCACCGATGTCGCTCCGTCGTGACGGGTCACGGCGTGAAAACCCATCGGCCACGTCGCGAGCCAGAATCCAGCGGCCGCGAACCAGCTGCGCCGCAGGTCGCTCACGATCACGGCACGCCGTGCGACCCGATGCAGCTGAGCCAATACGATCTCCAACTCGGCGTCCTCGAAGTGATGTAGCACCTGCGAGCAGATCACGACGTCGACGCTCGCATCGGCAAAGGGCAGAAATCGCGCGTCGCCGCACGTGCTGCCGTCGAGCACCCGCGCCGCGAGCCGCGCGAGCGTCTCTGCCTTGTCGACGCAATATGTCGTCATGCGCACGGCCTTCGTTTCGGCGAGCTGCCGCGCGCGAATTGGAATGTCCGCCAGGCCGGTGCCCACGTCCAGCAGTGAAAAGTCGGGACCCATGTCCGGCATGATGCGCCGGAGCTCCGACAACACGGCATTCGTGCCGCCGAGCAGCGCGTTTGCCAGGCGAACGTCGCGCAGGGAACGCTCGCGCAACTCGGGCGACGTCCCCGGATCGTCGAGATGCTCGAAGCCCCGTCGTCGTCGTGGAGTGATCAAGAGCCTATGGTCGGCGATCTTAGTCGATGGGCGCCCAGTTGAGCAACTTTGCGCAGGACAGAACTACCTGACTTGAATCATGCGAATTTGTTGGAATTGACTCCTCGCGGATGTAGGCGGGTTCGGACCCTTCACGCCGGGAGTGCAAAAGCCCGAGCGAGGACTGGCCTCGAGGAGTCGTACCGCCTCGACGAACAATTCAATCAATTCATTCAAATTCCTTGAAATTCAAGTCAGTCAGTTGCTGTTCCCATTCGAGTTTCTTCATCGCCGCTGAATAGCTGGAGTCTATCGCTCGAGCTGCGCGTAGCCGCCGCGATAGTAGAGCAGCGGCCGAGCGTCGCCGGTCGTGGCGCGCTCC